>NZ_JBMVFA010000001.1:19189-384206 GCF_049543595.1 Kitasatospora sp. NPDC094028 | reverse complement strand
GGGCCCCCCGGCCCCCCCCCCGGGCCCCCCCCCGGGGGCCCCCCCGGGGGGCGGGCCCCCCCCCCCCCCCCCACCCACCCGCGGGGGGGGGCCCCCCCCGGGCCCCCCCCCCGCCCCCACATCCCCACCACCCACGCGGACACCCCGAACGCACTACGGAGGCCCAGCGGTGCACGACCTACCGCAGCAGCTGGCCAACGGCCTGATCCTCGGCGCCCTCTACGGACTCGTCGCGATCGGCTACACGATGGTCTACGGCATCGTCCAGCTCATCAACTTCGCCCACGGCGAGATCGTCATGGTCGGCGGCTTCGGCGCCCTGACCGCCTACCTCGCCCTCCCCGGCGGCACCACCCTGTGGCTAGCCCTACCGCTGATGCTCATCGCCGGCATCCTGGTCTCCACCCTCACCGCCGTCGCCGCCGAACGCTTCGCCTACCGGCCGCTGCGCAGCGCCCCCCGACTCGCCCCGCTCATCACCGCGATCGGGCTGTCCATCTTCCTGCAGCAACTCGTCTTCTCCTTCTACCCCGACGCCAAAAAGGCCCGAGTCTTCCCGAAGATCCCCGGCGACCCCTTCAGCCTCGGCTCCGTCACCATCCAGCGCAGCGACCTCTTCCTGATCATCGCCGCCCCGCTGTGCATGCTCGCCCTCAGCTGGTTCGTCACCCGCACCCGCTCCGGCCGCGCCATGCAGGCCACCAGCCAGGACCCGGACACGGCGAAGCTCATGGGCATCGACACCGACCGGATCATCGTCCTCGCCTTCGCCATCGGCGCCGCCTTCGCCGCCGTCGCCGCCGTCGCCTACGGCCTGCGCAGCGGCCAGGTCTACTTCCGGATGGGCTTCATCCTCGGCCTCAAGGCCTTCACCGCGGCCGTCCTCGGCGGCATCGGCAACATCTACGGCGCCATGCTCGGCGGCGTCGCCCTCGGCCTCGCCGAAGCCCTCGCCACCGGCTACGTCGAACACATCCCCGGCATGCACCTCTTCGGCGGTGGCGCCTGGAAGGACGTCTGGGCCTTCGTACTCCTCATCCTGGTGCTCCTCGTCAGGCCACAAGGCCTGCTCGGCGAGCGCGTCGCGGACAGGGCGTGACCACCATGACCACCACCCACACCGAGACCAGCCCGGTCATCCCCCTCCCGGCCCGCGCCGCCACCGCCCTCACCGGCCTCGGCGCCCTCGCCACCGCCGCCTCCGCCGCCATGTCCTGGACCTGGACCAGCGACTTCCCCGGCGACCTCACCATCTACGGCGCCCCCGCCGGCCTCCAGTGGCTCGCCGTCGTCGCCGGCGCCCTCACCCTCGTCCTCCTGCTCGCCACCCACGGCACCCCCGGCCTGCGCTGGGCCGCCCCCAGCGGCAGCCACAACGCCGTCCTGTACGCCGCCACCGGCGCCCTCGCCGTCAGCGCCTACTCCGTCACCGCCATCGCCGTCGAACTCGGCGGCCTCGCCAACCTCGAACCCGGCGGCTGGATCCTCGCCGCCGGCGGCCTGCTCGGCATCGTCGGCGCCCTCGGCCTCCCCCTCGACCGCCGCACCACCGTCCCGCTGCGCATCGTCGACAAGCGGCTCTTCCTGCTCGTCCCCGCCGCCCCGCTCGTCTGGTTCGGCACCCACGCCATCCCCGACGACAAGCCCGTCGCGCCCGTCCTCACCGCCCTCGCCGGCGGCCTCGCGATCGCCACCGGCGCCGTCCTGCTGCTCCAGCTCGGCCACGCCGCCAACACCTGGCTGCGCCTGGGCACCATCGAGCGCCGGCTCGCCGCGCCCCGCGAACTCCCCTCCTGGGCCGAGGTCCTGCTCATCGTCGCCGCCTTCGGCATCGGCCTGTTCGCGATCACCTTCGGCATCGACACCGAATACGGCGAACTCTTCACCGGCTACCTGCTGCTCGCCGGCTTCGTCGCCGTCGCCCTCGGCAAGTCCGGCCTGGTCACCCGGCTGCGCGCGCTGACCGTCAAGCACCGCCCGGTCACCACCGGCGCCGCCTTCGCCGCCGCCGCGAGCTTCCCGTTCACCCAGGGCAACGACCAGTACACCTCCGTCGCCACCAACATCCTGATCTTCGCCACCGTCGCCCTCGGCCTCAACATCGTCGTCGGCCTCGCCGGCCTGCTCGACCTCGGATACGTCGCCTTCCTCGGCGTCGGCGCCTACGCCGCCGCCCTGGTCTCCGGCTCCCCCGCCTCGCCCATCCACGTCCAGTTCCCGTTCTGGGCCGCGATGCTCACCGGTGCCGTCGCCGCCATGATCTTCGGCGTCATCATCGGCGCCCCCACCCTGCGACTGCGCGGCGACTACCTCGCCATCGTCACCCTCGGGTTCGGCGAGATCTTCCGCATCGTCATGAACAACCTCAACGGGACCACCGGCCCCAACGTCACCAACGGCTCCAACGGCATCCCGCGCATCCCGGAGCTGCAGATCTTCGGCTTCGACCTCGGCAAGACCCACACCGTCGCCGGCATCGAACTCGGTCGCTTCTCCAACTACTACCTGCTGATGCTCCTCGTCACCGCCCTGGTCGTGCTCGTCTTCGCCCGGGTCAGCAACTCCCGCATCGGCCGCGCCTGGATCGCCATCCGCGAGGACGAGACCGCCGCCGAGGCCATGGGCATCAACGGCTTCCGGCTCAAGCTCCTCGCCTTCGCCCTCGGCGCCTTCCTCGCCGGCCTCGCCGGCACCGTCCAGGCCCACGTCAGCTACACCGTCACCCCCGACCAGTACACCTTCGCCGAAGCCCTCCCCCCGAACTCCGCGTTCCTCCTCGCCGCCGTCATCCTCGGCGGCATGGGCACCATCAGCGGCCCCCTCGTCGGCGCGACCCTCCTCTTCCTCATCCCGAAGAAGCTCGAATTCCTCGCCGACTACCAGCTCCTCGCCTTCGGCGCCGCCCTCATCGTCCTGATGCGCGTGCGCCCCGAGGGCCTCATCCCCAACCGGCGCTCCCAGCTCGAATTCCACGAAGCCGCCATCCCCGCCCAACCCGCCGGCGAAGACACCGCACTCACCAAGGCAGGGGCGTGACCCACCAGATGACCACCACCGCCACCCCCCTGCTCGACGTCACCGGCGTCACCATGCGCTTCGGCGGCCTCACCGCCGTCAACGACGTCTCCCTCACCGTCGGCGAAGGCGAGATCATCGGCCTCATCGGCCCCAACGGCGCCGGCAAGACCACCTTCTTCAACTGCCTCACCGGCCTCTACGTCCCCACCGAAGGCCGCGTCACCTACCGCGGCGACGTCCTGCCCCCCAAGCCCCACCTCGTCACCCAGGCCGGCATCGCCCGCACCTTCCAGAACATCCGGCTCTTCGCCAACATGACCGTCCTGGAGAACGTCCTCGTCGGCCGCCACACCCGCACCAAGGAAGGCATCTTCTCCGCCATCCTGCGCGGCCCCGGCTACCACCGCGCCGAGGCCGAGAGCCGCGACAAGGCCATGGAACTCCTCGCCTTCACCGGCCTCGCCGACAAGGCCGACCACCTCGCCCGCAACCTCCCCTACGGCGAGCAGCGCAAGCTGGAGATCGCCCGCGCCCTCGCCTCCGAACCCGGCCTGCTGCTGCTGGACGAACCCACCGCCGGCATGAACCCCCAGGAGACCCGCGCCGCCGAGGAACTCGTCTTCGCCATCCGCGACAAGGGCATCTCCATCCTCGTCATCGAGCACGACATGCGCTTCATCTTCAACCTCTGCGACCGGACCGCCGTCCTCGTCCAGGGCCAGAAGATCGTCGAAGGCGACCGCGAGACCGTCCAGAACGACGAACGCGTCATCACCGCCTACCTCGGCGCCCCGCTCGAAGGCACCACCCCCGCAGCACCGGAGGACACCAAGTGACCGCGCTCCTCGAAGTCCAGGACCTCCGCGTCGCCTACGGCAAGATCGAGGCCGTCAAGGGCATCAGCTTCACCGCGAACCGGGGCGAGGTCACCACCCTCATCGGCACCAACGGCGCCGGCAAGACCACCACCCTGCGCACCCTCTCCGGCCTCCTCAAGCCCACCGCCGGCCGCATCACCTTCGACGGCCAGGACCTCTCCACCGTCCCCGCGCACAAGATCGTCGCCCTCGGCCTCGCCCACTCCCCCGAAGGCCGGCACATCTTCCCGCGCATGACCATCGAGGAGAACCTCCTCCTCGGCGCCTTCCTGCGCACCGACACCGCCGGCATCGCCGCCGACGTCGAGCGCGCGTACGGCCTCTTCCCCATCCTCGGCGAACGCCGCAAGCAGGCCGCCGGCACCCTGTCGGGCGGCGAGCAGCAGATGCTCGCCATGGGCCGGGCGCTGATGTCCCAGCCCAAGCTGCTCATGCTCGACGAGCCGTCCATGGGCCTCTCGCCGCTGATGATGCAGAAGATCATGGCCACCATCGTCGAGCTGAAGGCCGGCGGCACGACGATCCTGCTCGTCGAGCAGAACGCCCAGGCGGCGCTGTCGCTCTCCGACCGCGGCTACGTCATGGAGACCGGCCGCATCGTCCTCGACGGCACCGGCGCGGACCTCCTGCACGACGAGTCCGTCCGCAAGGCCTACCTCGGCGAGGACTGAGCAACCGGAAGGGCCCGGCAGATCCGATCTGCCGGGCCCTTCCCCATGTCCGTGCTACTCGGACTGACCCTCTTCCGCCTTCTTGCGGTCCTGGGCCTCGCCCTCCTCGATGACCGCCTCGGCCACCGCGGCCATCGTCATCCGCCGGTCCATCGAGGTCTTCTGGATCCACCGGAACGCGGCGGGCTCGTTCAGCCCGAACTTCGTCTGCAGCACACCCTTCGCCCGGTCCACCAGCTTCCGGGTCTCCAGCCGCTGGGTGAGATCCCCGATCTCCTTCTCCAGCGCCCGCATCTCGGTGTACCGCGACACCGCCATCTCGATCGCCGGCACCAGGTCCGACTTCGAGAACGGCTTCACGATGTACGCCATCGCCCCGGCGTCCCGCGCCCGGTCCACCAGTTCCCGCTGCGAGAACGCGGTCAGCATCAGGACGGGCGCCAGGTGCTTCTCGTGGATCTGCTCGGCCGCCGACAGCCCGTCCAGGATCGGCATCTTCACGTCGAAGATCGCCAGATCCGGCTTCAGCTCCTCCACGAGCTTCACCGCCGTAGCGCCGTCCCCCGCTTCGCCGACGACGGTGTACCCCTCCTCCTCCAGCATCTCCTTCAGATCGAGACGGATCAACGCCTCGTCCTCGGCGATCACAATCCGGGTGATCTGGGGCGTATCGGTCTCAAGCGGCTGTGCCTGCTCGTCGGCGGTGCTCACGGGGCTCCTCGTTCCGGCGGGGTACTGCAGTAATCGAGGGTACCTAGCAGCGGTGGACCACACACAGCCGGTATGCTCTGTCGGGACTGGCCCCGCCGGGTTGGTGGAACGGCATACACGGATGTCTCAAACACATCTGCCCGAAAGGGCTTGCGGGTTCGAATCCCGCACCCGGCACCGGATTCTTCCCCATATTCCCAGGCTGCGGGAAATTCACCCCATCCAGTGGATCACACCCAAAGCGTCCACCATCCGGCTTGACGCGCCCGACCCTGGCGTACATGACCACTCACTCTGTGCGCGAACAGGCCGTCCACCTCCTGCGTCGAGGCATCAGCAATGCCGAAGTGTCCCGCCGCCTTCGTGTCCCGCAGGGCACGGTCTCCTGGTGGAAGCACCAAGACCTCGCCAAACGTGACGAGCTCCCCGGCCGTAAGCGCTCCGCGTGCATGCACTGCTATGGCGACGAGCTGAACCGCCCTGCTTACGCCTACCTACTCGGCCTCTATCTCGGTGACGGCCACATCCTCCTGCCCAACGAGTACCGCAGGACGCAGAGCCTCCAGATCACCTGTGACGACAAGTGGCCAGGCATCATGGATTCCGTCGAACAAGCCATGCGTCAGGTTCTCCCTAACAACAAGCCCTGCCGAGTGCGGCGCGCCGGATGCCACGACGTCAAGGTCTACTCGAACCATCTGACCTGTCACTTCCCCCAGCACGGCCCCGGCAAGAAGCACCAGCGCACCATAGCCCTGGAGCCCTGGCAGCAGGAGATCGTCGACGCCCACCCCTGGGAGTTCCTGCGCGGCCTCATCCACTCCGATGGTTGCCGCATCACCAACTGGGCGACCAAGACCGTCGACGGCGTAGTCCGTCGCTACGAATACCCCCGATACTTCTTCACCAACACCTCCACCGACATCATCGGCCTCCTCACCGCCACCCTCGACGCGGTCGGCGTCCAGTGGAAGGCCTCGATCCCCCGCCCCACCGGCCAGGTCAACATCTCCGTCGCCCGCAAGGACTCGGTCGCCCTCATGGACGCCCACATCGGCCCCAAGTACTGACAGCGGCGCGGCCCTCGCCGGAGGGCCGCGCCGCCGAGGAACCGTCAGGCGTCCAGGGTCCCCACGTGGTGGACGCGGACGAGGTTGGTGGAGCCGGCGAGGCCGGGGGGTGAGCCGGCCGTGATGATGACGATGTCGCCCTTCTGGCAGCGGCCGAGCGACAGCAGCGCCGCGTCGACCTGTTCGACCATCTGGTCCGTGGTCGGCGCGAACGGCCCGAGGAAGGTCTCCACGCCCCAGGTGAGGGCGAGTTGGCTGCGCACCGCCGGCTCGTAGGTGAAGGCGAGCACCGGGATCGGTGAGCGGTAGCGGGTGAGCCGCCGGGCGGTGTCGCCGGACTGGGTGAAGGCGATCAGGTACTTGGCGTGCAGGAAGTCGCCGATCTCGGCGGCCGCGCGGGCGACGGCGCCGCCCTGGGTGCGCGGCTTGGTCCCGGCCGTCAGCGGCGGCAGGCCCGCGGCGAGGATGTCGTCCTCGGCGGCCTCGATGATGCGGCCCATGGTCTTGACGGTCTCGACGGGGAACTTCCCGACCGAGGTCTCGCCGGAGAGCATGACCGCGTCCGTCCCGTCGAGCACCGCGTTGGCGACGTCGGAGGCCTCGGCGCGGGTCGGCCGGGATGCGTTGATCATCGAGTCGAGCATCTGGGTGGCGACGATGACGGGCTTGGCGTTGCGCTTGGCGAGTTTGATGGCGCGCTTCTGGACGAGCGGGACCTGTTCGAGGGGCATCTCCACGCCCAGGTCTCCGCGGGCCACCATGACGCCGTCGAAGGCGTCGACGATGGAGTCCAGGTTGTCGACCGCCTGCGGTTTCTCGATCTTGGCGATGACGGGCACCCGGCGCCCCTCCTCCGCCATCACGCGATGCACGTCCTCGACGTCGCGCCCGCTCCGCACGAAGGAGAGGGCGACGAGGTCGGCCCCGGTGCGCAGCGCCCACCGCAGGTCGGCGACGTCCTTGTCGCTGAGTGCGGGGACGGAGACGGCGACGCCGGGGAGGTTGAGGCCCTTGTGGTCGGAGACGAGGCCGCCTTCGATGACGAGGCAGCGTACGCGCGGCCCGTCGACCTCGACGACCTCCAGGGTGACGCGCCCGTCGTCGACGAGGATGCGTTCGCCGCGGCCGACGTCGCCGGCCAGCCCGGCGTAGGTGGTGCCGCAGATGTCCTTGTCCCCCACGACGCCGTTGTCGGTGGAGATGGTGAACTCGTCGCCGCGTTGGAGGAGTACGGGTCCGTGGGCGAAGGTGTCGAGCCGGATCTTCGGGCCTTGGAGGTCGGCGAGGACGCCGACGCTGCGGCCGGTCTCGTCGGCGGCCTTGCGGACGCGGCGGTAGCGTTCCTCGTGTTCGGCGTGGGTGCCGTGGCTGAGGTTGAATCGGGCGATGTCCATCCCGGCGTCGACCAGGGATTTGATCCGGTCGTACGAGTCGGTGGCGGGCCCGAGGGTACAGACGATTTTTGCTCGGCGCATGGTGCTGAGACTAGGCATTACCGGCGCGTAACCACGAGGCGGGTCCGGACCGCGGGATGACCGTTGCCGGAAGGCGAGTTGAACAATCTGACACGTCCTCGGATCGGTGTGCGAGCGCCCTGCGGGCGGCCGCCCCGGGTGCGGGGGCCGATGCGATTCCGTGAAGGGGTGTTCACCTCTGATTCACCGTCACTTCCGCTCGTGCTCGGCGCCCGGCGGGACGCTCGTCACCCCTGGGGGTGATGACCCGTACGGGGTAGTGGACGAGGGGGATGCGTCGACGATGGAACGATCGCGAGTGCTGGGGGTGCTGGCGGCGCTGGCACTGCTGGGCGGGGTGACGATCGCGCTGATCCCCGACGATTCGAAGGACCCTGATCCCAAGCCGCTTCCGGCGACCGTCACGGTGACCGGGCTGATCGGCTCGGAGAAGCGTACGTTCTTCGAAAATGCCGACGTGAAGGCCGAGTTGGCGAAGCAGGGCCT
The DNA here is from genome assembly GCF_049543595.1 of Kitasatospora sp. NPDC094028. Classification (NCBI taxonomy): domain Bacteria; kingdom Bacillati; phylum Actinomycetota; class Actinomycetes; order Kitasatosporales; family Streptomycetaceae; genus Kitasatospora; species Kitasatospora sp. NPDC094028. Next base: position 375,897 of record NZ_JBMVFA010000001.1, on the reverse strand, counting down.
GGTGGTCCAGGTTGATTCGACCGGCTCGTGGACGATGCGCGAGCAGGCGAAGTCGAATCCGAAGCTGGACTTCGCGTTCCCGTCGAGCAGTGCGCCGGCGCAGGACATCCAGCGCAACTGGGGTCTGCGGGACTCCCCGCCGGTGCCGTTCTACTCGCCGCTGGTGATCGTCACGCGCGAGTCGGTGGCGAAGGCGCTCCAGCAGAGCGCCCTGGCCACCCTGGACCCGGCGGCCGGCGTGTGGACCTTCCGGATGGACGCCTACGTGGCGGGGCTGCAGTCGGGCCTCAGGTGGGAGGACCTGCCGGCGGCGAAGGGCAACGCGGCCCTGTCCGGCCGGCTGCTGGTGACGACCACGGATCCGGAGAGTTCGTCCTCGGGCGCGCTGTACCTGGCCCTGCTGTCCTACGTGGCGAACAAGCACCAGGTGGTGTCGGACGACGCGGGGGTGGCGGCGGTCCGGGACGTGCTGCACACGGCGACGGTGCTGCAGGGCGCGCAGAAGAGCAGCAGTGACGAGCCGTTCCGGGACTTCGAGGCGGGGGTGGGCAGGCCGTTGGTCTTCGGCTACGAGTCGCAGGTCGCCACGCTGCCGTTGCAGGGCCAGTCGACGGCGGACAAGGTCGTGGTGATGTACCCGGACACGACGGTGTACTCGGACCACACGATGGTGGCCCGGACGCCGAACGGCCAGAAGCTGGCGTCGGTGCTGCGCGACGACGACGCGCTGCACACGCTGGAGGCGAAGTTCGGCTTCCGGACGGCGGACCAGCCGACCGCGTTCGCGGAGCAGACCAAGGACCATCTGCCGAAGCTGGCGCCGGACCTGAAGTCGGCGAACGTGAAGCAGGCGGACGTGCCGTCGCTGGAGTACCTGGTGAAGTTGACGAAGGCGGCCAAGGGGGGCCAGGGGTGAACATCCTGACGAGGGGTCGGCGCGCGCGGCGCGGTGGACTGGCGGTCGCGCTGGCGGCCCTGCTGGCGGCGGCGACGGCCTGTACGTCGAGCCCGCCGAAGCCGCCGACGCCGTCGACGACCGCGGGGGCGCTGCGCGTCCTGGCGGGCAGCGAGTTGCAGGACGTGCAGCCGGTCCTGGAGGAGGCGGCGAAGGCCACCGGGGTGTCGGTGCAGTTCACCTGGACGGGCAGCCTGGACGGCGCGGACACGGTGTCCTCGGGCCGGGCGGAGGGCAAGTTCGACGCGGTGTGGTTCCCGTCGGACCAGTACCTGCGGCTGGACCAGACGGGCCGGACGAAGGTGCTGTCGGAGACGCCGGTGATGGTGTCCCCGGTGGCGGTGGGCGTGCGCTCCTCGGTGCTGAGCGGTCTGGGCTGGGGGGACGGTTCGAAGGTCACCTGGGCGCAGATCGGGGACGCGGCGGCCGCCGGCAAGCTGGCGTACGGCATGTCGGACCCGTCGCGTTCGAACTCGGGCTTCTCGGCGCTGGTCGCGGTGGCGTCGGCGTTCTCGGGCGCGGGGGCGGCGCTGACCGAGGCGGACGTGCAGAAGGCGACGCCGCAGTTGAAGCGGTTCTTCACCGGCCAGAAGCTGACGTCGGGTTCCTCGGGCTGGCTGGCGCAGGCGTACACCCGGGCCGAGCCGGGCAAGGTGGGCGCGCTGGTGAACTACGAGTCGGTGCTGCTGTCGATGAACAAGACGCTGCCGCCGGACCAGCAGTTGACGGTGGTGCGTCCGGTCGACGGCGTGGTGTCGGCGGACTACCCGCTGTCGCTGCTGGCCTCGGCGCAGCCGGACCGCAAGGAGGCCTTCCAGAAGCTGACGGCCTACCTGCTGACGCCGGACGCGCAGAAGCGGCTCTCCGAGCGGACGTTGCGCCGCCCGGTGACGGCCGGGGTGGCGCCGGCGGCGGGGCTGCCGGCCGACCCGCGCAGGGAGCTGCCGTTCCCGGGCACGCGGGCGGTCGCGGACGGCCTGCTGGCCTCGTACCAGAACGATCTGCGCCGCCCGTCGCGGACGGTGTACGTGCTGGACACCTCGGGTTCGATGGCCGGGCCGCGGATCACCGCGCTGAAGGCCGCGCTGGCCAAGCTGACGGGGTCGGACGACACCCGGGGGGCGCGCCGGTTCCGCAACCGCGAGCAGGTGACGATGATCTCCTTCGCGTCGACGGTGAAGTGGACGAAGACGCACCTGGTGCCGTCCTCGGGCAGCACGCCGGGCCCGGAGGCGGAGCTGAGGTCGATCGATGCGGACGTGCAGTCGCTGTCCGCGGACGGCGGCACGGCGCTGTACGACTCGCTGGAGCAGGCGTACCGGTCGATCGAGCAGCAGCAGGCGGCGGCCGGCGACGACCGGTTCACCTCGATCGTGCTGATGACGGACGGGGAGAGCAACGACGGCGCGACGGAGGCGGACTTCAAGACGTTCCACGACGGGTTGCCGCCCGCGGAGAGGTCGATCCCGGTGTTCCCGATCAAGTTCGGGGAGGCGGCGGTGAGTCAGCTGCAGGGCCTGGCGGACATGAGCGGCGGCAAGCTGTTCGACGGCGGCGGGTCGCTGGACGGTGTGTTCGAGGAGATCCGTGGCTACCAGTGACGGGCTCGGCCGGCAGGTGCTCGGGTACCTGGAGTCGGCCCGGAACCTGGTGGGCTGCGGGGCCGGCGCGGTCGGGCTGGGGCTGCACTTCGCGGGGCTGGGCGGCTCGTGGTGGCCGGGGGTGGTGGCGGGCCTGTACGGGGCGGGCGCGCTGCTGACCCCCGGCCGCGGCCCGGAGCCCGGCCCTGGGCCGACCCCCACGTCCGCTCCCGTTCCCGCTTCCGCTCCCACTCCGCTCCCCAGGCCGAAGCCCGTTCCCGTCCCCTCTCCCGATACCGATCCCGATCCCGATCCCGAACTCGACGCCCTCGCCGGCTTCCTCGGCTCGGTCCCGCTGCCGGCCGCGGCCGGGGTGGCCGAGCTGGTGGCGGCGCTGCGGGCGGCCGAGCCGGGCCCGGCGGTGCGGCTGATCGTCCGCCACCGGCTGCCGGTGGCGGTGGACGGCTACCTGCGGGCGCGGGCCTGGGGCCCGTGGGCGGGGCCGGACGCGCCGGATCCGGAGAGTGAGCTGAGGGCGGCGGTGGCGGTCCTGACGGCCGATCTGCCCTGATCCGGGGCCCCACCTCCGCCCATCCTCGTCACGAGCGAGTCGCCAAGATCTCACCTGCTGGAAACGTCGGAGGGCTATCCATCCGCCCGGCCCGCACGGCACACTTCTACGCGCGTCCCTCTACGCGCGTCATCGCGCCAGGGACGCCGTCGCACCACCCCGCGTACCGCATTCGAGTACGTCCCTCAGCACATCAGTTGACGGTTCGTTCACCGTCAGTCCCCACCCGGGAGAGTCGTCCAATGTCCCTGAACCGCCGTGACTTCGTCGCCCGGTCCGCCGCCACCGCCGCCGGTGCCGCTCTCGTCGGCGGCGCCGCGATCGCCGCCGCCCCCGCCGCCGCGGCCGCCGAGCCGGACAAGGCGGGCGCCCAGGGCAAGAAGCCGAAGCAGGAGGGCCGCAAGCAGGCCTTCACCGTCATGGGCACCACCGACCTGCACGGCCGGGTGCTCAACTGGGACTACTTCACCGACGCCGAGTACGTCGACAAGGCCCACAACGCGGTCGGCCTCGCCAAGATCTCCACCCTGGCCAACCAGGTGCGCGAGGAGAAGGGCTGGGACCGCTGCCTGCTGATCGACTCCGGCGACATCATCCAGGGCACCCAGCTGACCTACTACTACGCCCGGGTCGAGCCGATCGCCACCGACGGTGACAACGTGCCGGACCACCCGATGGCCGTCGCCATGAACCTCATGGGCTACGACGCCGCCGCGCTCGGCAACCACGAGTTCAACTACGGCATCCCGACCGTGAAGGCCTTCGAGGACCAGCTGGAGTTCCCGCTGCTGGGCGCCAACGCGCTGCACGCGAAGAACGAGAAGCCGGCCTTCAAGCCGTACGTGATCAAGGAGGTGTGGCTGGACGAGGACACCCCGCTCAAGGTCGGCATCCTCGGCCTCACCAACCCCGGCATCGCGATCTGGGACAAGGCCAACGTCAGCGGCAAGATGGTCTTCCCGGGCATCGTGGAGACCGCCGCCAAGTACGTGCCGCGGATGAAGGCGGCCGGCGCGGACGTCATCGTCGTCTCCGCCCACTCGGGCATCGACGAGCCGACCACCTACGGCGACCAGCTGCCCTGGCCGGAGGACGCCTCCGGCGAGATGGCCGAGACCGTCCCGGGCATCGACGCGGTGCTGGTGGGCCACACCCACAAGGAGGTGGCGCAGCGCCTGATCACCAACAAGAAGACCGGCAAGACGGTCGTGCTGTCCGAGCCGCTGTGCTGGGGCCAGCGGCTGAGCTGCTTCGACTTCGAGGTCGAGTTCACCGAGGACGGCTGGAAGGTCCTGTCGGTGTCCTCGCGGGTGCTGAACTCCAACACCGTGCCGGAGAACCCGGAGATCAGCAACGCGATCCTCGGCCAGCACAAGAAGGTCGTGGCGTACGTCAACCAGAACATCGGCACCAGCAAGATCGAGCTGTCGATCGCCGACGCCCGGTTCAAGGCGACCCCGATCATCGACCTCATCGGCCGGGTGCAGGCCGACGCGGTGAAGGCGGCGCTGGCGGGCGGGCAGTACGCCAACCTGCCGGTGGTGGCTCAGGCCGCGCCGTTCAACCGCACCGCGCTGATCCCGTCCGGCCAGGTCAAGCTGCGCGACGCGGCCGGCCTGTACATCTACGAGAACACCCTGGAGGCCCGCGTCCTGACGGGCGCCCAGCTCAAGGACTACCTGGAGTTCTCGGCGAAGTACTACTACCAGCTGGCCCCGGGCGCCCCGGTCGACAAGGACGCCATGACGGGCGCCGAGACCACCCCGGACTACAACTACGACTCGATCTACGGCCTGAGCTACGACATCGACATCGCCCAGCCCAAGGGCCGGCGGATCGTGAACCTCAGCTTCCAGGGCAAGCCGATCGACCCGGCCGCGCAGTTCGTCCTGGCGGTGAACAACTACCGCGCCAACGGCGGCGGCAACTTCCCGCACGTGGCGACGGCCAAGTCGGTCTGGGCGAACTCCGACGAGATCCGCAACACGATGATCGCCTGGGTGAAGGCCAAGGGCGTCATCGACCCGGCCGACTTCTTCACCAACTCCTGGCGCCTCGTCCGCGCCGGCCAGCCGGTGTTCTAAGGCCCTTCGCGAAGGCCGGCCGCACGGGACGCCTCGTCCCGCGCGGCCGGCCTTCGCCGCGTTCCGGGTGGAAGAATGGCGCCATGAGCGAGTCCCAGATCCCCGAGCGCCACGCGCGGCTGCTGGCGTACGCGCAGAGCCTGACCCCTCCGGCCGGGTGGAAGATCGAGATCTCCGGCGACGAGATCATCATGATGGCCGGGCCGTCCGTGATCCACCAGCGCAACCTCCTGCTGATCCGCAGGCAGTTCGAGGCGCACGACCCGGCCGGCCTGTTCCCGAGCGAGAACACCGACCTCGCCTCGCCGAACGTCGGCAAGCTGCGCAACCCCGACCTCACCTACATCCCGCTGGAGTCGGGCGGCAACCAGGTGCCCGCCGACCAGGCCGCGATCGCCGTGGAGATCGTCTCCCCGTCGAACCCCGAGAACGACCTGGTCGGCAAGGTCCGCGACTATCCGCTGATGGGCATCCCGCTGTACCTGCTGATCGACCCGCGCGAGGGCGACATCACGCTCTACTCCGAACCGTCCGGCAGCGGCTACCACCAGCAGTGGAACGGCAGGTTCGGCGACCGCGTGCCGATCCCGGCCCCCTTCGGCTTCGAGCTCGCCACCGACGGCCTCGTCCGCTACCCCGCCTGATCCCTACAGCTCCCCGCGCACCGCGTGCAGGAGGTCGCGGCTGCGCTCCGGGCTGAGGCTGTCGGCGAGGAGGCCGTCCATGGCGTGGCGGTACTCGGCGACCTCGGCGGGGCGGTCGAGGTAGAGCGCGGTGGTGAACTGTTCGAGGTAGACGACGTCGGCGAGTTCGGGTTCGGCGAAGCCGAGGAGGCTGAACGCGCCGACTTCGGCGCTGAGGCCGGCGGAGCCGAAGGGCATCACCTGGAGCCGGACGTTGGGCAGCTCGGCGAGTTCGAGCAGCCGGTCGATCTGGCCGCGCATCAGTCCGGGGCCGCCCCAGGGGCGGCGCAGCGCGGCTTCGTCGAGGACGGCGACGAGGCTGGGGGCGCGCTCGCCGGTGAGGAGGCGCTGGCGGCGCAGGCGCAGTTCGACGCGGCGGTCGATCTCGTCCGGTCCGGTGACGTGGCCGCCGGCGGTGATGACGGCGCGGGCGTAGTCGGCGGTCTGGAGCAGGCCGTGGACGAACTGGACCTCGTAGCTGTGGATCCGGGCGACGGCCTCTTCCAGGCCGACGTAGTTCTGGAACCAGGTGGGCAGGATGTCGCCGTACTCGTGCCACCAGGAGCTGCTGTTGGCGGCGCGGACGAGGCCGAGGACGGTGGCCCGTTCCTGTTCGGCGTCGACCCCGTAGAGGGTGAGGAGGTCGGCGACGTCGCGCTCCTTGAAGCCGACGCGGCCGAGTTCCATCCGGCTGATCTTGGATTCGGAGGCGCGGATGGAATAGCCGGCTTCTTCGCGGCTGACGCCTCTGGCCTCGCGGAGCCTGCGCAGCTGGGTGCCGAGCAGAAGCCGCCGTACGGTGGCGCCTCCGCTTGCCTGAATCGTGCCCATCGAAGTCAACCTCCGCACTCGCGCAGCCCCCCGGCCGTCGGCGGCAGTCTGCCACCTGGCACCGACGAGCAACAGTCCTCCCCGAGGCGGTTGTCCTGACCGCGTCGGGAAAGTGTCCAGGGTAGACCCAACTCCTGAGATTTCCCTGTGAGTTGGCCGGTCCGAAACTGGCCGGAAACGCGACGGCGCCCGCCCTCCAACTGGTCGGGGAAGAGGGCAGGCGCCAGGAGACCGCGTTGGCCCGGCGACGCTGACGGGGGCAGCGGGTTGAGCTCCCGGCGATGCGGCGCCGGGGGTTCGGGGGTGTGCGGCCGGTCGTGCCGTCCGGTCCGGTCAGACCACCAGGGGTCGGTCGGTGGGGCGGATCGGGGCGGGAAGCGGGGTCTTGCCACCGAGGTACTTGTCCACCGCCGCGGCGGCCGAACGGCCTTCCGCGATGGCCCAGACGATCAGTGACTGGCCGCGACCGGCGTCTCCGCAGACGTACACGCCATCGACATTGGTGGCGAACCGGCCGTCGCGGCCAATGTTACCGCGCGCGTCGAGGTCCACTCCCAGCTGCTCGACGAGACCGTTCCTGACGTCCGTCCCGGTGAAGCCCATGGCCAGGGTGACCAGCTGGGCGGGGACGGCCCGCTCGGTGCCGGGCACCGGCTCGAACCGGCCGTCCTTGAACTCGACCTCGACGAGGTGCAGTTCCTGGACGTTGCCGTCCTCGTCGCCGGTGAAGCGGGTGGTGTTGACCGAGTAGATCCGCTCGCCGCCCTCCTCGTGCGCGGAGGTGACCTTGTAGGTCATCGGCATGGTGGGCCAGGGCTGGTGCCCGGGGCGGTCCTCGCCGGGCCGCGGCATGATCTCCAGCTGCGTCACCGAGGCGGCGCCCTGCCGGTGGGCGGTGCCGACGCAGTCGGCGCCGGTGTCGCCGCCGCCGATGACGACGACGTGCTTGCCCTTGGCGCTGATCGGGGACTCGACGAAGTCGCCCTCCTGCACCTTGTTGGCCAGCGGCAGGTACTCCATGGCCTGGTGGATGCCCTTGAGCTCGCGCCCGGGCACCGGCAGGTCGCGGGCGGTGGTGGCGCCGGCGGCGACCACCACGGCGTCGAAGCGCTCGCGCAGCTGCTGCCCGGTGATGTCCTCGCCCACGTGGACGCCGGTGCGGAAGCGGGTGCCCTCCGCGCGCATCTGCTCGATGCGGCGGTTGATGTGGCGCTTCTCCATCTTGAACTCGGGGATGCCGTAGCGCAGCAGCCCGCCGACGCGGTCGGCGCGCTCGTACACGACGACGGTGTGCCCGGCCCGGGTGAGCTGCTGGGCGGCGGCCAGGCCGGCGGGGCCGGAGCCCACCACCGCGACCGTCTTGCCGGACAGCCGCTCGGGCACCTGCGGGGTGACCCCGCCGCGGTCCCAGGCCTTGTCGATGATGGTGACCTCGACGTTCTTGATGGTCACCGCGTCCTGGTTGATGCCGAGGACGCACGCGGACTCGCACGGGGCGGGGCACAGCCGGCCGGTGAACTCCGGGAAGTTGTTGGTGGCGTGCAGGCGCTCGATGGCGCCGGCGAAGTCGTCCCGGTAGGCGAGGTCGTTCCACTCGGGGATGAGGTTCCCGAGCGGGCAGCCGTTGTGGCAGAACGGGATGCCGCAGTCCATGCAGCGGCCGGCCTGCTTGGTGATGATCGGCAGGAGGCTGCGCTCGACGTAGACCTCGTTCCAGTCCTTGATCCGGACGTCGACCGGGCGGCGCTCCGCCAGCTGCTTGGGCGTGGTCAGGAAGCCCTTGGGGTCAGCCATTAGCCGCCTCCATCATCTTGCGGGTGGTCTCGGCCTCGGAGAGGCCGTCACGCTCGGCGGCGTCCTTGGCGGCGAGCACGGCCTTGTAGTCGGTCGGCATGATCTTGGAGAAGCGGGAGACGCCGCTGCCCCAGTCGGCGAGGAGTTCGGCGGCCACGCTGGAGCCGGTCTCCTCGTAGTGCTGCTGGACGGTCTCGCGCAGCCACTCGCGGTCGTCGGCGGTGGGGGCCTCGATGCCCACCATGCCGTCGTTGACGTTGGCGGGGCGCAGGTCCAGGACGTACCCGATGCCGCCGGACATGCCGGCCGCGAGATTGCGCCCGGTCTCGCCGAGGACGACGACCCGGCCGCCGGTCATGTACTCCAGGCCGTGGTCGCCCACGCCCTCGACGACCAGGGTCGCCCCGGAGTTGCGGACGGCGAAGCGCTCGCCGGCCTTGCCGCGCAGGTGGATCCGGCCGCCGGTGGCGCCGTAGCCGATGGTGTTGCCCGCGATGACGTGGTTCTGCGCGTCGTTGCCGATGGCCGCGGCCTCGCGCGCCGGGCGCACGACGATCACACCGCCCGACAGGCCCTTGCCGACGTAGTCGTTGGCGTCGCCCTCCAGCCGCAGGGTGATGCCGCGGGGCAGGAACGCCCCGAAGGACTGCCCGGCGGAGCCGGTGAAGGTGACGTCGATGGTCCCCTCGGGCAGGCCCTCGCCGCGGTACCGCTTGGTCACCTCGTGGCCGAGCATGGTGCCGACCGTCCGGTTGACGTTGCGGATCGGCAGCTGCACCCGGACGGCGTCGCCGCGCTCCAGCGCGTCCTCGGCCAGCTCGATCAGCTGGTTGTCGAGGGCCTTGTCCAGCGCGTGGTCCTGCGTCGTGGTGCAGTGCCGCGCGGCGCCCTCGGGCAGCTCCGGCACGTGGAAGAGCGGGGCCAGGTCGAGCCCGGCGGCCTTCCAGTGGTCGATCGCGGCCTGGGCGTCGATGTGCTCGGCGTGGCCGACCGCTTCCTCGATCGTCCGGAAGCCCAGCGAGGCCAGGATCTCGCGGACCTCCTCGGCGATGAACTCGAAGAAGTTGACGACGAATTCGGGCTTGCCGGTGAAGCGTTCGCGCAGCACCGGGTTCTGGGTGGCGACGCCGACCGGGCAGGTGTCCAGGTGGCAGACGCGCATCATGATGCAGCCGGAGACGACCAGCGGGGCGGTCGCGAAGCCGAATTCCTCGGCGCCGAGCAGCGCGGCGATCACCACGTCGCGCCCGGTCTTGAGCTGCCCGTCCGTCTGCACGACGATGCGGTCGCGCAGCCCGTTGAGCAGCAGCGTCTGCTGGGTCTCGGCGAGCCCCAGCTCCCAGGGCCCGCCGGCGTGCTTGAGCGAGGTGAGCGGCGAGGCGCCGGTGCCGCCGTCGTGCCCGGACACCAGGACGACGTCGGCGTGCGCCTTCGACACGCCCGCCGCGACCGTCCCGACGCCGACCTCGGACACCAGCTTCACGTGGATGCGGGCCGCCGGGTTGGCGTTCTTGAGGTCGTGGATCAGCTGGGCGAGATCCTCGATCGAGTAGATGTCGTGGTGCGGCGGCGGCGAGATCAGGCCGACACCCGGGGTGGAGTGCCGGGTCCTGGCGACCCACGGGTAGACCTTGTGGCCGGGCAGCTGGCCGCCCTCGCCGGGCTTGGCGCCCTGGGCCATCTTGATCTGGATGTCGTCGGCGTTGACCAGGTACTCGGAGGTGACGCCGAAGCGGCCGGAGGCGACCTGCTTGATCGCCGAGCGGCGCGCCGGGTCGTACAGGCGCTCCGGGTCCTCGCCGCCCTCACCGGTGTTGGACTTGCCGCCGAGGCGGTTCATCGCGATGGCCAGGGTCTCGTGCGCCTCCATCGAGATGGAGCCGTACGACATGGCACCCGTCGAGAAGCGCTTGACGATCTCGGAGACCGGCTCGACCTCCTCGACCGGGATCGGCTCGCGGCCGAGCGCGTCGAGCTGGAACAGGCCGCGCAGCGTCATCAGCCGCTGGGACTGCTCGTTCACCCGGTCCGTGTACTGCTTGAAGATGTCGTACCGGCGGTTGCGGGTGGAGTGCTGCAGCCGGAAGACGGTGTCCGGGTCGAACAGGTGCGGCTCGCCCTCGCGGCGCCACTGGTACTCGCCGCCGATCTCCAGCGCGCGGTGCGCGGCGGGGATGCCGGAGGCCGGGTACGCCTTGGCGTGCCGGGCGGCGGTCTCCTTCGCGATCTCGTCCAGGCCGATGCCGCCGAGCTTGGTGGTGGTGCCGGCGAAGTAGCCGTCGACCAGGCCCTGCGCGAGGCCGATGGCCTCGAAGACCTGGGCGCCGCGGTACGAGGCGACGGTCGAGATGCCCATCTTGGACATGACCTTGAGCACGCCCTTGCCGAGCGCCTTGATCAGGTTCTTGATGGCCTTCTCGGGCTCGACGCCTTCGATGAAGACTCCCTGCGCGACCAGGTCCTCGACGGACTCCATCGCCAGGTACGGGTTGACCGCGCCGGCGCCGTAGCCGATCAGCAGCGCGACGTGGTGCACCTCGCGGACGTCGCCGGCCTCGACCAGCAGCGACACCTGGGTGCGCTGCTTGGTGCGGATCAGGTGGTGGTGGACGGCGGAGGTGAGCAGCAGCGAGGGGATCGGGGCGTGCTCGGCGTCCGAGTGCCGGTCGGAGAGCACGATGATCCGCGCGCCGTCCGCGATGGCGGCGTCGGCCTCGGCGGCGATCTCCGCGAGCCGCGCGGCCAGGCCCTCGCCACCGCTGGCGACCTTGTACAGGCCGGACAGGGTGACGGCCTTCAGCCCGGGCTGGTCGCCGTCCGCGTTGATGTGGACGAGCTTGGCCAGCTCGTCGTTGTCGATCACCGGGAAGGTGATGCCGACCGAGCGGCAGGCGGCGGCCTCGGCGGCGAGCAGGTTGCCCTCGGGGCCGAGGTTGGACAGCAGCGAGGTGACGAGCTCCTCGCGGATGGCGTCCAGCGGCGGGTTGGTGACCTGCGCGAAGAGCTGCACGAAGTAGTCGAACAGGAGCCGCGGCTTCTCGCTGAGCGCGGCGATCGGCGAGTCGGTGCCCATCGAGCCCAGGGCCTCGGCGCCGGTGCGGGCCATCGGCGCGAGGATGACGCGCAGCTCCTCCTCGGTGTAGCCGAAGGTCTGCTGGCGGCGGGTGACGGAGGCGTGGGTGTGGGCGATGTGCTCGCGCTCGGGGAGCTTGGCGAGCTGGATCTGCCCGGCGGCGACCCACTCCTCGTAGGGGTGCTCGGCGGCGAGGGCGGACTTGATCTCCTCGTCCTCGACGATGCGGCCCTCGGCGGTGTCGACCAGGAACATCCGGCCGGGCTGCAGCCGGCCCTTCCGGGTGACCTTCTCCTGGTCGATGTCGAGCACGCCGACCTCGGAGGAGAGGACGACGAGGCCGTCCTCGGTGATCCAGTAGCGGGCCGGGCGCAGGCCGTTGCGGTCGAGCACGGCGCCGATCTGGGTGCCGTCGGTGAAGGTGACGCAGGCCGGGCCGTCCCAGGGCTCCATCAGGTTGGAGTGGTAGCGGTAGAAGGCGCGCCGGGCCGGGTCCATGGTGGCGTGGTTCTCCCACGCCTCCGGGATCATCATCAGCACCGAGTGCGGCAGGGAGCGCCCGCCGAGGTGGAGCAGCTCCAGGACCTCGTCGAAGGAGGCGGAGTCGGAGTGGTCCGGCGTGCAGATCGGGAAGATCCGCTCCAGTCCCTGCCCGTTCTTGTTGGCCGGGATCAGGTCGGTCGCCAGCTGCGACTCCCGGGCCCGCATCCAGTTCCGGTTGCCCTTGACCGTGTTGATCTCGCCGTTGTGCGCGACGAAGCGGTACGGGTGGGCGAGCGGCCAGCTCGGGAAGGTGTTGGTGGAGAACCGCGAGTGCACCAGGCCGATGGCGGACGCGTAGCGGCGGTCCGACAGGTCGGGGAAGAAGGGCTCCAGCTGCCCGGTGGTGAGCATGCCCTTGTAGACGAGGGTCCGCGCGGACAGCGACGGGAAGTAGACGCCGGCCTCGCGCTCGGCCCGCTTGCGGACCACGAACGCGACCCGGTCCAGCGCGATCCCCGCCAGGCCGTCCTTGCTCAGGAAGATCTGCCGGAACCGCGGCATCACGCCGCGCGCGGTGGCACCGAGCAGGTCGGGGGTGACCGGCACGTCGCGCCAGCCCAGGACGGTCAGCCCCTCCTCGGCCGCGATGGCCTCGATCCGCGCGACGGCGGCGGCGTCGGCCGCGTCGTCCTGCGGCAGGAAGGCGATTCCGACCGCGTAGCCGCCGGCCGCCGGCAGCTCGAAGGCGACCTGCTCGCGCAGGAAGGCGTCGGGGATCTGGGTGAGGATGCCGGCGCCGTCGCCGGAGTCCGGCTCGGCGCCGGTGGCGCCGCGGTGCTCCAGGTTGCGCAGCACGGTCAGCGCCTGCTCGACGACGGTGTGGTCGGCGGTGCCGGTCAGCGTGGCGACGAAACCGACGCCACAGGCGTCGTGCTCGTTTCGCGGGTCGTACAGGCCCTGAGCAGCAGGTCGCGCATCCGGCACGAGCGCGTACGGCTGGCGCGCGGCGCCGGCCTGGGGCTCGTTGGCGGAGTGCATGGATGCAGACAGCATCGGCTCTCCCGTCGTCGTCTTTCGGCAAGTTGGTGCAAGGAGGGACGACGTTGGCCCTGATGCGGTGAAGCGGTGCGGTGCAAGTTACATGATGCCCAGGATCCCGAGAAGCGGAATATCCCGTCCACATGGCGGACGGACGCGCAGGTCAGGGGGCTGGAAGAGAGGGCGCGCCACAGTGCGCGTCCCGACGATTGTGCCCAACGCCCGACGGCCTGAAACAGGGGCGAAACCGGCCCGCAACGCGAAGCGATCAAGGACGCCTGCGAATCCATCCCGCGGACCCCGGTCCCGGATGCGAATCCGCGGCTCCCGGGCCCGGATGATGAGACGAAGCCGGGCAGCGCGCGACGTCCGTGTGTGAAACGTCACGCACTGCCCGGCATAGTCATGCAGTGATCCGGGTCATTCCGCGGTCACCCCACGTGTCCGCCGATCAGCCGGCCGAGCAGGAACGTCACCCCGGCCGCGGCCCCGCCCAGCACCAGCTGCCGGGCCCCGCTGAACCACCAGCTGCGCGCCGTCACCCGGGCCACCACCGCACCGCAGCCGAACAGGCCGAGCGCGGCCAGCACCAGGGCCGGCAGCAGCGAGGTCGCGCCGAGCAGGTACGGCAGCAGCGGCAGCAGCGCGCCGAGCGCGAAGCACAGGAAGGACGAGCCGGCGGCGACCAGCGGCGAGGGCAGGTCGTTCGGGTCGATGCCCAGCTCCTCGCGGGCGTGCACCTCCAGCGCCAGTTCCGGGTCACGGGAGAGCTGCCGCGCCACCTCGTGCGCCAGGTCCGGGTCGACCCCCCGCTCGACGTACACCTGCGCCAGCTCGGCCAGCTCGCCGTGCGGGTTGCGCCGCAGCTCCAGCCGCTCGGCCTCGATCTCGGCCTGCACCAGCTCCCGCTGCGAGGCCACCGAGGTGTACTCCCCCGCCGCCATCGAGCAGGCGCCGGCCGCCAGCCCGGCCAGGCCGGTGAGGATCACGGTCCCGTTCGAGGCCGCCCCGCCGACCACACCGGTCATCAGCGCGAAGTTGGACACCAGCCCGTCCACGGCGCCGAACACGGCCGGCCGCAGCCAGCCGCCGTTCACGTCCCGGTGGTGGTCGGCCGCCGGTATCCGGGGGTGCTGTCCGGCCTCGGGTTCCAGGGTGGTCGCGCTCACGGTTCTTCCCCTCCGTCTTTCGTTCGTCCGCCCTGAACGTAGCCCGTCTGACCTGGGCATTTCCAGCAAAGTAAGGCTGTCCGAACAGCGGTGAGGCCACCCTTCGCATTCCTTGCGAAGGGTGGCCTCAATACGCGGGGAAATCCCAGGTCAGATCGGGTTCTTGACGTCCTTGCCGGTCTTCTCGGCCACGGCGGTGGCCGCATTTCCGTCCGCCGGCCGGGGCGAATTCTTTTCCGCGGACTTCCCGTCCGCCGCCTTCCCGGCCTTCTCCTCGGCCTTCTCCCCGGCCTTCTCCCCGGCCTTGCCACCCGCCTTGCCCTGGTCGCCCCCGGCGCCCCCGGCGCCCTCGGCCTCCTCGTGCGCCGCCGGGTCGATGCTCGCCGGGTCCTCCCGGCCGGGCCGCTTCTTGCCGACGATCACGAAGTACGCGACCGCGCCCAGGAACACCGCGATCGAGGTCCAGTCGTTCAGCCGCAGCCCGAAGTAGACGTGCGCCTCGTCGATCCGCAGCCACTCCGTCCAGAACCGGCCGACCGTGTACGCGGCCACGTACAGCGCGAACGCCCGGCCGTGGCCCAGCTTCCAGCGCCGGTCCGCCCAGATCACCAGCAGCGCCACGCCGACGCACCAGATCGACTCGTACAGGAAGGTCGGGTGGTAGACGCCCTTGACGACCTCGCCGTTGGGCAGCGTCTTGTCGATCTCCAGGCCCCACGGCAGGGTGGTCGGCCGCCCGTACAGCTCCTGGTTGAAGTAGTTGCCCCAGCGGCCGAGCGCCTGCGCGAGCGCGATGCCCGGCGCGATGGCGTCGGCGTAGGCGGGCAGCGGGACGCCCCGGCGGCGGGCACCGATCCAGGCGCCGACCGCGCCCAGCGCGATCGCGCCCCAGATGCCGAGGCCGCCCTCCCAGATCTTGAGGGCGTCCCAGGGGTTCTTCCCCTCGGCGAAGTACAGCCGGCCGCCGTCGGTGATCACGTGGTAGAGCCGGCCGCCGACGAGGCCGAACGGCACGGCCCAGACGGCGATGTCCCCGACTGTGTGCTTGGCACCGCCCCGGGCGACCCAGCGCTTGCTGCCGAGCCAGACGGCGACGACGACTCCGAGGATGATGCAGAAGGCGTAGGCGCGCAGCGGGATCGGTCCGAGGTAGAGGACGCACCGCGACGGGCTGGGAATGTAGGCGATATCCATGGCGGTTCCGACGCTACAGGGTTCGGTGCCCCCACCGGATACCCCCCGGGTCACAGAAATCGAACAACACTGTCCGGAACACGCCACCGCCCCCTCCGGACGGGGAGGGGGCGGCGGCGGGCACGGGCGGGCTCAGCCGGCGCTCGGCGACGGGTTGTTGGCCTCCGAGGCGGTGCTGGTGGGCGCCGGGGTCTGCCCGTGCGAGCCGGGCGTGCCGAGCTGCTTGCCCTGGTTGGCGGCGTCCACCCACTTCGCCAGGTTCGCCGGGGTGATCTCGTCGTTGCCGTTCTTGGGGTAGATCGGCTGGCCGTTGAGCAGCACGGTCGGGGTGGACTTGTAGCTGGACTTGTCGAAGTCCTGCTGGACCGCGGACACCCACCCGTTGAACTTGCCGTCGTTGACGCAGGCCCGGAACTCCGGCGTGTCCAGCCCGTTCACCTGCTTCGCCAGGTTGAGCAGCACCGCCTTGTCGCCGAAGGCGTCGCTGGTCTCGTCCGGCTGGTTGCGGTACAGCACGTCGTGGAAGTCCCGGAAGTGCCCGGCGTCCTGCGCGCAGGCCAGCGCGTTGGCGCCGTACTTCGAGCCCTTCCCGGGCACGGCCCGGTCGATGAACGACACGATGTGGGCGTTGGTGTAGATCTTCCCGGCGTCCTCCAGCTGGTCGATCGTCGCCGAGAACTCGCGCTCGAAGATGCCGCAGGCCGGGCAGCGCGGGTCCTCGTACACCGTGAGGACCGACGGCGCGTTGCTCGCGCCGACCGGGATGACCAGGTTCTTGTCGCCGATCGTCCCGGCCGGGGCGGCGGTCGGGGTCTCCGGCTTGGAGCGCTGGTTCTGCACCACGACGCCGGTGACGACGGCAGCGGCGATCACGGCGAGCACGGCGCCGCCGACGATCAGCTTCTTCTTGCGCTTGGACGCCGCCTCGTCGGCCGCCCGCTTCTCCAGCATCCGCTCGCGGGCGGTGCGCTTGCCATCTCGGTTCTTGTCGCTCATTGCCTTGACATCCACGGTCGGAAAGGGCCTTCGTCGGGGAGGGACGGGGTGGGCGGGCGGGGTGGGGCAGGCGGGGTGGCGGCCGGTCAGCTCGCCAGCCAGCCGTCCGCCGAGAGCTTGGTGCGGGGCCGCCACAGCAGCCAGCCGGCCAGCAGCAGGAAGCCGGTGTCGCGCAGGATCTCCTGCAGGTACTTCGTCTGGGACTCGTCGACGTGCCCGCCGCCGCCGAAACACCCGCAGTCGATCGAGATGCCGCGCGCCCAGGCCGAGCCGATCCCGGCGATGAAGGTGAGCAGCAGCAGCGCCGAGACCGCGGCGACCAGCCGGACGCCGAGGCCGATCACCAGCAGCAGGGCGAGCGCCAGCTCCAGGAACGGCAGGCCGTAGCCGACCGGCTTGACCAGGCTCTCGGGCAGGATCTCGAACGCGCGGACGGCCTGGGCGGCCTCCGCCGGGTCGGCGATCTTCGCCAGCCCGGCCCACCCCCACACCACCGCGAGGCCGAGCCGGACGGCGAGGCCGAGCCACTCGGTCCAGACCCGGGCGGACCACCGGGCCGCCGGCCCGGGCGCGGAGTCACCGGGCTGCGCTGCCGGGCCGGCCATCAGGGAACCCCCCTTGGGAAACTCGTTCACTCCTTGCTGAACCGTAAGGGATGAAGGGCGGTTCCTCCGTTTTCCGGAATTAAGCCGGATGGGTGACGCTTCCTGACGATACGTCCGAATACGCGAACACCCGCGCGATCACCGGCAGCCCGGCAGCCGCCCCCAGTCGACCGGCTCGCGGCCCGTGCGCGCGGCCCGCTCCGCCGCGTCCCAGCGCGCGGCGTGCGCACACGCGACGGCGTCCCGCTCGGCCCGTTCCGCCCCCCGCTTGGCCAGCGCGTGCCCGACCTCGGTGTGCGCGCCGACCGCGGCGCCGAGCGCCAGCGCGGCGGCGGCCGCCCGCAGCAGCACGCCCCGATGGAGACCAGGCACCGGCTCACCCCTTCGCTCGCTCGGCCGACCTCGTGCACGTCGTTCGTGCACTCGTCCCTCCACTCAACGCCGGTCAACCCGCCTTGATGCGTGTCGCCGCCGCTGTTCACCCGTTCGGGGCCCACCCCCGCCTTGACGGACGCCCGGACCGTCCCTCCCGGGGGTCACCGGGAACGCCGGAGGCCCGCCACTCCGGGTGGAGTGACGGGCCCTCGGTCCGGTACCTGCGGGTCAGCCCCGGCGGACCCCCGCGGCGAGCTCGCCGGCGAGCTCGCGGACGGCGGACAGCGCCGCAGCCTCGTCCTCGCCCGCGTCCAGGATCCGCTTCACGAAGGCCGAGCCGACGATCACGCCGTCCGCGAACCGCGCGACCTCCGCGGCCTGCTCGGCATTGGAGACCCCGAGCCCGACGCAGACCGGCAGGTCGGTGGTGGCCCGGGTGCGGGCGACCAGGTCCTCGGCCAGCGAGCCGACCGCCGACCGGGTCCCGGTCACGCCCATCACCGCGGCCGCGTACACGAAGCCGCTGCCGGCCGCGGTGACCTCGGCCAGCCGCGCGTCCTTGCTGCTGGGGGCGACCACGAACACGGTGTCCAGCCCGTGCTCGCCCGCCGCCTTGCGCCACTCGCCGGACTCCTCGACCGGCAGGTCCGGCAGGATGCAGCCGGCGCCGCCGGCCGCGGCCAGGTCGGCGGCGAACCGCGCCACGCCGTAGCGCTCGACCGGGTTCCAGTACGTCATCACCAGCACCGCGGCCCCGGGGTGCGCGGTGGCGACCTCCCCGACGGTGCGCAGCACGTCCTTGATCCGCACGCCGCCGCGCAGCGCGATGTCGTCGGCGGTCTGGATGACGGCGCCGTCGAGGACCGGGTCGGAGTGCGGCAGGCCGACCTCGACGACGTCGCAGCCGCCCTCGATCAGCGCGTTGATCGCCCGGATGCCGCCGTCGACGGTCGGGAAGCCGGCCGGCAGGTAGCCGATGAGCGCGGCGCGGTCCTCGGCCTTGGCACCCGCCAGGGCCTCGCTGAGCTTCGAAGCCATGGTCACTTACCCCCCGTGGCCGCGTCGCCGCCGGCCGGCTCGTCGTACAGGCCGAAGTACTCGGCCGCGGTGTGCATGTCCTTGTCGCCGCGCCCGGACAGCGAGACCAGGATGGTCGCCTCCGGCCCCAGCTCGCGTCCCAGCTCCAGGGCCCCGGCGAGCGCGTGGGCGCTCTCGATGGCCGGGATGATGCCCTCGGTGCGGGACAGCAGCCGCAGCGCCTGCATGGCGGCGTCGTCCGTCACCGGCCGGTACTCGGCCCGCCCGGTGTCCTTCAGCCAGGCGTGCTCCGGGCCGACGCCCGGGTAGTCCAGGCCCGCCGAGATGGAGTGCGACTCGATGGTCTGCCCGTCCTCGTCCTGCAGGACGTACGTGCGGGAGCCGTGCAGCACGCCCGGGTCGCCCTTGGTGAGGGTGGCGGCGTGCTTGGGGGTGTCGGCGCCCTCGCCGGCGGCCTCGCAGCCGATCAGCCGCACGCCGGCGTCGGGGATGAACTCGTGGAAGATGCCCATCGCGTTGGAGCCGCCGCCGACGCAGGCGACCACGGCGTCGGGCAGCCGCCCGGTGCGGTCGAGGACCTGCCGGCGGGCCTCGATGCCGATGACCCGGTGGAAGTCGCGGACCATCATCGGGAAGGGGTGCGGCCCGGCGACCGTCCCGAACAGGTAGTGGGTGGAGTCGACGTTGGCGACCCAGTCCCGGAACGCCTCGTTGATGGCGTCCTTCAGCGTCCGGCTGCCGGACTTGACGGCCACCACCTCGGCGCCGAGCATCCGCATCCGGGCGACGTTGAGCGCCTGGCGCCGGGTGTCGACCTCGCCCATGTAGATGGTGCAGTCGAAGCCGAACAGGGCGCAGGCGGTGGCGGTGGCCACGCCGTGCTGGCCGGCGCCGGTCTCGGCGATGATCCGGGTCTTGCCCATCCGCTTGGTGAGCAGCGCCTGGCCCAGCACGTTGTTGATCTTGTGCGAGCCGGTGTGGTTGAGGTCCTCGCGCTTGAGCAGGATGCGCGCGCCGCCCGCCTCGGCGGAGAAGCGGTGGACGTCGGTCAGCGGGCTCGGGCGGCCGGTGTAGTCCTTGAGCAGCCCGTCGAGCTCGGCGAGGAAGGCCGGGTCGGTCTTGGCCTTCTCGTACTCCTCGGCGACCTGCTCCACGGCGGCGACCAGCGCCTCCGGGATGAAGCGGCCGCCGTACGCGCCGAAGTAGCCGCGGGCGTCCGGCACCTGGGCGCCGGGCAGGTAGTCCTTCTCGGACATGGTGGTTTCCCCTTGGTGGGAGATGGACGACGGTGACGTCTGATCGGCCGGTGTCAGCCGTGCGTCCCGCGCCATCGCCGCCCCGGCACCTGCCCGGGCTCGCAGCCGATGACGTACCGCACCCGACGCCCCAGCACCCGGCGTGCGGGCGCGCGGCAGCCGCGCGGGCGGCAGCCGGGGGCGAGTCGGGTGGCGATCTTCATCGGTGCGCGTCAGTCCTTGTGCCGGACGGCCGGGTGGGCGCCGGCCGCGACCAGGTCGGCGACCGCGGCGCGCGGGTCCTTGCCGGTCACCAGGGTCTCGCCGACCAGGACGGCGTCGGCGCCCAGGTTGGCGTAGTTGATCACGTCGAGCGGGCCGCGCACGCCGGACTCGGCGACCTTGACGATGCCGTCCGGGATGGCGTCGACGACGTTGCCGAAGGTGTTGCGGTCCACTTCGAGGGTCTTGAGGTTGCGGGCGTTGACGCCGATGATCTTCGCGCCGGCGTCCACCGCGCGCTTGATCTCCTCCTCGTCGTGCACCTCCACCAGCGGGGTGAGGCCGATCGACTCGGCGCGCTCGATCAGCGACACCAGGGCCGGTTGGTCGAGGCCCGCGACGATCAGCAGCGCGAGGTCGGCGCCGTGCGCACGGGCCTCCCACAGCTGATAGGCGGTGACGATGAAGTCCTTGCGCAGCACCGGGGTGTCCACCGCGGCGCGCACCGCGTCCAGGTCGGCGAGCGAACCGCCGAAGCGCCGCCGCTCGGTCAGCACGCTGATCGCGGCGGCGCCGCCGGCCGCGTAGTCACGGGCCAGGGAGGCCGGGTCGGCGATCGCGGCGAGCGCGCCCTTGGAGGGGCTGGACCGCTTCACCTCGCAGATCACCCGGACACCGTCGCCCTTGAGCGCGGCGACGCCGTCCTTGGCGTCCGGGGCCTTGGCGGCCAGCTCCTTGAGCTGGTCCAGGGAGACCCGGGACTGCCGCTCGGCGAGGTCCTCCCGGACCCCTTCGATGATCGAGTCGAGCACACTCACTCGGGAGCCCCCATATTCTGCACAGTTCGCGAGCGGGAGCCGACGCGGGCATGGGCCCGCCGGCACTTCGATGGTATCGGCACCGGGGGGCGCGAGGGGCATCCGCCCGGCGCGCGTCTCGCTGGGCGGACGCCGGTCAGGACCGCCCCCAGCTGCGGCTTCACCGAATTTCCACCGGAACCGGGGCCCGCTGGCAACAAGTGGACTCGCAGCAAGCGGACGAGGCGGCGGCGCGGAACCGGGGCCGAACCGGCGCCGGATCGGGGCCGGTTCGAGGCGGAACCGGAGCCGGGACCGGCGCCGGCTCAGACCAGTGGAGGGACCAGCCCGGCGCCCACCGGCAGGTTCCGCACGACCGCGAACACCAGCACCAGCAACCCGATCAGCGCCCACCGCCGGGCCCCCACGGCCACCCTCGGCGAGGCGCCGCCGGTCAGCGCCGCCCAGCCCCAGCGCAGCCAGAGCACCGCCAGTACGCCGAGCAGCAGCACGGCGGCGGCGTTGTCGTGCAGGGCGGAGGTCAGGTCGCCGCGGGCCAGCGCGTGGACGCAGCGCAGGCCTCCGCAGCCGGGGCACCACCAGCCGGTCGC
Source organism: Kitasatospora sp. NPDC094028 (assembly GCF_049543595.1). Taxonomy (NCBI): domain Bacteria; kingdom Bacillati; phylum Actinomycetota; class Actinomycetes; order Kitasatosporales; family Streptomycetaceae; genus Kitasatospora; species Kitasatospora sp. NPDC094028. The sequence goes on along the minus strand of NZ_JBMVFA010000001.1, from coordinate 354,563 downwards.
GGCCAGGAAGGGGCAGTCCGGGTAGTGCCCGGGGGCGTTCGGGTCCACCACCGCGACGTACGCGGCGGGCATGGCCACCGCCGCCAGCGCGGCCAGCGGCGGGCCCAGCCGGCGCAGCACGGGCGGCGGGGCGGAGGCGGTGGGAGCGGCGTTCACGCCCCGATTGTGCCCGCGCCGGGCCCGGACGGAACGAAACGGCGGGCGCGTCGCGCCCGCCGTTCAGCAGTACGAAAAGTCGTCCGGCGCCGTGCCGTCAGGCGGCGGCGAGGGCGGCGGCCTCGCGGGCCTTGGTCTGCTCCTCGACCGACTTGTACACGTTGGCGCTGGGCTGCTTGCCCATGCCGGCCATCGCCATGGCCTTGCCGACGATGCCACCGACCACGACGACCGCCAGGCCGGCCCAGACCAGCAGCGGCGACGGGAGGATCATCGCGACGCCCGCGACGCCGAAGCCGATGAAGGCGATGACGACGCCGGTCCAGGCGGCGGGGGTGTGGCCGTGTGCTGCTGCTGCCATCGGTGGTGCTCCTTGGCTCTCGGGGCCCGGCCGGGCCTGCGGGGCCGCCGGCGGGTTGACGGGTTCCATTGTGCCGGGCCACACACCGGCGGCCCAAAGCGGGTGGCGGGTCTATCGCGTCACACAGCCGGAGGTCAGACGGCGGTCGGGTCCTCGCCCCGGTCGAGGGCCTTCCACAGGTCGGCGGGGGTGTCGGCCTTCGCCGGGCTCTTGCGGGTGGGGGCGTCGTAGCGGGTGCCCATGGCCGGCCAGCCGCGGCCGTAGCGCAGCGTGAGCAGCCCGGCGAGGGCGAGCAGCAGCCCGCCGGCCAGCGCGACCCACGGCCAGGCGCTGTGCGAGACCTCGGTGGCGGCGGAGCCGGCCAGCGCCAGCTTGCGGCCGGCCTCGCTGTCCAGGGCGGTGGTGTCGCCCGCGCCGGCGGCCGAGGCGGCGGCCGCGCCGAGGCCGGCCAGCAGGGTGAGCGCGCCGACCGCGAGCCGACCGGCGCCGCGCACCGCGAACACCGCGACGGCCGCGGCCAGGCCCACCAGGGCCAGCCCGCCGGGCAGTTCGGAGATGGTGCTGCCGGTGACGGAGACGTCGAGGTTCCCGGCCCGGCCCTCGGACCAGACCCGGCCGACCGCGGTCAGCACCAGGACGGCGCTCAGCACGGTCAGCAGCAGCATCACGCCGAGCGTGCGGCGGTCGGGGGCGGCGGGGGCGGGGCTCTGGTCGGTCACCCGTCCACTATCCCCCGGCCGACGCCCGGGCCCGAACCCGGGGTGGGGGCCTCGACGGGAAAGTCGTCGCTGCGCAGCACCAGCGTCCGCCCGCCGAGCGGCAGGAACAGGTCGTTGCCGTACGGCACCCGTTCGGCCTCCCGGTAGACCCCGGTGGGGGCCGGGGCGGTGTGGACGGTGCAGGCGGCGGCCGCCGGGTCGACCACCACGTACAGCGGTACGCCGGCCCGCGCGTACGCCCGTCCGACCTCGGCCAGGCCCGGCCGGGCCAGCTCCAGCGCCGCCGCGACGTCCCCGGCCCGGAACCGGCCCCGCTCGTCGCGGACGGCGGCCGGGGCGAGCACCGCCAGGTCCGGGGCGAGCGGGCCGGGCTCGGCCGGGAAGTCGATCAGCACCCGGGACAGCACCCGGCCGTGGCCCGCCAGTTCGTCCCTGATCTGCCCGGCCGCGCCGAGCACGAACACCCAGCGCAGCTCGTCGTGCGGCACCTGCGACATCCCGGCCGCCTCCCTGATGCGCCTGTTAGGACAGTTCCGGCGTCCGCAGCGTATTGGCGGTGGCGACGGCGCGCAGCACGGCGGCCGCCTTGTTGCGGCACTCGGTGTCCTCGCCGTGCGGGTCGGAGTCGGCGACGACGCCCGCGCCTGCCTGCACGTACGCGGTGCCGTCGCGCAGCACCGCGGTGCGGATCGCGATCGCGGTGTCCGAGTCCCCGGCGAAGTCCAGGTAGCCGACGCAGCCGCCGTACAGGCCGCGGCGGGTGGGCTCCAGCTCCTCGATGATCCGCATCGCCCGGGGCTTGGGCGCGCCGGACAGGGTGCCGGCCGGGAAGCAGGCGGTGAGCACGTCGAAGGCGGTCCGCCCGGGCGCGACCTTGCCGGTCACCGTCGAGACGATGTGCATCACGTGGCTGTAGCGCTCGACCTGCATGAAGTCGACGACCTCGACGCTCCCCGGCTCGCAGACCCGGCCCAGGTCGTTGCGGCCGAGGTCGACCAGCATCAGGTGCTCGGCGCGCTCCTTCGGGTCGGCGAGCAGCTCGGCGGCCAGCGCGGCGTCCTCGTGCGGGGTGGCGCCGCGGTGCCGGGTGCCGGCGATCGGGTGCACCATCGCCTCGCCGTCGGTGACCTTGACCAGCGCCTCCGGGCTGGAGCCGACCACGTCGAAGCCGCCCTCGGCGCCGCCGTCCGGGCCGGGGAAGCGGAACAGGTACATGTACGGGCTGGGGTTGGTGGTGCGCAACACCCGGTAGACGTCCAGCGCGGAGGCCGGGCAGGGTGCCTCGAAGCGCTGCGAGGGCACCACCTGGAAGGCCTCGCCGGCCCGGATCCGCTCCTTGATCTCCTCGACGGCGGCACGGTACGGCTCGCCGCCGAACGGCGAGTGCACCTCGCCGGGGCCGACCGGGGTGAAGGTGGCCAGGCCCGGGTCGACCGGCTTGAAGAGGTCGGCCTCCATCGCGTCCAGACGGGCGACGGCGTCGGCGTGCGCCTCCTCGGCACCGGTCGCCAGGTCGTTGTGGTTGACGGCGTTGGCGATCAGCAGGACGGTGCCGTCCACGTGGTCGAGGACGGCCAGGTCGGTGGCCAGCAGCAGGGTCAGCTCGGGCAGCTTCAGGTCGTCCGGGTTGAGGTCCGGCAGCTTCTCCAGGCGGCGGACGACGTCGTAGCCGAGGTAGCCGACCAAGCCGCCGGTGAGCGGGGGCAGGCCGTCGTCGACCTGGCGCGGGGTGTGCAGGGCGTCCAGGGCGGCGCGCAGCACCTCCAGCGGGTCGCCCTCGGTGGGGATGCCGACCGGCGGGGTGCCGAGCCAGCGGGCGCCGCCGTCCGGGCCGACGGTGAGCGTGGCGGCGCTGCGGACGCCGACGAAGGAGTACCGGGACCAGCTGCGGCCCTGCTCGGCGGACTCCAGCAGGAAGGTGCCGGGCCGCTCGGCGGCGAGGCTGCGGTAGAGGCCGATCGGGGTGAGGCCGTCCGCGAGGAGCCTGCGGGTGACCGGGATGACCCGGGTGTCGACGGCGAGCTTGCGGAAGGCTTCGAGATCCATGCTGGGCGGCACCTTCTGGAGATGTTGGTGGTGGTCGTGGGTCAGGAGAGCGGGAGCACGTCGGCGTCGAAGCAGGTGCGGTCGCCGGTGTGGCAGGCCGCGCCGCTCTGGTCGACCCGGACCAGCAGGGTGTCGCCGTCGCAGTCGAGCGCCACCGACTTGACCGCCTGGACGTGGCCGGACGTGTCGCCCTTCACCCAGTACTCGCGGCGGCTGCGGCTCCAGTAGGTGCAGCGCCCGGTGGTGAGGGTGCGGTGCAGGGCCTCGTCGTCCATCCAGCCGAGCATCAGCACCTCGCCGGTGTCGAACTGCTGGGCGATGGCCGGGAGCAGGCCGTCCTCGGTGCGCTTGAGGCGGGCGGCGATCTCGGGGGCCAGGGCGGTGCTGCCGGGAACGGCTGGTGTGGTGCTCATGACGCCATTGTGTCAGCCCGGCCCGGGCCGTCGTCGGGGCGTCCGGAGCCGGGTCCGTTCCGGGCGACTTCGACCAACCGCCTGCCGGGCGGGGCCCGGTTGGGCCATCCTCGTGGCCATGACCACCGAGCAGCAGCAGCCGCCGCAGCCGCCCGCCGGCTCCCGCCCGTCCCGGGGCCTGGTCCTCACCGTCGCGGCCGTCCTCGCCGCGCTGCTCGCGGTGGTGGCCACCGTGCTCCTGTGGCCGCAGGACGACAAGAAACCCGCCGCCGCACCGCCGCCACCCTCCCCCACGGCCACCCCCACGCCGACCCCGACCCCGACACCCACCCCCACCAAGCCGCCACCGCCGTACGCCTTCTTCCCGGTCGGCACCTGCTTCGACCACCCCCAGCTCAGCCCCGTGATCACCCGGGCCGAGGAACGCCCCTGCGCCGGCGACCACGACGGCGAGGCCATCGCCGACCTCAAACTCCCGGACGGCCTCACCGGCGAGATCCCCATCGCCCTCGCCATGCGCGAGGGCTGCAAGGACGCCGAAGCCGCCGCCAAGGCCCGCCAGGGCGACGGCAGGTCCTACTACGAGCGCCAGTTCGGCCCCGCCCAGGCCAACTACCAACAGGGCTGGCGGGACTACACCTGCACCCTCACCGCCAGCGAAAAACGCGGCGGCCCCAAACTCACCGGCCCCCTCCACCCCTGAAGCGGCGAGGCGGAGAGAAAGCGATCGCGCGGCCACTCCTCGTACGAGGAGTGGCCGCGCATCACAGGCAACGCAACAACTCACGGGCGGCCGGGCCGATTCGGCCGGGCCGCCTCATGGGTGGGCCCGCGTCAGGTGACGCGGGCCCACCCGAACACCCTCCCCAGGAACCCCAAGCAACAGCAGCCCCGGCCACACGGGCCGGGGCCGCCGAGCACCACCTCCCCTCCTGCGCAGGAAGTCGGCCGAACCGACTTCCTGCGCAGGAGGGGAGGGAACCAACCACAACAGGCGTGGGCCACTCGCGGGGCGCCCTGGATCGACGCCGCCCTGTGGGTGGTCTGGCTGATCGCGGCCGGCGGCCACAGCCCCGCCGAGGCCGAGGCCTGGGCCGCCCGGGTTCCGGCGTGGCGGAGCGGCGATCCGGCGACGGTGGACGCCTTCGCGCGGGCGCAGGCGCGGATGTGGGCCGGGATCGCCGGGGACGGCCCGGATGCGTGGACGGCGCGGCTGTGGCGGGCGGCGCAGCGGTGGGATCGCTTCAGGAACCGCCGCTGACGTTCCCGCCGCGCGGGCGCGCCCCTAGGCTGGCGCCATGTCGAACCATGCCCTCGCCGAACGCCACCGCCTGGCCGAACTGTTGGCCGCCGCCGGCCCCGACGCCCCGACCCTGTGCGCCGGCTGGACCACCCGCGACCTCGCCGCCCACCTGGTGATCCGCGAGCGCCGCCCGGACGCCGCCCCCGGCATCCGCGTCGCCGCCCTCGCCGGCTGGACCAAGCGCGTGCAGGACGACTACGCCACCCGCCCGTACGAGGAACTGCTGCGCCTGTTCCGCTCCGGCCCGCCCGTCTACTCCCTGTTCGCCCTCCCCGGCGCCGACGAGGCCGCCAACACCGTCGAGTACTTCGTCCACGCCGAGGACGTCCTGCGCGCCACCGACGACTGGACGCCGCAGCCCGTCCCGCCCGGCCGCGCCGAGGCGCTCTGGCGCCGCCTTCCCATGATCGCCCGCTTCGAACTCGGCCGCCGCTCCCCCGTCCGCCTCCAGCTCCACCACCCGGACGGCCGCACCCTCACCCTCGGCCCGGCCGGCACCCCCGCCGTCCAGCTCACCGGCGACCCGGGCGAGTTGATCCTCTTCACCTTCGGCCGTGGTGCCCGCACCGCCCTCACCGTCGACGGCACCCCGGACGCCCTGGAGGCCCTGCGCCACGTCCTCCCGCTGCCCGGGCGCTGAGGACCCGAGGACCCCGGCCGCTGCCTCGGACGAGGAGACGAGGAGACGAGGAGACGAGGAGGGGCCGGGGAAATCCGGTGGACCGCGCCGATAGCCTCCCCGACATGGACACCATGCTCGGCTCGATGATCTCGTTCGCGGCCACCGGCGAGATCGGCCCGTTCGGAGTCGGCATGTCCGGCGCGGAGGCGGATCTCCTGCTCGGCGGCGGCACCGGTCTGGCCGCTCCGGCACCGGGCCCGGACGGCCACGTCGGCTTCAAGGACGGCAGCCTGGAGATGTGGGTCGACGGCAGCACGGTGTGGCTGCTCGGCTACGACACGGTGGACCCCGAGGGCCGGTTCGCATCCCCCTCCCGCACCGGTGCGGGAGAGCGGCCGACGATCGAGGCCCCGAGTCGTGAGGCCCTGATCGACGGCCTCGAACGGCTCAACTGCGCTTGGAGCCAGGACGGTTCCCTGACCTTCGACGATCAGCTCGCGATCCGGACGGAAGCCGGCGTCTCCGTGGTGTTCACGCGGCCCGATCCCCCGGCGGACGGGTGGGTGGTCGCCTCCCTCTACCGGTCGGCAGACCGCCGGTGAGGTTGGCGTCGGCCCGGCCCGGTGGGCTAGGTTCTACCGTCATGACGACCGGGACGGCCTTGCGCCACACACGAATTGGCGACCCGGTGCTCCGCTGAGCGCCGCCCGAGGAGCCTGTGCCGCCGCACGCGCTCCCCCTCGTCGCGTTGATCGCAGCTGCCACGCACATCAACCACGACAACGAGGAACCATGCCCATCACGAACCTGCGGATCCCCACCCCGGACGGCCAGGCCGACGCCTTCGCCGCCTTCCCCGCCGAGGGCGGGCCGCACCCCGGGGTGCTGATGTACCCGGACGCCCTCGGCATCCGGCCCGTCCTGCACGAGATGGCCCAGGAACTGGCCGACCACGGGTACTACGTGCTCGTGCCCAACCTCTTCTACCGGCACCGCCCGACGCCCGTGGTCGACCTCCCGGCGTTCATCGGCGGCGAGGCCCGGGACGCCGTCGTCGCCCAGCTGATGCCCCTGGTCCAGGCCCACACCGCCGAACACACCCTGCGCGACGCCGACGCCTACCTCGCCTTCCTCGCCGCCCGACCCGAGGTCGCTCCCGGCCCCGTGGCGGTCACCGGCTACTGCTTCGGCGGCCTCCTGGCGACGCGCACCGCGGCCGCCCACCCCGACACGGTCACGGCCGTCGCCGCCTTCCACGCCCCCGTGCACGTCGACGGCCCCGAGCTCTTCGCCAAGCTCACCGCCCGGGTCCACTTCGGCCACGCCGCGAGCGACCTGACCCCCGAGGCCCTGGCCGAGCTCAACCGGGCCCTGGACACCGCAGGCGTCGACCACACCTCGGAGATCTACCCGGCCACCGTCCACGGCTTCACCATGTCCGACACCGACGTCTTCGACCCGGCCGGCCTCCAGCGCCACTGGGACCGTCTCCTCCCCCTCCTGGCCGACACCCTCAACTGAAGCGCCGGGGTGGGAAGTCGGCCGGGCCGACTTCCCACTCCGAATCACCCCCGCCGCCCACGAGCCGTCACGGCACGAAGACGCTGGACCCGTAGGGGGGGTTCAGGTTGTTGGACGTCCAGCAGCTCGGTGTCCAGGCCGGCGTGGTCGCGGGCCCAGGCGGCCGCCCGGCCGCGCTGCTCGGGGAAGGCGGATCCGCCGTCCCGGGCCCGCAACCGGAGGCTGCGTACGGTCTCGTGCAGTGGGGAGTAGCCGCACCGGGTGGCGGCGAGGTCCTTCGCACCCGGCCGATAGGCCATCACCGAATCCACACCAGGAGGAAGATCCGATCTTGGGACCAGCCCGAGAGGTGCGGAAGTGAAGGCCGGGAAGCGTGAGGCCCTGGGATTCCACCAGGGCCGGTGGGGTCCCTGTGCCGGCCGCGCGGGCGCGCCCCGGCTGCGGATGTCGGTGGGCGGGTGCAGACTCGCAGGTGGCCGGGGCCCGACCGATGCGCCCGGTCACTCTCCGTCGAAGGGCACCACTCCATGCTCACCACCGACTTCCCCACCGGCTCGCCCTGCTGGATCGACCTGGGCAGCCCCGACATCCCGGCCACCGCCGCGTTCTACCACCAGGTCTTCGGCTGGACCTTCCAGGAGGTCCCCGAGGCGGGCGGCTACGGCTTCCTGCAGCTGAACGGCAAGACCGTGGGCGCGATCGGCAACCTCGACGCGGGCGCCCGCTCCGCGTGGACGACGTACTTCCTGATCACCGACGCGGACGCCACCGCGAAGGCGGTCGAGCAGGCCGGCGGCAAGGTCAGGGTCCCCCCGATGGACGTCATGCAGGAGGGCCGGTTCGCGGCGCTGACCGACCCGCAGGGCGCCGAGTTCGCGATCTGGCAGGCCGGGAGCACCAAGGGCCTGGAGACCGTCTCCGTCGACGACGCGCTGTGCTGGGCCGAGCTGCACACACCGGACCCGGACGCCGCGTTCCCCTTCTACAAGAACCTCTTCGGCTGGCGGGTGGAGCTGTTCGAGCCGTCCCCGGGCATGAGCTACCGGGTGATCTCGACGGCGGACGGCGACCAGCAGCAGACGAGCTTCGGCGGCATCGCCCCGACCATGCAGGAGGAGCAGCACGCCGCCTGGACGCCGTACTTCGCCTCCGCCGACGTGGACGCGACGGTCGCGAAGGCCACGGCGGCCGGCGGCTCGGTGATGATGCCGGCCTCGGACGTCGAGAACGTCGGCCGGATCGCCTGGCTGGCGGACCCGAACGGCGCTCCGTTCGCGCTGATCAAGGGCGAGCCGCGGCAGTAGCGGAACGCCCGGAGGGCCCGCCGTTCACCGGCGAACGGCGGGCCCTCCGGCACGAGCGGTCACCGCACCGGGTGCCCGGCCGCCCGCAGCGCGCCCTTGACGTCGCCGATCCGCAGGTCCCCGAAGTGGAAGACGCTCGCGGCCAGCACCGCGTCCGCGCCCGCCTCCACGGCCGGCGCGAAGTCGGCGAGCTTGCCGGCGCCGCCGGAGGCGATGACCGGCACCGAGACGGCCTTGCGCACGACCCGGATCATGTCCAGGTCGTAGCCGTCCTTGGTGCCGTCCGCGTCCATCGAGTTGAGCAGGATCTCGCCGGCCCCCAGCTCGGCCGCGCGCCCCGCCCACTCGACGGCGTCCAGCCCGGTGCCCTGGCGCCCGCCGTGCGTGGTGACCTCGAAGCCCGACGCCGTCTCGACGCCCTCCGGGCACCGCCGGGCGTCGACCGACAGCACCAGCACCTGCCGCCCGAACCGCTGGGCGATCTCCCGGACGAGCTCCGGCCGCGCGATCGCCGCCGTGTTGACCCCGACCTTGTCGGCGCCGGCCCGCAGCAGCTTGTCGACGTCCTCGACGGCCCGGACGCCGCCGCCGACGGTCAGCGGGATGAACACCTGCTCGGCGGTGCGCCGGACCACGTCGTAGGTGGTCTCGCGGTCACCCGAGGAGGCGGTGATGTCGAGGAAGGTGAGCTCGTCGGCGCCTTCGGCGTCGTAGAGCTTGGCCATCTCGACGGGGTCGCCGGCGTCGCGCAGGTTCTGGAAGTTGACGCCCTTGACCACCCGCCCGGCGTCGACGTCCAGGCAGGGGATGACACGTACTGCGAGGGTCACGGCTGATTGCCTTCCAGGGTCTTTGCCAGCCCGGCTCGGTACGCGTCGATCTCGACCTCGACCATCATCCGGGAGTCGATCAGGCCCTCGACCACCACCATGGTGGCCACCGGGCGGGTGGCGTCGAAGAGTTCGCGGTGGGCGCGGCCCACCTCCTCGGCGTCGCGGACGTGCGTGATGTACATCCGGGTGCGGACGACGTCGTCCGCGGTCAGACCGTACGCGGCCAGGGCGCTGAGCCCGACGCCGAAGGCGGCGAGGGCCTGCTGGTAGGGGTCGCCCTCGTGCTCGATCCGGCCGTCCACCCACGCGGTGGAACCGCCGACGTGCACGTGGTCGCCCGCGGCGACCGCCCGGGCGAACCCGAACTCCTCCTCCCAGGGGGAGAAGCCGCCGACCCGCCCGCGTACGATCCGCCCGTCCGTCATCCGGAAACCGCCTCCAGGGCCTCTTCGAGGGTGAACTTCTGCTCGTAGAGTGCCTTGCCCACGATGGCGCCCTCGACACCCTCGCCGACGAGGCCGGCGATGGCCCGCAGGTCGTCGAGCGAGGAGACGCCGCCGGAGGCGACGACCGGGCGGTCGGTGGCGGCACAGACGTCGCGCAGCAGCTGCAGGTTGGGGCCGGTGAGGGTGCCGTCCCGGTTGACGTCGGTGACGACGTAACGGGCGCAGCCCTCGTCGTTCAGCCGCTGCAGCACGTCGAAGAGCTGGCCGCCGTCGCGGGTCCAGCCGCGGCCGCGCAGGGTGGTGCCGACGACGTCGAGGCCGACCGCGATCTTGTCGCCGTGCTCGGCGATGGCCTTGGCGACCCACTCGGGGGCTTCGAGGGCGGCGGTGCCGAGGTTGACCCGGGTGCAGCCGGTGGCGAGGGCGCGGGCGAGCGACTCGTCGTCGCGGATGCCGCCGGACAGCTCGACCTTGATGTCCAGCCGGCCGGTGACGTCGCGCAGCATCTCGTAGTTGCTGCCCGTCCCGAAGGCGGCGTCGAGGTCGACGAGGTGCAGCCACTCGGCGCCGGCGTTCTGCCAGGCGAGGGCGGCGGCGAGCGGCTCGCCGAAGGAGGTCTCGGTGCCGGAGGCGCCCTTGACCAGGCGGACGGCCTGCCCGTCGCGGACGTCGACGGCGGGCAGCAGCTCAAGGCTCATGCTCATCAGATACAACTCTCAGACGGTCAGAGGGTGTTGACCCAGTTGGTCAGCAGGGCGGCGCCGGCGTCGCCGGACTTCTCGGGGTGGAACTGGGTGGCCCAGAGCGGGCCGTTCTCGATGGCCGCGACGAACGGCTGCCCGTGCGTGGCCCAGGTGACCAGCGGCGGGTTGATCCGCGCGCTGTGGGTCTCCAGCTCCCAGTGCCGCACCCCGTAGGAGTGCACGAAGTAGAAGCGGGTGTCGGCGTCGAGGCCGGCGAACATCCGGCTGCCCTCGGGCGCGTCCACCGTGTTCCAGCCCATGTGCGGCACGACGGGGGCGTCCAGCGGCTCGACGGTGCCGGGCCACTCGTCGCAGCCGGCCGTCTCCACGCCGTGCTCGACCCCCTTCTCGAAGAGGATCTGCATGCCGACGCAGATGCCCATGACGGGGCGGCCCCCGGCGAGCCGGCGGCCGATGATCCAGTCGCCGCGGACGGACTTCAGGCCGCGCATGCACGCCTCGAAGGCGCCGACGCCGGGGACGAGCAGGCCGTCCGCGGCCATCGCGGTGTCGTAGTCGGAGCTGACCGTGACGTTCGCCCCGGTCCGTTCGAGGGCGCGCTGCGCGGAGCGGAGGTTGCCGGAGCCGTAGTCGAGGACGACGACGTTCTTGCCCATGGTCAGGTGTCCAGTCTTTCTGCGGCGGGGCTACAGGCGCAGCAGGCCCGAGGCCAGGCACATCACGGAGCCGATGGCGAGCACCAGGATGACGCTCTTGGACTGCTTCTGCTTCCAGAAGGAGATCACCCCGCCGGCCAGGAAGAGGCCGACGAAGATGAGGATCATCGCGGTGTTGTTCACAGCGCACCCTTGGTCGACGGGAGGATTCCGGCCGCGCGCGGGTCGTGCTCGGCGGCGTAGCGCAGCGCCCGGGCGAGCGCCTTGAACTGGCACTCCACGATGTGGTGCGCGTTGCGCCCGTACGGGACGTGGACGTGCAGCGCGATCTGCGCCTGGGCGACGAAGGACTCCAGGATGTGCCGGGTCATCGTGGTGTCGTAGGCGCCGATCATCGGCGCCATGCCCTCGGGCTCGCTGTGCACCAGGTACGGCCGGCCGGAGAGGTCGACGGTGACCTGGGCGAGCGACTCGTCCAGCGGCACCGTGCAGTTGCCGAAGCGGTAGATGCCGACCTTGTCGCCGAGCGCCTGCTTGAAGGCGGCACCGAGGGCGAGCGCGGTGTCCTCGATGGTGTGGTGGGTGTCGATGTGCAGGTCGCCGTCGGTCTTGACGGTGAGGTCGAAGAGACCGTGGCGGCCGAGCTGGTCGAGCATGTGGTCGTAGAAGCCGACGCCCGTGGAGATGTCGGTCCGGCCGGTGCCGTCGAGGTCGATCTCGACGAGGACGGAGGTCTCCTTGGTGGTGCGCTCGACGCGTCCGATGCGGGACATGAGGGGTTACAGCTCCTTGGTGACTCTGCGGACGGCGTCCAGGAAGGCGTCGTTCTCGGCCGGCGTGCCGGCGGTGACGCGCAGCCACCCGGGGACGCCGTTGTCGCGGACCAGCACGCCCTGGTCGAGGATGGCCTGCCAGACGGCGTGGGTGTCGGCGAAGCGGCCGAACTGGACGAAGTTGGCGTCCGAGTCGGTCACCTCCAGGCCCATCGCGCGCAGCGCGCCGACCAGCCGGTCGCGCTCCTCCTTGAGCCGGCCGACGTACCCGAGCAGGGTGTCGGTGTGCTCCAGGCAGGCGAGCGCGGTGGCCTGGGTGACGGCGGACAGGTGGTACGGCAGGCGCACCAGCTGGACGGCGTCGACGACGGCCGCGTCGGCGGCCAGGTAGCCCAGGCGCAGCCCGGCGGCGCCGAAGGCCTTGGACATGGTGCGGCTGACGACCAGGTTGGGGCGGCCCTCGATCAGCGGCAGCAGCGAGGCGCGGTGCGAGAACTCGACGTACGCCTCGTCGACGACGACCAGGCTGGGCCGGGCGGCCTGCGCGGCGTCGTACAGCCGCAGCACGGTGTCGGCGGAGACCGCGGTGCCGGTCGGGTTGTTCGGCGAGCAGACGAACACCACGTGGGGCCGGTGTTCGGCGATGGCCGCGAGGGCGGCGTCCACGTCGATGGTGAAGTCGTCGCCCCGCGGGCCGGAGATCCAGCCGGTGCCGGTGCCCCGGGAGATCAGCGCGTGCATCGAGTACGAGGGCTCGAAGCCGAGGGCGGTGCGGCCGGGGCCGCCGAAGGTCTGCAGGAGCTGCTGCAGCACCTCGTTGGAGCCGTTGGCGGCCCAGACCTGCTCGCGCGCGACCGGGAAGCCGGTGGTGCGGGTCAGGTACCCGGCCAGGCCCTCGCGCAGTTCGACGGCGTCCCGGTCGGGGTAGCGGTTGAGCCCGCGGGCGGCCTCGGCGACGCGCTCGGCGATCCGGGCGACCAGCTCCTCGGGCAGCGGGTACGGGTTCTCGTTGGTGTTGAGCTGGACGGGCACGTCCAACTGCGGTGCGCCGTACGGGGACTGGCCGCGCAGCTCGTCCCGGATCGGCAGATCGTCGATACGTGTCACGACCCCGGCACCGTCCAGTCGAAGCGAGCCTTGATGGCGTCCCCGTGACCGGGCAGGTCCTCGGCGTTCGCCAGGTTGACGACGTGCGCGGCGACGTCCGCCAGCGCGTCCCGGTCGTACTCGACGACCTGAACGCCGCGCAGGAAGGTCTGCACGGACAGCCCGGACGAGTGGCAGGCGCAGCCGCCGGTGGGCAGCACGTGGTTGGAGCCGGCCGCGTAGTCGCCGAGCGAGACCGGGGTCCAGCGGCCGATGAAGACCGCGCCCGCGTTGACCACCCGGGCGGCGACCGCGTGCGGGTCGCGGGTCTGGATCTCCAGGTGCTCGGCCGCGTACGCGTTGACGACGGTGAGGCCCTGGTCGAGGTCGTCGACCAGGATGATGCCGGACTGCCGGCCGCCGAGGGCCTCGGCGACGCGCTCGCTGTGCTTGGTCCGCGCGACCTGCACGGCCAGCTCGGCCTCGACGGCGTCGGCCAGCGCCGGGGAGTCGGTGACCAGCACCGAGCCGGAGGTGGGGCCGTGCTCGGCCTGGCTGATCAGGTCGGCGGCGACGTCGGACGCCAGCGCGCTGTCGTCGGCGAGGACGGCGATCTCGGTCGGGCCGGCCTCGGAGTCGATGCCGATCCGGCCGGCGAAGAAGCGCTTGGCGGCGGCCACGTAGATGTTGCCGGGGCCGGTGACCATGTTCACCGGCGCGCACTCCTCGGTGCCGAGGGCGAACATCGCGACCGCCTGGGCGCCGCCGACCGAGTAGACCTCCTCGACGCCGAGCAGCGCGCAGGCCGCCAGGATCGTCGGGTGGACGCGCCCGCCGAACTCTTTCTGCGGCGGGGAGGTGACCGCGATGCCCGTCACGCCCGCCTCCTGGGCCGGCACCACGTTCATCACCACGGACGACGGGTACACCGCCAGCCCGCCCGGCACGTACAGCCCGACCCGCTCGACCGGCACCCACCGCTGGGTGACCGTGCCGCCCGGCACCACCTGCGTGGTGTGCCCGGTGCGGCGCTGGTCGGCGTGCACGGCGCGGGCCCGGCGGATCGACTCCTCCAGCGCGGCGCGCACCTTCGGGTCCAGCGTCTCCAGGGCCTCGGTCAGCTGATCGGCCGGGACCCGGGTCGACTCCAGCCGGACGCCGTCGAAGCGCTCGGTGATCTCGATCAGCGCCGCGACCCCGCGATGGCGTACGTCCTCGGCGATCGGCCGCACCTTCTCCAGGGCGGCCGCCACGTCGAACTCGGCACGGGGCAGCAGGTCACGCGGGTCGTCCAGCGAGCCGCGGAGGTCGATTCGAGAGATCACGCCACCCAGTGTAAGGAGTGCCCGGAAGCGCTGGTCCCGCATATCAGTCCGTGATACGAAGGGCGAGACGACCGGGGGACGGGGGGAGACCGTAGATGCTGTGCGTTCCAGAGGCTCCGGAAGGCTGGTCCGACACCGAACGCGAGCTCTGGGAGGCGTTTCGGCACGGCAACGTCTTCGACCGCCGCGCGGGTGACGCCGACACCGACGACCCCTTCGGCGCCGCGACGTGGGGTTCGTCACGCACCGTGCGCGCCGAGGTGGTGGCCCAGCTGCTGCTGGCCGGCCCGGAGGCGGTGCCCGGCCGGGTCGCCTCGCTGCGGATGAACGGCGTGCTCGTCACCGGCGCGCTCAACCTCGCCGGCGGCCGGATATCCCACTACCTGGAGCTGTACGGCTGCCGCTTCGACCACAAGGTCCTGGTCTCCGAGGCCGAGGCCAGCACCCTGCGCCTGGTCGAGTGCCTGCTGCCGCGCCTGGAGGCCTCCCGGCTGACCACCAGCGGCGACCTCCACCTCGCCCGCTCCCGCGTCCCCGAGGGCATCCGGCTCACCGACGCCAAGATCGGCACCGACCTGCTGCTCAACCTGGCCAAGGTCGGCGGCGACCGCTACGGCCGCGCGATCTCCGCCGACGGGATCGCCATCCACCAGGACTTCGAGGCCGAACGCATCGAGGTGGACGGCGAGTTGAGCATCCGTACGGCCCGGATCGGCGGCCGGCTGTCGCTGCGCGGCGCCCAGCTGCGGGCCGCCCCGCAGAACCGCACCTGCCTCAACGCCGTCCGCGTCACGGTCGGCCACACCCTGTACCTGACCGGCTCCGCGGACATCGGCTGGATCGGCTCCCGCAGCTACTACGGCTCCGGCTACGGCCAGATCCCGCCGCCGGACGGCCCGATCACCCCGTTCCGCGCCTACGGCCGGGTCCGGCTCTCCGACAGTCGCTTCGAGGGCGCCTGCCTGATCTCCGGCGAGTTCCACCTCACCGACGGCGACGAGCTGTCGCTGCGCCGCATCCACACCCCCGAGTTGCGCTTCACCTGCCGCTCCCGCCCCACCGGCCCGGTCTCGCTGTCCCGCGCCCGGATCGGCAACCTGGTCGACACCCCGGGCGCCTGGCCGCGCGGCAAGCACCTCGACCTGACCGGCTTCGTCTACGACTGCCTGCGCCCGGTCGGGGCCTTCACCATCCAGCAGCGCATCGCCTGGCTGGAGGGCTCCTCGGTGGAGTTCCAGCCGGAGTCGTACGAGCAGATGGCCGCCGCGCTGCGCCGCGACGGCGCCGACGACGACGCCCGCGAGGTGCAGTACGCCAAGCAGCGCCGCCGCCGGGCCACCATGCCGATGCCCGGCCGGTTCTGGGGCCTGGTCCAGGACGTCACGGTCGGCTACGGCTTCCGCCCCGGCCGGGCCGGCCTGTGGCTGCTGATCGCCTGGGCGCTCGGCAGCACCTGGTTCGCCACCCACCCGCTGGACCCGCTGAAGCCGGACGAGCACCCGCACTGGAACCCGGTGCTGTACACCCTCAACCAGCTGCTGCCCATCGTCGACCTCAACCAGGGCGCCTGGAACCCGGGCGGCGCCGAGCAGTGGATCTCCGCCGGGCTGGTCGTGGTCGGCTGGCTGCTCGCCTCCACCGTCGTCGCGGGCGCCACCAGGATGCTGCAGCGCGGCTGAGGCCCTCGGGCGCGATAACGCGGGGCACGCCCGGCCCCGGGGGAACTACGCTGTCCGCCGTGACAGAACGGCTCCCGCTCTTCCCGCTGAACACCGTGCTCTACCCGGGCCTGGTGCTGCCCCTCAACGTCTTCGAGGAGCGCTACCGCCGTCTCGTCGCCGACCTGCTGGAGCACCCCGAGGACGAACCGCGCCGCTTCGGCGTGGTCGCCATCAAGGACGGCCGCGAGGTCGCCCCGGTGCGCCCCGAGGAGGGCCCGGCCGGCCCGCTCGACGGCCTCGGCACCGTCACCGGGGACCCACTGGAGGCGGTCTTCCACCTCGGCTGCGTGGCGGACGTCTCGTCCGCCCAGCAGCAGCCGGACGGCCGCTACGACCTGCTCGTCACCGGCACCACCCGCTTCGTGCTGCGCTCGGTCGACGCCTCCGGCCCGTACCTCACCGGCGAGGTGGAGCCCGTCGAGGAACGCCCCGGCGAGGGCTCCGGCGCCCTGGCCGCCGAGGTCGAGCGGGCGTTCCGGGTCTACCAGAAGCGGCTGGCCGGCGCCCGCGAGGCCAGCACGGTCGGCCGCCAGGAACTGCCGGACGACCCGCAGGTGCTCTCCTACCTCGTCGCCGCCGCCTCGGTCTTCGAGACGCCGGTCAAGCAGCAGCTGCTCGCCTGCCCGGACACCGCCCAGCGGCTGCGCACCGAACTCGACCTGCTGCGCCGCGAGTCCGCGGTGCTCAGCTGGCTGCCCTCGCTGCCGGCCGTCGACCTCACCCGCCAGTCCTTCAGCCCCAACTGACGCGAGGCACCCCACCCATGGCCAAGAAGCCGAAGAAGGGCGGCCAGGGCACCCCCGCCACCGTCGCCCTGGAGACCGCCGCCGTCCCGTTCACCGTCCACGCCTACGAGCACGACCCGGCCGCCGCCTCCTACGGCGGCGAGGCGGCCGAGGCGCTGGGCGTCACGCCCGATCGGGTGTTCAAGACCCTCGTCGCCGACGTCGACGGCACCCTGACGGTCGGCGTCGTCCCGGTCGCCGGCCAGCTCGACCTCAAGGCCCTCGCCGCCGCGGTCGGCGGCAAGCGCGCCGCCATGGCCGACCCGGCCGCCGCCGAGCGCAGCAGCGGCTACGTCCGCGGCGGCATCTCCCCGCTCGGCCAGCGCCGCCCGCTGCGCACCGTCGTCGACGCCAGCGCCCTCGCCCACCCCACCGTCTACGTCTCGGCGGGCCGCCGCGGCCTGGAGGTCGAACTCTCCCCCGCCGACCTCGTCGCCCTCACCGACGCCCGCACCGCCCCCATCGCCCGCTGACGGGACGCCCGGGGGCCACGGCGGGGAAACGCGCGAGGCGGAAGGCTCCGGGCCCGTACCGAACCCGTCGACCTCCCGCCTCGCGCACCGCTCTCAGCCCTGGACCCGGTCCCCCGGCGCCCCGGGTGCCCCCGGCATCCCAGGTGCCCCCGGCGCCCCGGGTGCCTCGGGCAACTCGGGCGCCCCTTCCGGAGGCGTCCCGTACGTGCCGGCCGGCGTGCCCCAGTACGGCGGCGGGTCCTCCTCCCGCTTGCCGAACATCGCCGACAGCGCGAGCAGCACCACCATCGCCGCCATCGGCCACACCAGCAGCGCCCCCCGCGCCCCGAGGTCGATGCTCGCGTCGAAGTGCCCGCCGTTGCCGACCCTGCGCGCCTCGCCGATCAGGTTGTCGCTGGGCCCGAGCCACGCCCCGATCCGCCAGGCCCCGATCGAGCCGAGGAGCCCGCCCACGGCGAGCCCGACCGCGACCGCGATCCCGCCCCCGCGCTTGCGGGTGACCAGGAAGGCCCCGAGCGCGGTGAGGATCCCGGCGCCCAGCGCGATGAGGACGAACACCGCGTCGGCCCCGGCCCGCTGCTCGCCCTCCGGGTCCCCGTAGAGGATCCGGTCGCCGTCGACGACGAGCGGCACCTTGGGCGCGAGCCAGGCCCACAGCCCGGCCATGACCACACCGGCCAGCAGGCAGGCGAGCACCGCCCCGGCCCCGACCCGCAGTTCGGGCACCAGCCGCTGCCCGGCCGTGGGCGCTGGCACCAGCTCGGCGGGCAGCGGGACGACGTCCCCGGCCTCCGGGGCGCCCGTGGGGGGCGCGAACGGGTCGCGGGCGGTGTCCGGAACGGCCCGCACGTCGGCGTCGGCGTCGGAGCGATCCGGAGGTGTGTTCGGTACGGTCACGGGCCCCATCGTTTCACGTCGGCCGTCGGGACGGCGGGACACCCCGCGCCCGGGACCGCGCCCGGCCCCGGGAGCTACCGGGAGACGGCCCGCCGGTACGCCCAGGTGGCGACCGCCAGCGACGCCACCCCGACCGCCGCGCACACCCCGAGGTCCGCCGCCACCATCGCCCAGTCGGGGTCGGGGCTGAACGTCCGGGCGAAGGCCTCGACCCCGTACGTGGACGGCAGCAGGTCCCGCAGCCAGAGCACGGGCTGCGGCAGGTGGTCGACGGGCAGCACGCCGAGCAGCAGGGCCGCCGACATGCCGAGCTGCCCGAGCATGGTGGCGATCTCCTGCCGGGGGGCCAGCAGCCCGCAGGCGGCACCCAGCCCGGACAGCGCCGCACCGGCCAGCGGCACGACGGCCAGCAGCACCCACAGCTGCCCGAGCGGCAGCCCGAACATCACCCCGCCGATCACCGCCGTCGCCAGGGTCCCCGGCAGCGTGAACGACGCGTACGCACCGGCCGCCCCGAGCACCACCGAGGCCGCTGGCACCGGCAGCGTCGCGTAGTGGTCCAGGCCGCCGGTGGCCCGCAGCTTGCCGAAGTACTGCGCGAGCAGGTTCAGCGCCACGAAGGCGACGACCAGCACGCTCGACCCGGCGACCACCGACCGCGCCGCCGAGGTCTGCCCGGCGTCGACGACGCCCCGCATCATCACCAGGATGCCGACCGACTGGAAGGTCGCCACGAACAGCAGCGGGATGCGCGCCACCCGGGCCCGGGCGAGCTGCGCCCGGTAGACGGCGGCGAGCGCGGGCAGCAGCCGCGCGGAGGGGCCGAGCGGGGCCGGGGTGGCGGCCCGCCGGTCGGTCTGCGGCGGCACCGAGAGCAGCGTCACTTGGCCAGTCCTCCGTGGCGGCCGCCGAGCTTGAGGTAGGCGTCCTCAAGGCTCGGGGTGGCGAGGGTGAAGTCGTCGAGCGCCGCGAAGGCCGGGCCGGTGGTGACGGCGGCGACCAGCTCGCGGGCTTCTTCGGGGGTGGTACGGACGGTCCAGCGGCGCCCGGTGCGCTCGGCCCGGGCGGCGAGCGCGGCGACGGCGGGGACACCGGTCGGCGCCTCGTCGCGCCAGACCAGGTCGAGCCGGACGTCGCCGTCGACGAGCGCCTTGAGCCCGCCGGGCGTGTCGCAGGCGATCACCCGGCCCTCGTCGATCACGGCGACCCGGTCGAGGACGGTCTCCGCCTCGATCACGTTGTGGGTGACCAGCAGCACGGTCGTGCCGTGCTCGGCCCGGCGCCGGTCGACGGCGCCCCAGACGGCCCGCCGGGCGACCGGGTCCATCCCGGTGGTCGGCTCGTCGAGGACGAGCAGCGGCCGCTCCCCCACCAGGGTGGCCGCGAAGCAGGCGAGCCGGCGCTGCCCGCCGGAGAGCTTGGCCAGCGGACGGGCGGCGATGGGCTCCAGCCCGAGCTCGGTCAGCACCTCGGCGGCCCCGGCCCGGGCTGCGGCGCGCGAGAGCCCGCGCAGCCGGCCGGTGGTCTCGGCGGCCAGCGCGACGGTCAGCTCGTCCAGCGCCGTCGACTCCTGCCCGAGGTAGCCGAGCAGCCTCGCGGCCCGTTCGGGGTGCCGCACGATGTCGTGCCCGAGCAGTTCGACCGAGCCCGAGTCCGGCCGCAGCAGTCCGGTGAGCTGGCGCACCAGCGTGGACTTGCCGGCGCCGTTGGGGCCGAGCAGCCCGAAGATCTCGCCCTGCCGGACGGTGAGGCCGATGCCGTCGTTGGCCCGGATCTCGGTGGCGGCGGCGCCGCGCCCGGTGCGGTACGTCCGGACGAGGTCGCGTACGGCGATGCACGGCGGGGTGTCCTGGGGTGCTCTCCCGACCGTCTCGTTCACGACCGACGACTCTACGCGCTCACACGCGCCGACCGGACACCGGGCACCGGCCGCCGACCGCCGGACGGGGCTCCCGGGAGCGCCTCAGTCGTCGACCACCATGGACCCGCCGGGCACCCGGGCCGCGAGCTCCTTCCAGAACCCGGCCCGGATCGCGTACCGGTCGTGCTCGTCGATCTGGTCGTCCTTGTGGGCGAGCAGCCCGAAGCGGGCGGCGTAGCGCAGCAGCTCGCCGTCGACGCGGTGCGGGATGCGCGGGTAGTCGGGCCAGAGCACGGTGAGTTTCTCGACGTCGCCGAGCCGGTCGCTCCAGCGCCGGGCGAAGACCTGCCCGACCTCGTGGGCGTCGCCCCCGATGGAGGTGATGTCCTCCTCGCGGTCGGCCCAGCGCTGTTCGGCGGTGGTGAGCTGGGCCAGCGTCGGCAGGTTGTCACCGGCGGTGACGGACGGCTCCGGCGCGGGCCGGTCCACCCAGCCCCGGTCGGAGGACCACCGCAGCACCGGCCCGCCCGCGCCGTGCCCGTTGGCGTGGCCGTTGACCTGCCCGTGCGGGTGCCCGTTCGCCTGGCCGTGGGCCTGCCCGTTGACGGCCGGGGCGACCGGGCTGACGGCCGGGGCCCGCCCGGCGAGGTCCTTGGGCGTCGGGACGACCCGCAGGGCGGCGGCGGGCTGCGGCGCCCCGTTCGCGGCAGGCGCCTCGGGCGCGGCCGCGGCGGCGGGCTCGCCGGCCGCCGGGACCACACCGGGGACGACGGACGGCACGGCGGGCGGCGCGGCGAGGATCTTGGCGATCTCGTGCCGGGCGGCGCCCGACCCGGGGGCCGGGAAGGCGGTGGGGGTCTCCCGCAGCGAGAACGAGCCCTCGATCCACTCGCGGTCGAGCACCCGCCGTTCGTCGGCCTCGCCGACCAGGTCCTCGGACTGGTTGAAGTCGCCGTCCGCCGCCTGCAGGGCCCACAGGTGGACGGCGACGCCGTGCTCCTTGGCGGTCATCATGCCGGGCAGCAGGTCGCCGTCGCCGGTGATCAGCACGACGTCGGCGCAGGCCCGGTTGCGGGCGAGCTCGGAGAGCTCGGCGTGCATCGCGGCGTCGACGCCCTTCTGCACCCAGCGTCCCTCGGCCCGGGTGAGCGCGCCGAGCCGCACGGTGACCCGGGGCAGGACGCGCAGCCGCCGGTGCTCGGGCATCGGGCGCCGGTCGGGGGCCGCGTCGAACCAGTAGATGCGCAGCAGCGGCAGCCCGGTCTCGGCCTCCGCGCGTTCGCGCAGGGCGCTGATCAGCGCGGTGTGGTCGACGGTGACCCTGGAGCGGGACGGGTCGCCGGCGAGCAGGCTGGCGGCGGCGCCCAGCAGGTATCCGGCATCCACCAGGACGACACAGCGGTCCATCCGCGCACCTTCTTTCCGCTCGCCCTCGGGGGTTCCGACTGGGTGGGCGGTCGCCCGTCGTTCGGGCGTGTGGGGTGAGGGGCCCCCGTGGCCGCCCGATCGTTGGGTCACCTTTTCCCACTGGTTCACCCGCCGAACCACGGGGGATGTCCCGGTACCGCAACAGCCGCCCCAACGATCCGCAAAGAAACGCGAAGGCGGGCCCCGTTCAACGACGG
The DNA here is from genome assembly GCF_049543595.1 of Kitasatospora sp. NPDC094028. Taxonomy (NCBI): domain Bacteria; kingdom Bacillati; phylum Actinomycetota; class Actinomycetes; order Kitasatosporales; family Streptomycetaceae; genus Kitasatospora; species Kitasatospora sp. NPDC094028. Next base: position 332,933 of record NZ_JBMVFA010000001.1, on the reverse strand, counting down.
GGCCCGCCAAACGTCACCTCGGGTGTCAGCCGCGCAGCTCCGCGGCGACGAGTTCGGCCAGCTGGACGGCGTTGAGCGCGGCGCCCTTGCGCAGGTTGTCGTTGGAGACGAACAGCGACAGGCCGTTCTCGACGGTCTCGTCCGCCCGGATGCGGCCGACGTAGCTCGGGTCCCTGCCCGCGGCCTGGAGCGGGGTGGGGATCTCGGACAGCTCGACGCCGGGGGCGCCGGTGAGCAGCTCGACGGCCCGCTCGGGGCTGATCGGGCGCTCGAAGCGGGCGTTGATCTGCAGCGAGTGGCCGGAGAAGACCGGGACGCGGACGCAGGTGCCGGACACCTTGAGGGCGGGGATGTCGAGGATCTTGCGGCTCTCGTGGCGGAGCTTCTGCTCCTCGTCGGTCTCGTTGGAGCCGTCCTCGACGATGGCGCCGGCCAGCGGCACCACGTTGAAGGCGATCGGCCTCTTGTAGACCTTGGGCTCGGGGAACTCGACGGCGCCGCCGTCGTGGGCGAGCCCGGCGGCGCCGTCCACGACCTTGGCGGCCTGCTCCTGCAGCTCGGCGACACCGGCCACGCCGCTGCCGGAGACGGCCTGGTAGGTGGCGACGACGAGGGCGGCCAGGCCGGCCTCCTCGTGCAGCGGGCGCAGCACGGGCATGGCGGCCATCGTGGTGCAGTTGGGGTTGGCGATGATGCCCTTGGGGCGGTTCGCGACGGCCTCCGGGTTGACCTCGGAGACGACCAGCGGGACCTCGGGGTCGCGGCGCCAGGCGGAGGAGTTGTCGATGACGACGGCACCGGCGGCGGCGACCTTGGGGGCGAGCGCCTTGGAGGTGGTGCCGCCGGCGGAGAAGATCACGATGTCGAGGCCGGTGTAGTCGGCCGTGGCCGCGTCCTCGACGGTGACCTCGGTGCCCTGCCAGGGCAGCGTGCGCCCGGCCGAGCGGGCCGAGGCGAACAGCCGCAGCTGCTCGACCGGAAAGTTGCGCTCCGCCAGGATCTCGCGGACCACGCCGCCGACCTGGCCGGTCGCCCCGACAATGCCGATCTTCATTCCGACTACTCCTCTGGATGGTGCCGTCTACAGCCGCACACTGCCCATCATGCCTTGTCACGGGCCTCGGACGACTTGGTGTTCCACGCTGTGAGAGGGGGCGCGGACAGCCCCTAGTGGTCCAGACCATTCGCGAGGTCCAGCGCCGCCGCGACCTCCGCCGCGCCGGCCGGCAGCAGCGGCAGCCGGACGTCCGGGGTCGGGATCCGGCCCTGGGCGTGCAGCACGCCCTTGGTCACCGAGGGGTTCGGCGCGGTGAAGGCCGCCAGCGCCAGACCGGTCAGCCGGTGCCCGAGCGCCCGCGCCCGCTCGACGTCCCCGGCCCGCCAGGCCTCGTCCAGCTCGACGAACCGGCCGGTCGCCAGGTGCGCGGAGGCGAGGATGCCGCCGGCCGCGCCGAGGGCCAGCATCGGCGGCAGGAAGGCGTCCTCGCCTGTGAGGAAGGCGAACCCCTCCGGGGTGTCGGCGAGCAGCTCGGCGGCCGTCTGGTCCAGCCCGCCGGTCGCGTACTTCACGCCCACCACGCCGTCGATCGCGGCGAGTTCGCGCAGCGCGGCGGTGGAGAGCTGCTGCCCGGTGCGGTACGGGATGTGGTAGACGACCAGCGGCAGCGGGCTGCTCGCGGCCAGCGCCCGGAAGTGCGCGACCGTCCCGGCCTCGCCCGCCCGGACGAAGGCCGGCGTGGTGACCAGCGCCGCCGCGCCCGGCACCCGGGCGCCGAGCGCGGCCAGCGCCTCGCCGACCGCCCGGGTGTCGCCGCCGGACGCGCCGACGATCAGCTGGGCTCCGCGCCCGGCGCAGACGGCGGCGACGACGTCGACCACCGTGTCCCGCTCCTCGGCGGTGAGCGCGGCGGGCTCGCCGGTGGTGCCGAGCGCGGCCAGGCCGGCCGCACCGGCGTCGAGCAGGTCGGCGGCCAGCTTCTCCAGCGCGTCGAGGGCGACCGAGCCGTCGGCGGCGAACGGGGTGATCAGGGGGACGTAGATGCCCTTGAGGTCCATGCCCACGATCCTGCGGCCGAGCGGATCCCCAGGTCCAGTTCACGTATGTGACGCTTCTCGTAAGCTGAGCCGATGCTCGACGTCCGACGCCTGCGCCTGCTGCGCGAACTCGCCCACCTCGGCACCATCGCCGCCGTCGCCGAGGCGCTCTCCTTCAGCCCTTCGGCGGTGTCCCAGCAGCTGTCCGTCCTGGAGAAGGAGGCCGGTGTCCCGCTGCTGGAGCGTACCGGGCGGCGGGTGACGCTCACCCCGGCGGCGCTCGGGCTGGTCCGGCACGCCGAGGCGGTGCTCGCCCTGCTGGAGCAGGCCGACGCCGAACTCGCCCACACCAAGCGGGGGTTGGCCGGCCCGCTGCGGATCGGCACCTACCCCTCGGCGGCCCGGGCGATCATCCCCGGAGCACTCGCCGAACTGGCCGCCTGGCACCCCGGGCTGGAGCCGATGGTCACCGAGGTCGACCCGGCGGGCGTCGGCGCGGCGCTGCGGGCGGGAGAGCTGGACGTGGCGCTGGTGCACGAGTACGACCTCGTCCCGGCCGACCCGGAGCCGGGCCTGGCGCTCACCCGGCCGCTGTTCACCGAGCCGATGTACCTGGCCGGGCGCGCCGCCGGCACGATCGCCGAGCAGCGCGCCGCGCCGTGGATCATGTCCCCGCCCGGCACGCTCTGCCACACCATGGCCGTCCGGGCCTGCGAGGCGGCGGGCTTCGCGCCGCGCATCCGGCACCAGATCGACGACTTCACCACCGTGCTGGCGCTGGTCGCGGCCGGCCAGGGGGTGGCCCTGGTCCCGCACCTGGGCACGGCCCAGCAGCCGCCCGGGGTCGTCCTCACCCGGCTGCCGATGTACCGCCGCACCCGCGCCGCCTTCCGCGCCGGCGCGGGCTCCCACCCGGCCATCTCGGCCTTCGTCTCGGCCCTGCACACGGCGGTCCCCCCGGGCCTGGGCAGCGGGTCCTGAGGCAGCGGGTCCTGAGGCAGCGGGTCCCGAGAAAGGGGCGGGGCCCGGAGCGCCGCCCCGTGCCGTTCTAACCGGCCGAGCCCGCCAGGCAGCTGGGCCCCAGCAACTGCTTGAGGTCCCCGAACAGCGCCGGGTCCGACTTCACCCGGTGCCGGTCGAGCCGCAGCACCGTCGTCTTGGTCCGGCTCTCCAGCCGCAGCCGGACCTCGGTGGTCCCCCGGTGGCTGCCGAGCACCTCGCCGAGCCGGGCGACCAGCGGCGGGGTGACCTTCCCGCTCGGGATGTTGATGACGATCGGCGCCTCGGCGTGCGCGTTCGACAGGTCCGGCACGGACAGCTCCATGCCCATCAGCCTCGGCACGTCCTCCCGCTTGTCGAGCTTGCCGCGCACGAACACCACGGCGTCCTCGACCAGTTGCGAGGAGACGAGCTGGTAGCTCGCCGGGAAGAACATGCAGTCGATGGAGCCGGCCAGGTCCTCGACCGTCGCGATGGCCCAGGCGTTGCCCTGCTTGGTCATCTTCCGCTGGAGGCCCGAGATGATGCCGCCGATGGTGACGATCGTCCCGTCCGGCCGCTCGGCGAGGTCGGCGACCGCGCAGTCGGACTTGTCGGCGAGCACGTGCTCGATGCCGTGCAGCGGGTGCGAGGAGACGTACAGGCCGAGCATCTCCCGCTCCTGGGTGAGCAGGAAGGACTTCTCCCACTCCTCCTCGGAGAAGACGACGTCGAGCCCGAAGCTCGGCTCGTCCGTGGTGGCGTCGCCGCCGAACAGGTCGAACTGCCCCTCCGCCTCCTTGCGCTTCACGCCGACGACGTTGTCGATCATCGGCTCGAACTGCGCGCTCAGGCCCTTGCGGGTGTGCCCGAGGGAGTCGAACGACCCGGCCTTGATGAGGGATTCGACGGTCCGCTTGTTGCAGACCACCGACTCGACCTTGTCGAGGAAGTCGGGGAAGGAGGTGAACTTCCCCTTCGCCTTCCTGGTCCGGATCATCGACTCGACGACCGGCCCGCCGACGTTGCGGATCGCCGTCAACCCGAAGCGGACGGTGGTGTCACCGTGCGGGGTGAAGTCCGAGTCGGACTCGTTGACGTCCGGCGGCAGCACCTGGATGCCCATCTTGCGGCACTCGTTCAGGTAGACCGCGGACTTGTCCTTGTCGTCCTTGACGGAGGTCAGCAGGCCGGACATGTACTCGGCCGGGTAGTTGGCCTTGAGGTACGCCGTCCAGTACGAGACCAGCCCGTACCCGGCGGTGTGCGCTTTGTTGAACGCGTAGCCGGAGAAGGGGACGAGGACGTCCCACACCGCCTGGATGGCCGCGTCCGAGTAGCCGCGCTCGCGGCAGCCCTTCTGGAAGGGGACGAACTCCGCTTCCAGGATCTCCTTCTTCTTCTTGCCCATCGCGCGGCGCAGCAGGTCGGCCTGGCCGAGCGAGTAGCCGGCCAGGATCTGCGCGGCCTTCTGCACCTGCTCCTGGTAGACGATCAGGCCGTAGGTCGGCCGGAGCACCTCCTCCAGGGGCTTCTCCAGCTCCGGGTGGATCGGGGTGATCTCCTGCTGGCCGTTCTTGCGCAGCGCGTAGTTGGTGTGCGAGTTGACGCCCATCGGGCCCGGTCGGTACAGCGCCAGAACCGCGGAGATGTCTTCGAAGTTGTCGGGCTTCATCAGCCGCAGCAGCGAACGCATCGGCCCGCCGTCGAGCTGGAAGACGCCGAGCGTGTCGCCGCGCGCCAGCAGCTCGTAGGTCGGCTTGTCGTCGAGCGGCAGCTTCAGCAGCTCGATCTTCTCGCCCTTGTTCTTCTCGATCGCCTTGACGGCGTCGTCCATGATCGTCAGGTTGCGCAGGCCGAGGAAGTCCATCTTGAGGAGGCCGAGGCCTTCACAAGTCGGGTAGTCGAACTGCGTGATGGTGACGCCGTCGGTGTGCCGGGTCCAGACCGGGATGTGGTCGGTCAGCGGCTCGGCGGACATGATGACGCCGGCCGCGTGCACGCCGGGCTGGCGGATCAGGCCCTCGATGCCGCGCGCGGTGTCGATGACCTTCTTGACGTCCGGGTCGCTCTCGTACAGCCCGCGGATCTCGCCGGCCTCGCCGTAGCGCGGGTGGCTGCTGTCCGTGATGCCGGACAGCGGGATGCCCTTGCCCATGACGTCCGGCGGCATCGCCTTGGTGATCCGGTCGCCCATCGCGTACGGGTAGCCGAGGACCCGCGAGGAGTCCTTGATGGCGGCCTTCGCCTTGATGGTGCCGTACGTGACGATCATGGCGACCTTGTCGGATCCCCACTTCTCCGTCACGTACCGGATCACGTCACCGCGCCGGCGCTCGTCGAAGTCGATGTCGACATCGGGCATGGAGATGCGCTCGGGGTTGAGGAAGCGCTCGAAGATCAGGCCGTGCGGGATGGGGTCGAGGTCGGTGATGCCCATCGCGTACGCGACCAGCGAGCCGGCCGCCGAACCACGGCCGGGGCCCACCGCGATGCCCTGGCTCTTCGCCCACATGATGAAGTCGGCGACCACGAGGAAGTACGCCGGGAACCCCATCTGGATGATGGTGTCCATCTCGTACTCGGCGAGCTTCTTGTGCTCCTCGTCGTAGCCCTCCGGGAAGCGCCAGTCCATGCCCTCCCAGACCTTGGACTTGAAGAAGTCCGCCTCGGACTCGAAGCCCTCCGGGATGGGGAAGCGGGGCATCAGGTTCTTGAACTTGAACATGCCCTCGGTGTCGACCCGCGAGGCGACCAGGAGCTGACTGTTGCGGCAGCCCTCCTGCCAGGCGTCCGAGGAGTCCAGCGCGTACATCTCGGCGGCGGACTTGATGTAGTAGCCGGTGCCGTCGAAGCGGAAGCGGTCCGGGTCGGACAGGTTCTTGCCGGTCTGCACGCAGAGCAGCAGGTCGTGCGCGCCGGCGTCGGCCTCGGTGGTGTAGTGCGAGTCGTTGGTGACGACCGGGGGGATGCCGAGCTTCTTGCTGATCTCCAGCAGCCCGTCGCGGACCCGCTTCTCGATGTCGAGGCCGTGGTCCATCAGCTCCAGGAAGTAGTTCTCCTTGCCGAAGATGTCCTGGTAGTCGGCGGCCGACTTCAGCGCCTCGTCGAACTGGCCCAGGCGCAGCCGGGTCTGCACCTCGCCGGACGGGCAGCCGGTGGTCGCCATCAGGCCGCCGGACAGGTCGGAGATCAGCTCCTTGTCCATCCGCGGCCACTTCACCAGCCAGCCCTCGGCGTAGGAGCGCGAGGTCAGCTTGAAGAGGTTGTGCAGGCCCTCCTTGTTCCGGGCCCAGATGGTCTTGTGGGTGTACGCGCCGGACGCGGAGACGTCGTCCTTCTTCTGATGCGGCTGGCCCCACAGGACGCGCTTGGTGTTGGAGCGGGACTCGGGCGCGACGTACGCCTCGATGCCGATCACCGGGGTGATCCCGGCGGCCGTGGCCTGCTTGTGGAACTCGGCGGCGCCGTACATGTTCCCGTGGTCGGTCATCGCGACGTGGGTCTGGCCCAGCCGCTCGACCTCCTTGAACATCTGCTTCAGCCGGGCGGCACCGTCCAGCATCGAGTACTCGGTGTGGACGTGCAGATGCGCGAACGGCTGATCGCTCAAGGCGGGGCCTCCGGAGGCTGGTGCTGGTCTGGTGCGCCGGTGAACGCGCAGGTCGCAGGGGGGATGCCCGGGAAATGGATGTGGCCCGGAACACCTCACGGGGTCCGGACCATCACTCACACGTTCACGCGTCCACTCTAGCTCCCCCGTGCCGCGTCCCCCCGCCCGGGAGGAGGGCCCTCAGCTCAGCCCGGTGAGTCGCGCGGCGGCGGCGTTCCTGACCTCGGACGCCTCGATCGGATCGTCCCGGAGCTCGGCCAGGCGCTCCCGGACGTGGGGGCGGTCGGGGGCGCGCTCGATCCCGAGCAGCCGGGCGTCGTCCTGGCAGTCCCAGAGCGATTCGGCGTGTGCGGCGTCCAGGCCGGCCGGGTCGATCGCGGCCAGGGCTTCGAGGTAGGCGGGGCGCTCGTACGAGTGCGGGGTGTACAGCCAGAAGCGCCGCAGCAGCGGGACGGCCTCGGCGGCCTCCGCGGGGTGGCGGGCGAGGCCCCGCGCCATCCGCTCCGGGCCGCACCAGACGTCGTCCGCCCAGTCCCGCTGCAGCTCGGCGAGGAGGGCGGGAACGTCCTGGGCCTCGCCGTGTTCGGCCAGGACGGTCAGGCCCTGCCACACCAGCCAGCGGGTGCCGGAGGCGGCCCACTCACGGGCGGCGGGCACGGCGAGGGCGCCGAGCCTGGTGATGTTGCCGCTCAGCAGGACCAGCGGGCGCTCGCCGTCCGCCTCGGTGAGGGAGGGGACGAGCGGCACGAGGCCGGGGTCGGGGTCGCGGCGGCGCAGGACCCGCAGGGCCTCGATCCTGTCGTCCTCCGAGGTGTCCGGGTCGGCCAGCAGGGCGAGCAGCGCGGGATTGTCCAACTCGGCCAGGGGGCTGGGCTGCTGCTTCCGCTCCACCGGCGGGTACGGCTCCTCCTCCCGGACGTGCAGCCGTACGGCCTCCCGGGCCTCCTCGGACCCGCCGCGCGCCAGCAGGCGCAGGATCTCGGCGGCCCGGTCGTGGCCGTACTCGTCGCCGGTGGTCAGCACCTCGACCACCGGACCGAGCGGCAGCTCCAGGTCGCGGATCAGCCGGGCCAGGTAGAGCGAGCGGTCGTCGACCAGCCAGTCCCACCGCCAGTCGCGGCGGACGCAGGCGTACACGAGGTCGGCCGCTTCGGCGGGGTTCCGGGCTGCCCGGATCGCACCCTCTCCCCGGCCGCGTTGGAGCTGGCCGAGGAGGGTCTTCGACGGGGCGTAGTAGTCGGCGTCGTCCTCGGTCTCCTCGGGCATGCGGCCCATCCTGCCGCAGCCCGTGCCGACGCCGCCGGTGATTATTCGACGGTGATTATTCGGCGGACGGCGGGGAGCAGCCCGGGCTGCCCACGGTCGCCGCGCAGACCGTCAACCGCTGCCAGCCCCCGTCCCGCGGGACCTGCACGCTCCGCAGCGTCTCGGACTGCCGGCCGCAGATCGTGCAGTACCGGCGGCGCTGCGCGTCGGCGGGCTGCGCGTACGGGTTGTCCGGCGACGGGGAGGGCGACGGGAAGGGCGGGGGCAGCGGCGGCACCGGCTGGGGCGCGGGTGCGGGTGCCGGTGCGGCCTGCGCCGGGTAGTCGGCGGGCGCCGGCCCGAACCCGGTGGCCGGCGGCGCCGCCGGCGGGGGCGGTACTACGGGCGGGGGCGGTACTGCGGGCGGGGGCGGCAGCAGGGGCCGGGGTGGGGCCGCGGGCGGGGGCGGCACCGGCGGCGCCGGTGGCGTGTCGTCCCAGATGCGTGCACCGCGCACCAGGTTCCGGAAGTCGTGCCGGCACTTGCCGCAGGTGGTGAGCACAGCCTCCTCGCGCTGGTCGCCGCACCCGGGGCAGAACGTCACCGGGCGCTCGTAGGACTTGGTGCTCTCGCAGCGCGCGCAGACGAAGTCGGGATCCAGCTTGGCCTGGCGGAACACCGTGCTGAACACCTGGAAGGGGTTGGCGTCCTTGCTCCCGGCGGTCGCGCCGAGCAGGGACACCGCCATGCTCAGGCGGCGGTTCCTCTTCTGCACCCGCTTCAGGTCCAGGTTGACGACCTTGGCGTGCTTGCAGTCCTGGCAGACGCACAGTGTGCGCACGGGCAGCTGGGAGCGGATCGCCGCCTGCTGGTGCAGGAACTGGAAGGTGAGCTTGTGGCCGGTCGGGATCTCCACGGTTTCGAGCTCGTAGACGCCCTGGGAGATCCTGCTCTCGATCAGCCCGGCGAGGTCGAACACCTTCACCCGGAGCGCGTCCGGCAGTGAGGGCGCCTGGCGCGCGTGCGCCCGCTCGGAGCCGATCATCGCGGGGATCGCCAGCATCGCGCTGACCACGGGCATGTCGAGCACCGCCTGGCCCGCGTCCGAGACGAACCGGACGTGAGTGGTGCCCGCCCAACCCGCCAGGCGACCGGGGATCATCGAGCTGCTCCTTCGACAAGAGCCGTCGTCAGAACAGGTCCAGGCCGTCGAACGCCGAGTCGCCGTCGTGGCCGCTGTCGTGACCGTACTCGTGGCCGTGCGTGAGGCCGCTGTCGTCGGAGGCGTGGTCGCCGCCCGCCGCAGTGTGGCCGAGGGCGGCCTCGGACTCGTGGGAAGCCGCCGCGCTGAAGGTCTCCGTCACGGAGAGGTAGCTCTCGAAGCTGACCTCCGAGACCTCGACGACGTCGACTTCGTGGACCTCGACTTCGGTCTCGGCGGCGAACGAAGCACTGCTCTCCTCCACGCCGTAGTTGTCCTCCGCCAGGAATCCGTCCCACTCACGCATGTGCCCCCCAAACGTCGTCGGCAGCCGGGTCGGACTGGCGGGACCCGGTGCACGTTCGGGGATCACAATAGAGCCCAACGACGCCGCCAAACCTCGAAGTTCGCGATTGGTCGAGGGACTGTGACGAAGTGGTCGGTCAGCCGGCGAGCCGCGCCTCGGCGGCCTTGCGGACCTCCGGCTTCTCCAGCGGATCGTCCCGCAGCCCGGCGATCCGGCGGAGGAGATACGGACGGTCGGGAGCCTGCTCGACACCGAGCAGGCGGGCGTTCGCCTCGCAGTCCCAGAGGGATTCGGCGTACGCCTCGGGCAGGCCGGCGGCGCCGATCGCGGCGAGCGCGTCCAGGTAGAGGGCGCGCTCGGAGGAGTGCGGGGTCTGCAGCCAGAAGCGGCGCAGCAGGGAGGCGGCTTCGGCGGCGGCCGGGCCGGAGCGGCCGAGCGCGGCGGCGATGTAGCCGGGGCCGGACCAGGTCTGGTTGGCCCAGGCCCGTTCCAGGGCTTCGAGGAGGACGGGGACGTCCTGGGTGTCGCCGAAGCGGGCCAGAACGACGTGGCCGATCTTCGCCAGCCAGGGTGTGGTGGAGGCGGCCCACTCGCGGGCGGCGGGGAGGGCGAGGGCGTCGAGTTTGATGACGACGCCCGTCAACGGGACGAGCTCGGAGCTGCCGTCCGCCGTGCCGAGGGCGGGCACGAGCGGGAGGACGCGCGGGTCGGGGGCTCGGCAGAAGAGTTGCGTGAGGGCGTCGGACTTCCGGTCCTCGGACTCGGCGGGGTCGGCGAGCAGGCGCAGGAGGTCGTCGTTCGGCAGCTCGGAGACCAGGATGGGGCGGTGGGCGAGGCGGGACAGGGGGACGGCGATGCCCCAGCGCTCCCAGCAGCGGCCCCAGGGGTTCTGCCGGCCGCCCCGACCTTCGGCCAGGCGCCGGCGGGCGGTGTCGGCGAGGTCGTCCCACCATTCGACGGGGTAGCCCTCCGCCATCCGCTCCAGGACGGTGATCCAGCGCTCGCCGTCCCGGACGTACGCCCGCAGGGCCTCCAGGGCATCGGCGTCGACGATCGCCAGCAGTTCGAGGACGTCCAGGGCGCGGTGGAAGGCGTACTCGTCGGCGGACAGCAGCTCGGCGACAGGGGCGATGGGGAGCTTGAGGTCCCGGACGAGGCGGGCGAGGTAGCGGGACCGGTGGTCGGTCACCGGATCCCAGGCCCACTCGTAGCGGATGCAGCCGTGGACGAGCTCGGCGGCAGCGGCCGGGTCCTCGGCGGCGATCAGGGCACCTTGGCCTCGCCCGCGCTGGAGGAGCCCGAGGAGGGTGTTCGCCGGTGCGTACTCGTATCGCCGCTCTGCCATGAGGTCAATCGTGCCGCAGCCCCCGGCGCGGTCGGGCGGCGGGGGCGGGCGGGGATCAGGCGTCCTCGTCCGGTTCGGGCGGGGTCGCGCGGAGGGCGGTGATGACGCCCAGCGCGACGGTGGCGAACGCGAGGGCGAGGAGGACGGCGAAGGCCGCCCCGATCAGGAATCGCACGGGCGCTCGCGTTCGGCGTCGAGGAGCAGGGTGAGGAGGTTGAGGAGGGTCGAGACCGGAGCCGTGTTGAAGCAGACGAGGGGGCGACCGTCGATGGTCTGGTCGGTGTCGGCGGAGGGCCAGATGAGGCCGAACTTCTTGCCGCGCTCGTGGAGTTCGGCGAGGAGCGTGCGGACGTGGGCGTCGGTGTACCCGGGGATCCGGGGATCGGTCGGCTGCATCGGCCGGCGTCGGCGGCTCACGCAGCGGCGTCCAGCCGCAGCTCGAACCAGACGGACTTGCCACGCTCTTGGGGGTCGACGCCCCACCGGTGGGTGAGCCCCTCGACGAGCTGCAGGCCCCGCCCCGATTCGGCGAGGAGGCCGAGGGCCTGGGTCGAAGGGGCGATCGGGCTCTCGTCCGTGACCGAGACCCGGAGGGTGCGGTCGACGGAGATGATCTGGACGATCGGAGCAGGGGTCGCCCCGTGCCGCCAGGCGTTGACGAGGAGTTCGCACAGCGCGAGCTGCGCGTCGAAGATCGAGGACGGCGCCCAGCCGACGCGGGACATGGTGTCGCCGAGGGACTGGCGGGCGATGGCGAACGAGGGCGTGTTCAAGTGACGCATGGGACTTCTCCCCAGATGCGAAGAGGGAAATGGCATGACAACAGCCAGGCCTGACGATCCATCGGATCGGTGTGACATTGACCATAGCGCAGCCAAGTATCCAATTTTCCACTCTTTGCGGAAGTTCCCCCTACGGTGGTAACCGGTGGACCCACGCTCGACGATCGCGGCAGACTTGGCTGCACTGACTTCGGAAGGAACTCATGCCTCCACGCTCCAACCCAACACTCCGCCAGCGCAGGCTTGGCACCGAGCTACGGCGGATGCGCGAACGGGCTGGATACGGCGGCTCAGAACTCGGCCGCATCGTCGGCATGAGCCCTGCCCAGGTCACCCAGATGGAATCCGGACGGATCGGCATCAGCGTCGACCGCCTCCGTGCCATCGCCAACACGTGCAACTGCGACAATCCCCCGCTGATCAACGCCCTCGCCGAGATGATCGCCGAACGCGGACGAGGGTGGTGGGAGGAGTATCGCGAGATCCTGACAACGGACTTCCTCGAAGTCGCGGAGATCGAGAGCTATGCGACAGCGCTCTCAACCTGCACGACCACTTACATCCCCGGCTTGCTACAGACCGGGAGCTACGCCTCTGCAGTCTTCACGAGGGTCTATCCCCCGTTGTCCCGTTCGGAGATCGATGTCCGCACCGCGTTCCGGGTGCAGCGGCAGCAGATAGTCCGTTCAGGCAGGACGACGCTCCGAGCATTCATCCACGAGGCTGCGCTCCGGATGCAGTTCGGAGGCCCCCAAGTGCTGGCCGAACAGTTGGACGCACTCATCGAAGACTCCGAACATCCCGGGATCTCAATCCGCGTAGTGCCTTTCGCCGTCGCCACTTTTCCGGGTGCCTCGGAGAACCTCACGTTCGCCGAAGGCCTTGTTCCCGAGTTGGACACCGTCCAGATGGACGTCGCCCAGGGCGTCCTGTTCTTCGACGCCCCAGCTGACCTGGCCATGCATCGAACCATCTTCGATCGCATGGACGCCCTGGCACTCTCCAACGAGAAGTCGCGGGATCTCATCCGAACAGTCAAGAAGGAAGCGGAAGACAGCTATGCCTGAGTCCAAGTGGCAGAAGTCCAGCTACAGCGGCGCAACCAACGAGTGTGTTGAAGTCCGCACGATGCACGGGGCTGTTGAACTCCGCGAATCCGATCAAGGCCACCTCATCCTCCACACCACCCCGACCACCTTCGCCGCCCTCCTCACCGCCACCAAGGCCGGCGAATTCGATCACCACGCCTGACACTTCGCGCCCCTCGCTCTCCTTGAGCGAGGGGCGCAACCACCACCACTCACGGAGGCCAAAGTGACCAGCACCAAGTGGCAGAAGTCGTCCTTCAGCGGATCCGGCGGCGACTGCGTGGAGGTCCGTACCGCGCACGGGGCCGTCGAACTCCGCGAATCCGACGAGGGCCACCTCATCCTCCACACCAGCCCCACCACCTTCGCCGCCCTCCTCACCGCCACCAAGGCCGGCGAATACGACCACCACGCCTGACACCTCCAACGGGCCGGGCCGCTGAGCGCGCGCCCGGCCCCCGGCTGTGCCACCGTGGTCGTAGGAATTCCTCAAGCCCTCCAACCAGCGCCGACCGGAGAGGCGGAGGTGTGTCATGCCGACAGCGAATCCGTACGCGGGCACTGACAACGAAAAGTGGTGGCAGGACGGCTACGACGTGGGGATCAGCCACCCGCCGGACCCCCCGGAGCCTCCCTACGTGCTGGAGACCGACACCCAGACCATCTGGTCCGAAGGCGCCCTCGCGGGCAACACCGACGGCGGCGCCGAGGGCTGGTGGGTCCACCTGGACGCGGACGGCGAAGGCCTCAAACCCACGGAACCGGAACTGGCGTCCGCCGGCGGCCACGTGGCAGCCGAAGCAGGCCTGGAGTTGGCCGGCCACTTCATCAAGTCCATCAAGGGCTGGTCGCTCCTCCCGATCTCGGTGTACCTGATGCTCCTCGATCTCGAATCCTTCGACCCGACCTGGGACCAGGTCCGCGGAGTTGCCGCCGCCGCCCTGAACAAGTCCTGCGGCGACAAGGGCTGCAGCGAGCTGTTCCTGCCGATGTGCGTCACCTCCGGGCACTCGGTCAGCGGAGACCCGCTCCTGGACGCGGGCTACTGGCACGGCAAGCTGTTCATGGACTTCAACTCGGCGCTCCCGGACACCCAGGCCCACGCCAGCGACAACCCGGACCACGCCACGGGCGTCCTCCGCTACCAGCCGAGCGGCGAACGAGCCATCTGGGAGTGGTTGACCCTCACCTCGTCCTGACCCGACAACGACAACGGCCCCCCGCGCTCGTCCTGAGCGCGAGGGGCCGCACGAGAAGTCGATCTGGCCGACTTCTCACGCAACTTACGACAGGTCGAAGGCACCGCCGCCGGTGGCGTAGCCGACCGGACACGTCAGCCGGACTCGCCACAGACCGTGGAAGATGATGTTGGCCACGTACTCGTTGCCGTCCGAGCAGTCGATGAAGGGCTGCCAGCTGGGGCCGCTACAGGTCTCCCAGAAGTAGGGGCCGCTGAACGCGAAGTCCCCGCAACCGAGGTTGAGCGGCTTGTTGCCCGAGGTGATCCCGTTGCTGTGGACGGCCGGGGTGTCGCCCGGCTTCTGGAGCATGAGCTCGGGCGAGGTCACGGTCTGCGAGGAGGTGCCGGAGTACGCCGTGAGGGCGGGCTGCGTCGCGGTCTCCGCGTGCGCGACGGAACCGAACGCGCCCATCGCCGAGAGGGCCAGGACCGACGCGGTGCCGATGGCGCCGAGCGTCTTTGCAAGTGCCATGTCGTTCAACTTTCACTGAGGCATGGATGTTGGGTCGACAGGGGGGCGCCCGCCTGCGAATTCGCCCCGGCTCACCAGGGCGAGGGCAACGCTAGGCCAACCGCCAGAGACACTCCCGGGGGAAACACCGGGAAGAATCCGTATACGCTCGACTGGCCCTGGTCGCCACGCCCCTACGCCCGGATCCGCCGCCGCACCAGCTCCTTGACCTCCTCCGGCAGCGCCTGAGCCGCCAACAGGCCCGGCAGCAGCGCCGGTTCGGTCGTCACCGCGCGGAACGACCGGGCCACCGTGACGTCGTGCTCGGGGCGGTGCACCACCTCCACCGCGTCCCCCGCGCGCAACTCGCCCGGCGCGACCACCCGCAGGTAGGCGCCCGGCAGCGCCGCCTCGGTGAAGCGCCGGATCCAGCCCTCGCGCGCGAGCCACCCCTGGAAGGTGCCACAGGGGATGCGCGCGCAGGACACCTCCAGCACCACGTCCGGGCCGATCCGCCACCGCTCCCCGATCAGCGCGCCGTTGACGTCCAGGCCGGCGGTGGTCAGGTTCTCGCCGAACGAGCCGCCGCCCAGCTCCCGGCCCAGCTCCACCTGCCAGCCGTCCAGGTCCTCCCGGGCGTACGCGTACACCGCCTGGTCGTCGCCGCCGTGGTTCCGCACGTCGTACACCCGGTCCCCGGCCAGGCCGACCGCCCCCGTCCCCTTCGGCCCCGGCGCCGCCACCGCGACCGGCCCCTCCACCGGCCGCTTGTCGATCCCGGTGAGCCCGAGGCCCTTCTTCCACGGATTCGGCCCGGGCCTACCGACGTTGACCGAGAGCACCCGCGCACGTCCGTCCATGATCCGACGGTACGACACCCGACCGCCCTGGGCTGGCCCTCCCGGCGGTGGCAGACTCGGGGCCATGACTCTCCCCGTGCCCGAGCCGGACAAGCAGCTCTCCGACCCCAGCGTGCTCCTGCTGGACTACCTCGACTACTACCGCGCCGCGATCGGCGCCCGGATCGAGGGGATGTCCGACGCGGACCTGCGCACCGGCCGGCTGCCGTCCGGGTGGACGGCGCTCGAACTGCTCAAGCACCTCGTCCACATGGAACAGCGCTGGCTGCGCTGGGGGTTCCGGGGCGAGGAGGTCCCGGCGCCCTGGGGCGACCGCGGCCCGGAGGACCGCTGGCACGTCGGCCCGCAGGAGACGGCCGCCGGCCTGCTCGCCGCGCTGCACGCGGGCGGCGCGTACACCCGGGCCGTCGCGTCCGGCGTGCCGCTGTCCACCGTCGCCGAGGCCGGCGGCCGCTTCCCGGACGACGGCGCCCCGCGGCCCACCCTGGGCTGGATCCTGTTCCACGTCCTGCAGGAGTACGCCCGTCACGCGGGCCACCTGGACATCGTCCGCGAGCTCACCGACGGCGTCACCGGCCCGTAACCGCCGCCCGCCGCACAGGAAGTCGACCCAGCCGACTTCCTGTGCGGCGAGCGGCCCTGCCCAGTCGAGCCGCCGGCATGCCGGGCCCCACGAAACGACGATGCGTGATCGTTCTCCTTCCAAGGACTTCCACGGGCGCACGGCCCGAGCGGCGCCCCTGTCGCCCATGGATTCCCGCCGCGTCCTGTTCGGGCCGGAAGACGCCCGACAGTCCCTCGAAGAGACGGGACGCCGTCCCCCTGCGGTCGCCCGAATCGCCTACCCCAGGAAGGCGATCACCAGCGGGTCCGACTCCTCCGCGATGTAGTCGTACGTCTGGAACTCGACGTGGCAGTGATCGCTCGCCTCCGCCTCGTCGGCGAAGCCCTCGATGTTCTCCGCCAGGAGGTCGAGGGCCTCCCGCCCGCCCGCGATCCGCAGCACCTCGCCCTCCGCGACGATCGCCACGCCCCCGTGCCCGGGCTCCGCCCGGAACACGATCCGCGCCAACGACCCGTCGTAGGGCTCGGGTTGCCGGCTCTCCGACAGCTCGCAGCTCCCCGCGTCCTCCCGCAGCAGCGTCCCGAACGCCAGCAGCGCGGGACGCGTCCCGGAGAGTTCGAGCTCCCTGGTCGCCCGGCTGTACAGCACCTGCAACACCGCGGCCTCCTTCCCGGCCCGCCGATCCTACCGACCGTAAATCCCTTTGCCGGCCCGCACCTCGGCGCCCGACACTGGCCCCATGCTCGGATTCCTCAGAACCGACAACGAAGCCCTCGTCTCCTCCCTGGGCGACCCGCAACGCACCGTGGCCGCCTACCGGGAGCTGCTGCGCCGCGGCGAGGACGCGCTCGACGCCATCCGCGCCGGCCTCTCGCACGAGGACGCCGCCGTCCGCGAGGGCTGCTGCCGGCTGCTCGACCACCTCGTCGACACCGACTCGATGGCCCAACTCATCACCATGGCCGACGATCCCGACGCCCGGGTGCGGATCGCCGCCTTCCACTCCCTGGCCTGCGACCGCTGCAAGGGCGACACCTGCGCCCCCGGCGCGGACCGGGTCCTCGACCCCGCCCTCCGGCACCTGGCCTCCGACCCCGATCCCCAGGTCCGCTCGCGGGCCGTCGAGTTGGCCGGCAAGTTCGCCCACACCGACGCCGCGGCCCTCGCCGCGCTCCGGACCTGCCGCACCGAGGACCCGAGCCCGGCCGTCCGGAAGAAGGCCGGCTGGTACCTGCCCGGCGGCACCATCTACGAACGCACCGCCCCGCGCGCACCCAAATAGCCGCGCACGCTCAAGCAGCCGCCCGCGCTCAGGCCGTGGGCGGCCAGGGGACCAGCCCCGGCCGCGCCGGATCCGGGCTCCCGCCCGGGCACCGCAAGGTGAGCCGCCTGCCGCGTGCCCGGGGCGTCCACCCGTGCCGCAGCAGCGCCTCCCGGACGACACCGGCCACCAGCCCGGGGGTCACCACCACGCCGTGCTCGAACCACGCCACCACGCGCTGCCCGTCCCCGTCCTCCCCCAGGACGACGACCCCGACCCCGGCCTCGCCACCGGGCGAGACCACCCAGCGGTACCGGACCCCGTCGACGACGATGCCCCGCGTGCCCTTCCTCGCGATCGCCATGCCCCGTAGCCAACCAGCCCGCCCCGCGGCGCGGGAAGTCGGCCGGGCCGACTTCCCACGCGACCGCCCCTGATCAGGAAGCGGCGCGGCCACTCCCCTCCGCCTGCGGCTCCGCCACCGGCGCCAGGTCGTGGCCCTGATCGGCCTGCACCACGGCGCTCTTCAGGAAGTGCCCCTGGTTCGCCCGAACCGACCCGGCCGCGTGCAGCGGCACCGCGATCGCCAGCGCCACCAAGGCCGTCGCGGCACCGGCCACCGCGATGCCGCCCGTGATCTCTCCCGGCATGTCGTCCCCCGTTCCCGGCCGCCCGCCCAGCGCGGGTCCGGCACCACCAGCGAACACCGCCCCCGCCGCCGGACACAAGACCTCGCGCCGCCCGGAAGGCTGTTGTCAGGTGCGGCGATCCCCAGGATGATCACGCCCGTGAATCTCCTCGTCATCGTGGCCCTGACCCTCGCAGTGCCGCTCGCCTACCGCTACCGCCTCGGCACCCGCCTGCGGCAGTTCGCCCTGGCGCGCTGGGTCCGCCCCCGGTTCGACCCGGCCGCGTACGGGCTCCCGCCGCGCGCACAGCTCAACGCACACCGGGCCGGGCCGCCGCCCACCCACAGCCCCAAGGAGATCCAGGCCGTCGTCCGCGACGCCCGCGGCGGCGACTGGCGGGCGGCGGCCGCCTTCGTCGAAGCCGCCGGCCAGGACTGGGACGAACGCTGGTCCCGGCACGAACTCCTGCGACAGCTCGCCGAGGAGAGCGAGGCCTGGCTGGACACCTGGCTCAAGGCCCGGCCGGAGGACGGCACCGCCGCCACCGTCCGTGCCGACCTGCTCCTGCACCGCGCGTGGGCGATCCGCGGCGCCGCCTTCGCGCACGACGTCCCGGCCGTCCGGATGGCCCGGTTCATGGTCCAGCTGAACGCCGCCGTGGAGGCCGCGCGGCAAGCCGCCGCGCTCGCGCCCGAGGACCCCGGGCCGTGGGTGGTCATGGTCACCGCCGCCCGCGGACTCCGGTACGACCGCGAGGAGTTCCGCCCGCTCTGGAAGGAACTCGTCGCCCGCGCCCCGCACCACTACGAGGGCCACGGCCAGGCCCTGCAGTACTGGTGCGCCAAGTGGGCGGGCAGCGACGAACTGATGCTGGAGTTCGCCGAACGCGCCGTGCGCGCGGCACCGGCCGGCAGCCCGCTCGCGGCGGTCCACCTGCACGCGCTGCGCGAACTCACCCTGCGCAGGGGCCTCTCCGCCCTCCCGTCCTCGCGCGCGGCCAAGGACCTGCTGGAGACCGTCGCCCGGTCGCTGAACCAGGTCCCCGACGACGCCCACGACATGTACGGCCTCCGGCACCGCCTCGCGCAGTACCTGCTCCAGGCGCGCCGCTACGACGCCGCGCTGGAGCAGTTCCGCCGCATCGGCCCCTGGTGCGGCGCGCAACCGTGGACGGACGAACGCGACCCGGTCGCGGCCTTCGACCTCGCCCGCGGCATCGCGGCGCTGCGGTCCGACCCCACGCCCAGGTCATGATCACCGCCTCCTCTACCCTGTGCGGCATGACCGAAGCCCTGATGAACCTCCACCGCCAGGCCGTGGAACCGCTGCTCGCCCCCGGCGAGCGCCTGCTGGACGTCGCCACGGTTGTACCGGTGTCCGGGGCGAAGGGCATCGGGGACGGCGCGGGCGCGAAGGTCGGCAACGCCCTGGCCCAGCTCGGCGCGGTGACGGGGCAGTCGGGCAGCATCGCGAGCGGCTTCCCGAGCACGGACGGCACGGTGATGACCAGGCTGCTGATGGTCACCGACCAGCGGCTCGCCTTCGTCACGTCCTCCGTCGACCGCCGCAAGCCCGGCCAGGTGAGGTGGCACGTCCCCCGGCACCTGATCCACCGGATCGAACGCCGCCCGAGGCTCCAACTGATGGCCCGCTTCCGCCTCCACTTCACGGACGGCTCCGCCGTCTCCCTGTTCACCGCCCGCCGCCGCACCATCGAATCGCTGGCCACCCACCTCGGCCGCTAGTCCTCGTCTTCTCCCCCGGTCATGTCGTACTCGTCGACGTCGAGCACGGCACCGGTGGCGGCCAGGAACTCGAGCACCTCGCACACCTAGGAGCCTGGCCACCCGGCGCGGGGGGGGGGGGGGGGGGCGGCCGGCCCCCCCCCCCCCCCCCCCCCCCCCCCCCCCCCCCCCCCCGGCGCGGCCCGGCCCCCCCCCCCCCGGGGGGGGGGCCCGCCCCCCCGCCCCCCCCCCCCCGCGGCACCACGAACCGCCCCTCAGCCGGCCGAGACCTGGAGCGTGTAGTCCACGGAGACCTCGAAGGACCCCGACGACCCCTTGATGCTCAGCGTGTGGCTGCCCGGCGTCAACGGGTCCGCCTGCACCCACAGCCCGCAGGCCCGGGTGCGGAAGCGGCCGCCGCGCTGGGTGAGCGGATTGCCCTCCACCCCGCTGATCGCCACGGACGTCCCCTCGTACCGCTCGGGCTCCAGCGCCTTGCCGTCCAGGGTGGCGCTGCCCTTCGCCGTCGCCATGAACGCCTCGCAGTCGGCCGCCTCGCCGACCCGGTTCACCAGCGGGAACGCGACCGGCACGCCCGCGGGCACGGTGCACGAGCGCTTCACGGTCTCGCCGAAACTGCCGGCGAGGAACCAGATGCCGTTCTTCTGCCCCTGCGCGCAGAGGTGGCCGTCCTGGTCCGAGACGGGGTTCACGTCACTGGCGCTCGACGCCGCCCAGGTCCACCAGCGGCCCTGCAGCTCGGCCGCGCTCAGCTTGGTCGGTGCGCCGGAGCCGGAGCCGGAGCCGCCATCGGACGGCCCGGACGCGGACCCGGACGCGGCCTCGGACGCCGGCGCGCTCGCCGCGCCGGCCGGGGAGCCGCTCGCGTCCGCGCGGGGCGCGGCGGGCGAGCTGGAACAGGCGCTGACCAGCGCCGTCGCGCCGATCAGCAGAGCTATGGATCTTCGGATGTGCATGCGCGAAGCGTACGAGGCCCCACCCACCGCACCGGAAGTCGGCCCACCCGACTTCCGGTGCGGCCGCACGGGCCGTCCCCTCCACGCCTCCGGGTGCGTACCCCGCCGGTTCGCGGGAACAGCCCTACCGGCGGAACAGCCCGGCCCACAGGAACGGCTTCCCGAACCACGGCGAATCGGTCGACTCCTCGCGCATCCGCCGCAGTTCGACCTCCTCGTACCCGTCGAAGACCCACCGCAGCGCCTCCGGCGTGTACGCGAGCCCGCCCTGCAGCGAGCCCGCCCGGTACAGGTCCGCGTCGCCCAGCTCCGTCCCCATGCCCGCTTCCCCGGCCGCGAAGCAGGTCAGCGAGAGGAGGCCGCCGGGCGCCAGCACCCGCTCCAGCAGCGCCAGGTAGCCGACCCGCCGGTGCGGCGCCAGATGGTGGAAGCACCCGGAGTCGACGACCAGGTCGTACGGGCCGCTCAACTCCCCCGCCCCGAAGGCGAATGCGTCACCGCACAGGAACCGGACGTCCACCCCCGCCTCCCGCGCCCGGTCCTTCGCCCAGGCCACCGCCACGGGCGACAGGTCCAGCGCGTCCACCTCGAAGCCGCGCGACGCGAGGTACAGCGCGTTCCGCCCCGGCCCGCACCCCAGGTCCAGGGCCCGCCCGGGTGCGATCGGCCGGCCCTCCACGTACGCGGCCAGGTGCTCGTCCGGCTTCGCCTCGAAGAACGGCACCGGGCGCGACCGGTCCGCGTAGAAGCCGTCCCAGAACTCCTGCCCGTCACCGGTCGTCAAGCGCCCGCCTCCGGCGCGGGATTCAGCCGCGAAGAACCCGTCCAGGAGCGCGAGCACGTCCTCGACGGTGCGTACGGTCCGATCCATTCGGCCCCCTCTCGAATGCCTTCGACCCTAGGCCCGGGATCGACGAAAGGCCAGGTCGGACGGCCTGCGGCAAACCCCGCGAAGGCCCCGTCGAGGCCGCCCGGAGGCAGCGGGGCCGCCCCCGTACCGGCCCGCACCCCCGCGCCCGCCCGCACACCCCCGGGGCCCCGGCAAGGGGCCGTTCCCGCCCGCGCCCGGCCCGGCAGTTCCAACGAATTCCCCGGGCCGCCCCGACGCACCCGCCCGATCACGGTCCGGAGCAGGAACCGGAGCAGGAACCGGAGCAGGAACCGCAGCCGGAACTACCCTTCCCTCCACGCCCGTTGACCCACCATGCTGATGACGGCAAGCGTGCTCTTCATGTCCCTCCCGGTCCTGGTGCCGTTCCTGCTGGCCTCGGCCCGCTACCTCGTCGTCCGGTCCGGCCGCCCCGCCGGGCTGGCCCGCCGCCTCGCCGCCCGGCACCGGTCCGGCACCGGCCTCGGCCTCGGCGCCACCGCCACTGAGGAGTTGCACGCCCTCTTCAACGCCAACAAGCGCGTCCAGATCGAGCAGCGCCAGACCCGGCTCGTCCTGCGCGACGACGACCACGGCGACGGCGCCCCGCCCCGGATGCGCGTCGACCTCGACGGCGGAAAGGTCGTCATCCCCCGCCGCGGCTAGGACGCGCCCTTGGCCTCGGTGCGGTACGCCTCCAGCCGGTCCGCCAGCTCCCCCGGGTGCCCGAGCATCGGGCAGTGGTCGCCCGGCATCTCGTCCGGCCGGAAGCCGAGCCGCTCCGCGACGACACGCCGCATCAACTCGGCCGGGAAGAAGCGGTCGTCGCGCGCCAGCAGGAACCTGGTCGGCACCTCCGGCCACGCCGCCAGCGGCCACGGCTCCCCGAACGGCGCCGCCGTCTGCACCCGCTGGTGCTCGGCGACGAACTCGGCGGCCAGCTCGGCCGGGGTGTCGTGCAGCACCAGCGACCGCACGTCCTCGGCCTCGCCCTCGGCCACGCCGCGCCGCCGATCGGCCTCCTGCCGGGCCGCCGCGTAGCCGGTGTTCCCCCACCACTCCCCCGGCGACTCGCCGGGCGCCGGCACCTGCGCCTGCAGCATCACCAGCAGGTCGACGGGCACCCGGTCGCACACGAGCGGCCCGGTGAACCCGCCGAACGAGTGCGCCACGACGACGAGTTCACCCCGCCGGCCGCCGATCGCCGCCACCACCGCAGCCACGTACTCGGCGAGCCCGGCGGACTCGTCGTCGCACGGCAGGTCCGGCGCGACCACCTCGTGGCCCCGCCCGCGCAGCTCGGCGGCCAGCGGCCCCCCAGTACCACGCGTCGACCGCCGCGGCATGAATCAGCACGTACGTGGCCACCGGACCGCCCCCGAGCGTCAGCAGAGTTTCCCTACGTCCCAACTATCCCAGAAGACACGGACATTCATCGCGTGCGAGGATCCGACCATGTCGTCGAAGATTCCGTTCGGGCCGGGCCTGCGGGCCGAGCTCGGCACGCCCCGCCGAAGCTGCCGCCTGGAGAGCAGCCCGCGGTCCCGGGTGTGGCGGGCCGAGCTGGACGGCACGCCGGTGGTCGTCAAGCAGCTCGTCGACGGCCCGGAGGCCGACGAGCGCTACGCCCGCGAGCTCACCGCCCTGCGGTTCGCCGCCCGCACCGACCCTCCCGTCACCCCGAGGCTGCTGGGCACCGATCCGGCCGAGCGCGTCCTCGTCCTCGAACACCTGGACCACCAACGGCCGCGCGAGGACTGGCTGATCGACTACGCCACCACGCTCGCCCGGCTGCACGCGACCACCGGCCCCGCCGACGCGGGCGACGCGCTCCCCGCCTGGTCCGGCCCGACCGAGCGCGACGTCGAGTCCTTCCTCCGGCTCGCCGCCACCCTCGGCGTCGAGGCCCCGCCCGCCGTCCGCGCCGAACTCGACGACCTCCTCGCCCGCCTGCACCGCGCCCCCGGGCACGCCCTGCTGCACGGCGACCCCTGCCCCGGCAACGACCTGCACACCACCCACGGCGTCCGCTTCATCGACTTCGAGCAGGCCTCGCTCGGCCACGGCATCGTCGAACTCGCCTACCTGCGGATCGGTTTCCCCACCTGCTGGTGCTCCACCGCCCCGCCGCCGGCCCTGCTCGACGCGGCGGAGGCCGCCTACCGCACGGCCTGGCGCCACGCGACGGGCGCCGAGGCCGGCGGCGACCTCGCGGACGCCTGCGCCGGCTGGCTGCTGCGCGGCGACGCCCTCGTCCAGCGCGCCCACCGGGGCACCGTCGACCACCTGGCCGCGCTCCCGGCGAAGGACTGGACGTGGGGCACGGCGACGGCCCGCCAGCGCCTCGCCCACCGTCTCGCCGTCGTCGACGGCCTGGCCGCCGACCGCGACGACCTCCACCACCTGGGCCGCCTGGCCGCGGCCGTCCGCCGGGCGATGCTCACCCGCTGGCCGACCGTCCGCCCGCTCCCGGCCCGGCGGCCCTGAAGCCCGTCCCGTCACGCGGCCCAACGCGACCACGGCCCCCACCACTTGGGCGGCAGCGGGTCGGCCGGCTCGGACGTCGGCTGGTCCGGGTGCAGCCCGAGCCGCCGCAGCACGTCGGCCTTGATGCGGACGGTGAACGTGCCGTGCCAGTGCCCGTCCGCGCCCACGCCGCACATCAGGTCACACCGGATGTCCTGCTCCTCGAAGGGCCACCAGTCGATCCCCCGGTCACGCAGTCAAACCGCGAGCAGCCGACCGGGATTGGGGTGACCGGGGACGTTGGCGAAGCTGAACAGGCCGACCCACTCGAATTCGTCCATCCCGCCATCCTGTCTCCGCACCGCCCCCGACCGCCACCGCATTTCCGGCGACGCGCGGCACCGTAAGTCGCCCCCGCCGACTTTCCACGCGCCCCCCGACTACCGCCCTAGTCGGGAAGGTTCCCCTCCCCGCCCAGGTTGTCGACCATCCTCCGCAGCACGTTGACCGTCGTCACGAAGTCGTCGACGTCGACACCCTCGTGCGTCCGCCGGTGCACCCGGAGGTTGCGCTCCCGGGCGCGCAGCCGCCCGGCCTCCCCCTCCTCGGTCAGCGTCATGGCGCCCTCGGCACCCTCGACCAGCCACTTCCGGGCGACCAGATCGTCGAAGACGGTGCCGAAGTCGATCCCGAGGTCCTCGTACCGCGCCAGCCGGTCGACCAGCGTCGCCCGCGTCCACGTCCCCGGCGATCCGGCCACGTGGTTGAGCGTCCACCAGTGCGGCTGCGCAAGGCCCTCCACCGCCAGCTGCTCACGAAGTCCGCCGACCACCCGCCGGTACACCTCGCCGCTCCACGCCCCGATCGGCTGCCCGGCCAGTACCTCATGCGAGTACTCCTCAAGTGCCACGCGACGCGCCTCCGCTCTCGTCGAACGATCACCGAACGCCTTCACGGTAGAAGTTCAAGCGGCATTGAGGTCAAGTCCAACCAGCCGCGCCCGCACGGCACATGAGCGTCAGCCCTGCGGCGTCCAGGCCGCGACCAGGTCGAGCAGCCCGGGGAAGCGCGCGTTCAGGTCGTCCACCCGCACGTGGCTGCGCCGCTCCAGCCCGTACTGCCGCTGCCGGGTGACGCCGGCCTCGCGCAGCGCCCTGAAGTGGTGGGTGAGCGAGGACTTCGGGCGGTCGAGGCCGAACCAGCCGCAGGAGTGGTCGAACTCCTCGGCCTCCAGCAGGAGTTTGCGCACGATGGTGAGCCGCAGCGGATCGCTGAGCGCACCCAGCACGGCCTCCAGCCGCAGTTCCTCGACGCCCGGCTCCGCGAGCGGTTCGGGCAGGTCGGCGGGCTCGGGGATCGCCCTGAAAGCTGTGACTGCCTTCGCACCAACGGCCATTGACGACTCCTCAGGACATGCGTCGATTCCACTTTCCAGTACGACTCCAATCGTACTGCATGCTAAGTTCGACTCGACTCGTACTGATGAGGCAGCCCGACCCGAATGGGAGACACCGTCATGCCCCGAACCGCCACCGCGCCAGCCCATGCCCCCACCCCGACCCCCGCCCCGGGCCCCGGGGCCGCGGCGACCACGACCGCCCCGCTGTGGTGGATCTGGCTCGCCGCCTGGCCGGTCACCGCCGTCTTCGTCCTCTCGAACGCCGCCACCCCGCTCTACGTCCTGTGGCAGCACGACATCGGCTTCTCCAAGGGCACGCTGACCGTCGTCTTCGCGTTCTACATCGTCGGCCTGATCGGCTCACTGCTGGTCTCCGGCGTGCTCTCCGACCGCATCGGCCGCAAGCCCGTCCTGCTCCCTGCGCTCGCCCTGGCCCTCGCCGCCTGCCTGGTCTTCGGCACCGCGACCAGCGTCGCCGCGCTGATCGTGGCGCGGCTGTTCACCGGCATCGCGGTCGGCGCCGTCGTCTCGGCCGGCATGGCCGCCGTCACCGACGTGGCCGGCCCGGCCCGCAGGCGGACGGCCGCCCTGCTCGCCTCCTGCGCGATGGTCTTCGGCGCCGGGCTCGGCCCGCTGCTCGCCGGCGTGCTCTCCGAACTGGCACCCGCGCCGACCACCACCGTCTTCGCCGTCGAGGCCGTCCTGCTGGCCACCGCCGTCCTCACCGTGCTGCGGATGCCGCTCGCCCGGCCCGCGGCGCGCCCCCGCGGCTCCTGGATCCGCGTCCCCGGCGTGCCGAGCGGCACCGGCCGTCAACTCGCCCTCGGCATCGCGGTGTTCGCCCCCGGCATCACCGCGACCTCGTTCGTGCTCTCGCTCGGCCCCTCGCTGCTGTCGGGGCTGCTCGGCACCACCAGCCGGATCGTCGCCGGCGCGATGGCCTTCGCGATGTTCCTCGCCGCCACCGGCGTGCAGTTCGCCGTCCAGCGGCTGAGCCGCCGCACCATCCTGACGGCCGGCGCCGCGAGCACCGCGCTCGGCATGCTCACCCTGGTCGCCGCCGTGCGCAGCGAGGCGGTGGCGCTCCTCGTCCTGGCCGCGCTGCTGGCCGGCGCAGGCCAGGGCATGGGCCAGCTCGGCGGGCTGTCGCTGCTCAACTCGGCCGTCCCGCCGCAGCGCCTGGCCGAGGCCAACGCCGCGCTCAACGTGGGCGGTTACATCCCGGCCGGTCTGCTGCCCGTCTCGGCCGGCTACCTCAGCGACGCGGTCTGCCTGACCAACGGCGCGACGGTGTTCGGCCTGGTCCTGCTGGCCCTCGCCGTCCTCGGCGGCCTGCTGGTCCGCACCGCCCGCCGCCGGGTCACCGACCCCGCGTAATCCCGCGACCTCACCGACACGACACCGGCACGACACCGAAACCGACACCGGCACCGGCACCGGCACCGGCACCGGCACGGCCGAGGGCGATCACCGCCCTCGGCCGCTCCCGCGCATCCGAAGAAGCTCAGCCGTCCAGCTCCGCCAGGAACGCCAGCGCCGCCGCCCAGGCCCGCTCGGCCGCCTCGGCGTCGTGGTCCGGCAGGTCCGGGTCGGTGAACAGGTGCCCGGCGCCCCGGTAGCGGTGCACCTCCACGTCGGCCCCGGCCCGCAGCATCCGCAGGTACCAGGCGTTCAGCCAGTCCTCCGGCTCGAACGGGTCGGGCTCGGCCATGTGCAGCTGTACCGGGATCTCGGTCGCCGCGTCCTCCCGCAGGTCCGAGGTGCCGTGCAGGAGCAGCAGCCCGCGCGCCTTCTCGTCGGCCAGCGCCAGGTTCTGCGCGACGGCCCCGCCGAGCGCGAACCCGGCGTACACCAGCCCGTCCGCGGACAGCGGCGCGACCGCCGTCACCGCGCGCCGCAGCAGTTCCTCGCTGCCGCCGATCTCCTCCTGGTACGCACCGGCGGCCTCGTACGCGGTCGCCGCCTCGGTGTCGTCGAAGGTCCGCCCGTCGAAGAGGTCCGGCGTGTGCACGGTGTGCCCGGCGGCGCGCAGCCGGTCGGCGGCGGCGTGCACGGACGGTCGCAGCCCGTGGGCGGAGTGGAAGAGGACGATCTGGGCCACGGTTCGGGTCCTTCACCAGACGAGATCAGAGGTACCCACCCATGATCCCCCACCGGGGCCGGCAACCGCCCCGCCGCCCTACGACACCACGTCCTTGCGCGCGAACCCGCGGAACGCCACCGCCAGCAGCACCGCCGCGTACGAGAGCGACAGCGACACGCCCTGCAGCATCCCGCCCCACTCCAGCTGCGGCTGCAACGCGTCGGCCCAGGCGTACTGCCAGTGCGCGGGCAGCCACTGCCGCAGGTCGCCGAGCGCGGTGATGGTGTCCAGCACCGCCGTGATGATCGACGCGAACACGGCCCCGCCGACCGCCCCGAGCGGCGCGTCCGTCGCCGTCGAGAGCCAGAACGCCAGCGCGGCGATCACGACCTCGCTGAGGAACACGAACGCCACCGCCAGCGCGATCCGGGGCAGCGCCTCCCCGGCCGGCAGGCTGGCCCCGGCGGGCAGCTTCAGGTCGCCCCACCCGTACGCCGCCGTCCCGACTGCCAGCCCGATGGTGGGCAGCAGCACCACCGCGGCGGCCGAGAACGCCAGCCCGACCACGAACTTGCGGGCGAGCAGCCGGGCCCGCGGCACGGGCGCGGCGAGCAGGTAGCGCAGCGAGGACCAGCTGGCCTCCGAGGCGACGGTGTCACCGCAGAACAGCGCGACGGGGATCACCAGCAGGAAGCCGGTGCCGACGAACAGCATGGTGACGGCGAAGTTGGCGCCGGAGGCGGTGGCCAGTTCGATGAACGTGGTCCGGTCCGGGCGGCTGGGGGTGCCGCCGATCTGGAACGCGGCCAGGATGACGAACGGCATGACGGCGAGCACCCCACCGACCACCATGGTGCGGCGACGCCGCAGCTGCCGCATCGCCTCCACCCGCAGCGGCAGCGTCCGGCCCGCCCGGTACCCCTCGGCATGATCCGTAGCGACCACAGAGCTCACGCCGCACCTCCTCCGATCAACGACAGGAACGCGTCCTCCAGCCGGCGCTGCGGCCCGGCGCTCTCCACCGGCACCCCGAGCCGCACCAGCTCGGCGAGCAGGTCGCTCGCCGCCAGCCCGTCCAGCCGGACGAGCAGTCCGCCCTCGACGGCCTCCGCCGAGCCGACCCCGGCCAGCGCGCCGACCTTCCCGGCGACGCTCTCCGGGTCGCAGCCCGCCGCGACGCCGATCATCAGCAGCTCGCCGGCGCCGACGATCTCGCCGACCGGCCCGGCCGTGACCAGCCGCCCGCGGTCCATGACCACCAGGTCGGTGCAGCTCTGCTCGACCTCGGCCAGCAGGTGGCTGGAGACGATGACGGTCCGCCCGCCGGCCGCGTACCGGATCATCACCTCGCGCATCTCGCGGATCTGCGGCGGGTCGAGCCCGTTGGTGGGCTCGTCGAGGATCAGCAGGTCCGGCATGCCGAGCATGGCCTGGGCGATGGCGAGCCGCTGCCGCATGCCCTGCGAGTAGGTCCGCACGGCGCGTTCCAGCGCCTCGCCGAGGCCCGCGATCTCCAGCGCCTCCGCGAAGTGCGCGTCGGCCTCCGGCCGCCCGGTGGCCTGCCAGTACAGCCGCAGGTTGGCCCGTCCGCTGAGGTGCGGCAGGAAGCCGGCGCCCTCGACGAACGCGCCGACCCGGGAGAGCACGGGGGCGCCGGGCCGTACGAGGTGTCCGAAGATCCGGATCTCGCCGGCGTCCGGCCGGATCAGGCCCATCAGCATCCGCAGCGTGGTGGTCTTGCCGGCGCCGTTCGGGCCGAGCAGCCCGAGCACCTGCCCCTGCTCCACCAGGAAGCCCAACTCCCGTACGGCGTAGCGGTCCTGGGAGCCCTTGTAGCGCTTGCTCAGCCCGCTGATCCGCAGCGGCACCCCGGCCAGCTCCGGATCGAACTCCGCCCCGGCGGCCGCCCGGCGCCGCCGCAGCCGGGGCACCAGCACCAGGCCCGCGGCCACCGCGACGGCGACCAGCGGCAGCACCCAGGTCCGGGCCGGCAGCGGCGCCGCCTCGGTGACCAGCTCCTCGTCGGTCGGCACGCTCAGCGCCCCGGCCGGCGTGACCTGGTAGGTGGCCGGCTCGGCGGGCGAGGCGTACGCCAGGTCGGTGGCCGCCAGCACCAGCCGCAGCCGGTGCCCGGCCGGGAAGTCGTGGTCGACGGCGGGCAGCGCCACCGTCACCGTCCGCCCGGCGTCCGCGCCGGTGACCCGCAGCGGGGCGGCGAGCTGCTGCGGCAGTACGGCCTTCCCGTCCGGGCCGACGTCGTACAGCTTCGCGAACAGCACCGCGTCCGACCGGTCGGCCTTGACCCGCACGGGCACGGTCGGCTGCCCGGTCAGGTGCAGCGGCTTGTCCAGCGGCTCCGAGTCGAAGGCGGCGTTCTGCCCGGGGAAGTCCAGCGACAGGCCGGCGCCGAGCGAGGCCGCCTGGCTGAGCGCACCGATGCCGGGCAGCGTCGAGATGCCGGGCGGCGCGCCGCCGGGCGGGTTGGCGACGGTCTTCTCCCCGCCGGCCAGCTCCACCGTGCGCGTGCCCGTCCCGCCGAGCCCCGGGTAGCGGTCCGCCGAGGCCCCGCGCAGCACCGCCTGGAACCCGGTGGAGTCGACGCCCCCGGTCCGGGTGACGCGGAACGCCGGGCCGGTCTCACCCGTCCCGCCCTTCGGGCTGCGATTTTTCAAGAAGTGATCGAACCAAGCCGTCACCCGGTCGTCCACCCGCGCACTGGTGTCCGTCCCGCCGTCGTGCCCGCCCGCGAACCAGTCCACCGCGACGGGCGCGCCGTTGGCGGCGACCGCCTGCGCGATCCGGTCCCCCTGGTCGAGCGGGAACAGCGAGTCCTGCTGCCCCTGCACGACCAGCGTCGGCGCCTTGAGCTGCCCGGCCACCGAGGACGGGCTGGAGCGGTCGAGCAGCGCGACGGCCGCCGGGTCGGCGTGCCCGGCGGTGGCGACCCGGTCGTACATCTGGCACAGCGACTCCAGGAACCGCCCGCAGCCGACCGGCCCGTCCCCGCCCTGCTGCGGCTTGTCGCCCGCGCGCGGCGCGCCGCCGGAGGGCCCGAGGTCGCCGGCCGAGCCGGTGGTGAAGAAGATCCCGGCCCACAGCTTCTTGAACACGCCGTCCACCGCGCCCGAGCCCTGCACGCCCTGCGGGAACAACGCGTCGGACAGGTTCCACCAGGTGATCTGGGTGGCGACGGCCTTGATCCGGTGGTCGTACGCGGAGGCGAGCAGCGAGATCGCCCCGCCGTAGGAGGCGCCGGTGATGCCGACCCGCGGGTCGCCGGGGCCGTCGAGCTGCACTTCGGGGCGCTGGGCCAGCCAGTCCACCAGGTGCTTGACGTCCTCGACCTCGCGGTCCGGCGCGTTGAGCCCGATCTTCCCGCCCGAGTGCCCGAAGCCGCGCGCCGACCAGGTCAGCACCGCGTAGCCCTGCCGGGCCAGCTGCTGGGCGCGCTCCCGCTCGCCCTCCTTCGAACCGCCGAAACCGTGTGCGAGCAGGACGGCCGGGCGCGGGCTGTCGCCGGTGGTGAAGAACGAGGTGTCCAGCTGGACCTGCTGGGTGCTGCCGGGCGTCTCCGGCATGCTGAGGAAACGGTCCTCCTCACGGACCGCCCGCTCACCGCCCGAGGCCACCGCGGCGGTGCCGACCCCGGCCACCGCCACCAGGGCCACCGCCCCGGCCAGCACCTTGCGTCTCACGGACGTCTTCCGGCCGCGCCAGCGCCGCCACGCCCCACCGAACTCCATGGCCGCTGATCGTATCCGCCGCCCCGGTAGGCGTCCGATAAGGCACCCCCCGAGCCACCGGCCCCTTTGCCCGCTTTGCACCGTTGAGCACCGGTATCGTACGGCTCACCCGGCTCCCCCACCCCCGAGAAGGTGCCCGTGCTCTGGCCGCTGATCGCCCTGCTCGCCACCGCCGCCGCCGGCCTCGCGGTCGGCTGGATCGTCGACCAGGCCCTCCAGCGGATCAGCGCGAACCACCCCGAGGCCCCGGTCTGGTCACTCCTGCGCCGCTCCCGGATCCCCCTCCAACTCGCCATCGTGTCGGCCCTGTTGCTCGCCGCCGATCCGCTCCAGCGGATCTTCCACCTGAAGGACGACGAGGGCGCGCACCACCTCGTCCTGCTGCTCCTGCTCGCCTCCCTCGGCTGGCTGACCGTCCGCGTGATGGCCGCCGTCCTGGAGGCGCTGCTCGGCCGCTACGAGCGGTCGGTCTCCGACGACCCGGCCCGCGTCCAGCGCGCGCACACCCAGATCAGCGTGCTGCGCCGGGTGGTCGGCGCGGTGATCGTCGTGGTCACGGTGGCCGTGATGCTGCTGACCTTCTCCACCATGCGCACCATCGGCGCCAGCCTGCTCGCCTCGGCCGGCATCATCGGCATCGTCGCCGGCATCGCCGCCCAGAGCACCCTGGGCAACTTCTTCGCCGGCCTGCAGATCGCCTTCGGCGACACCGTCCGGATCGGCGACACCGTGGTGGTGGACGGCCAGCAGGGCACGGTCGAGGAGATCACCCTGACCTACCTGGTGGTCCGGCTCTGGGACTACCGCCGGCTGATCGTCCCGGTCTCCTACTTCGTCAGCAAGCCGTTCGAGAACTGGACCCGCCGCGACCCCGGCCTGCTCGCCGTCGTCCTGCTCCACCTCGACCACAGCACCCCGGTCGACGCCCTGCGCACCGCCCTGCACGCCCGGCTGGAACAGCACCCGCTCTGGGACGGCACCGAGTGGGCCCTCCACGTCACCGACACCACCCCGAGCACCATCGTCGTCCGCGCCACCATGGCCGCCCGCAACCCCGACGACACGGCCCAGCTCCGCTTCGACGTCCGCGAACACCTCATCGCCCACCTCCGCGACGAGCACCCCCAGGCCCTCCCCCGCCTCCGCACCACCCCCACCCCCGAATGACGAAATCCCCGCGCCCCGAAAAGGGGCGCGGGGAACCGCGCACTCGGCCGCGGGCCCGCTGGTCACGGAACCCCGGCCCGGGAAGGGCTAGAGGACCCGGGTCATCGTCCGGTGCGGAATCCCCGCATCGTCGTACACCGGCCCCTGAGCCACGTACCCCAGCCGCTCGTAGAACCCGAGCGCCCGCACCTGCGCGTGCAGCTCGACCTCGACGCCCCCGCGCTCGGCCCCGGCCGCCTCGATCGCCCGCACCAGCGCGGCCCCGAGCCCGGTGCCCCGCGCGGCGGCCCGCACCGCGAGCCGCCCGAGCAGCACCCGCCCCTCGACGCCGCCGGTCAGCTCGGCCGCCTGCGCGCCGAAGATCAGCCGCCCGGTCCCCAGCGCCGTCCCGTCGTCGGCCAGCGCCAGCACGTGCACCGAGGTGGCGTCGTACTCGTCGTACTCCAGTTCCTCCGGCACGCTCTGCTCGACGACGAACACCTCGCGCCGCACGGCCCGCGCCAGCGCGAGGTCGGCTTCGCCCTCGGCGGTCCGCAGGACGAACCCCATCAGCTCTCCGCCGCGATGACGTCGAGCGCCTTCCGCAGGTCGTCCGGGTACTCGCTCTGGAACTCGACCCACTGCCCGTCCGCCGGGTGCTCGAAGCCGAGCGAGACGGCGTGCAGCCACTGCCGGGTGAGCCCGAGCCGCTTGGCGAGCGTCGGGTCGGCGCCGTAGGTGAGGTCGCCGACGCAGGGGTGGCGCAGCGCGGACATGTGGACGCGGATCTGGTGGGTGCGCCCGGTCTCCAGCTTGATGGCGAGCAGCGAGGCCGCCCGGTACGCCTCGATGAGGTCGTAGTGGGTGATGGAGGGCTTGCCGTCGCGCGTGACGGCCCACTTCCAGTCGGAGCTGGGGTGCCGCCCGATCGGCGCGTCCACCGTGCCGCTCATCGGGTCCGGGTGCCCCTGGACCAGGGTGTGGTAGCGCTTCTCGGTGATCCGGTCGTGGAACTGCCGCTTGAGGTCGGTGTACGCCCGCTCGGACTTGGCGACGACCATCAGGCCGGAGGTGCCGACGTCGAGCCGGTGCACGATGCCCTGCCGCTCGGCGGCGCCCGACGTCGAGATCCGGTAGCCGGCGGCCGCGAGCCCGCCGATGACGGTGGGGCCGGTCCAGCCGGGGCTGGGGTGCGCGGCGACGCCGACCGGCTTGTCGACGAGCACGATGTCCTCGTCGTCGTGCACGATCCGCATGCCGTCGACCGGTTCGGCGACGATCTGCACCGGGGCGGCGGGGGCCGGGATCTCGACCTCCAGCCAGGAGCCGGCGGTGACCCGGTCCGACTTGCCGGCCACCGCGCCGTCGAGGGTCACCTTGCCCTCGGCGGCCAGCTCGGCGGCCTTGGTCCGGGAGAACCCGAACATCCGGGCGAGGGCGGCGTCGAGGCGCTCGCCCTCCAGGCCGTCGGGTACGGGGAGGCTGCGGATCTGCGCTGCGGTACTCACCCGTACGAGTATGCCGGAAACGCGGCCCACCCCTCCCATCGGAGGCCGGCCGCCCCCCGGGCCCCGCCCGCCCGGCTACTCCTTCTCGTCCTTCTCCACCTGCTGGTGAACGGTCCCGTCCGGGTTGCTGCCCCGGAAGGACAGCAGGACGACGAGGATCCCGCCGCAGACGATCGCCGAGTCGGCGAGGTTGAACACCGCGAAGTGCTGGACGGAGATGAAGTCCACGACGTGCCCGCGGAAGACGCCCGGCGAGCGGAACAGCCGGTCGGTGAGGTTGCCCAGCGCCCCGCCGAGCAGCAGTCCGAGCGCGATCGCCCAGGGCAGGCTGTAGAGCCGCCGGGCGATCCGCCAGATGACGACGATGACGGCTGCGGCGATCATCGTGAAGACGACGGTGAGCGCCTGCCCCATGCCGAACGCGGCTCCGGAGTTGCGGATCACCTGGAAGGTGACGACCTCCCCGGCCACCTTGATCGCCGCGTGGTTCTCCAGCCGCGCCACGACCAGCAGCTTGCTGCCGAGGTCGATCAGGAAGGCGAGCACCGCGATGACCAGCAGGACGCCGATCCGCCGCGGGCCCTTGGGCTTGTCCACCGCCGTGGCCCCGTTCGCGGGTGCCGCCTCCGCCGGCTCGGCGGGATCGGCCACGGGCACCTCCACGTCATCGGCGGGGTTCGGGACGGCTTCGTCCCGGGTCTGGGGGGAACCTTGCGTACTGATGATCCGCTCCGCTGCCGATGGAGTTCCCCCGGTCCGGAGCCGGAGGAGGGTGCTGGGGGCCGACGCCCGCCCGAATCCCACCCGGTCCAGCCGGTCCGGGCACGCCGGGCGACGTCACGGGGTCGAGCGTACGGCAAGCCCGACCCCCTGCGTCCCCCTGGTGACCAGGTTCAGCGGCGTTCCTGCTTGGCCTTGCACTGCACGCAGAGCGTCGCCCGCGGGAAGGCCTGCATCCGGGCCTTGCCGATGGCCTGGCCGCAGGACTCGCAGATGCCGAAGCCGACGCCCTCCAGCCGCTCCAGCGCCCGCTCGGTCTGGGCGAGGCTGTCGCGGGCGTTGTTGGCCAGCGCCAGTTCGCTCTCCCGCGAGATGTTCTTCGTACCGGCGTCCACCTGGTCGTCGCCGGCTCCGTCGTTGGAGTCGCGCATCAGACCGGCGATGGCGGCGTCGGCGGCGTCGATCTCGCCGCGCAGCCGCTCCAGGTCGCTGATCAGCTCGTCGTGCAGCTCGTGGACCTCTTCGGCCGTCCACGGCTCCTCGCCGGGCCGGACCGGCAGCGTGGCCGGGTCGACGGACTCGGCGCCGCGCGGAACGGTCACGGTGTCGGTGCCGCTCTTCGGTGCGGTTGTGGTCACAATCCCCTCCCCTGGATCGACCGCCACGGCCTTGCGTGCCCGCTTGGTGGCGGTACCCGCGCCGGTTCCCTTCTCAGCCATGGCTTCGACCCCATCTACGAACGAATCGAGCCGCCGGTTCCCGGCGGCTTCCAGTGCCGGAACGATAATCCCGATCAAAACCGGTCACAACATGACATACCGACGCCTCACAACGATCCCACCCAGGCAGCCGCCCCAGCCACCACGCCCCTCGCGCTACAAGGTTGTGCCCAGATCACCCCCGCCTAACCGCCTGCCCGCACCGCCCGGGAACGAGCCGGGACACCGGGCCGGCACCGCCCCCCACCGGCCCCGGAACCGCGTGGCGGAATCGACTTGCCGCAGGCCGATACACTGGCCCTTGCAAGGCGCAGATGGGACGAGTACCGACGTACGCAGCCACCAGCGACCCGGGGACGGTGCGAGCCCGGGGGTGTGCACGGCGGGAAGATCACCCCGGAGCCGCCGGAAGAACGGCCACCCGCGACCGCGAGCGGCCCACTAGACCCGGCAGCAAGCCCAAACAAGAGGGTCGCGACGCAGCATCCGCGGCCAAGGAGGGTGGTACCGCGGGTCGGCGAAGGCCGTCTCGTCCCTCCGGAGGATCCAGTCCCAGCATCCGCCGGAGGTAGACGTCCGCGATGAGCACCTATAACCCCGTCCCCGCACAGGTGGACCTCCCCGCCCTCGAACACCAGATCCTCTCCTTCTGGCAGGACAACAAGATCTTCCAGCGCAGCCTGGAGCAGTCCGAGGGCCGCCCCGAGTGGGTGTTCTACGAGGGCCCGCCGACCGCCAACGGCATGCCCGGCGCGCACCACATCGAGGCCCGCGTCTTCAAGGACGTCTTCCCGCGCTACCGGACCATGAAGGGCTACCACGTCGCCCGCAAGGCCGGCTGGGACTGCCACGGACTCCCGGTCGAGCTGGCCGTGGAGAAGGAGCTGGGCTTCTCCGGCAAGCAGGACATCGAGGCGTACGGCATCGCCGAGTTCAACGCCAAGTGCCGCGACTCGGTGACCCGCCACACCGACGCCTTCGCCGAGCTGACCACCCGCATGGGCTACTGGGTCGACCTCGACGAGGCCTACCGGACGATGGACCCGTCGTACGTCCAGTCCGTCTGGTGGTCGCTCAAGCAGATCTTCGACAAGGGCCTGCTGGTCCAGGACCACCGGGTCGCCCCCTGGTGCCCGCGCTGCGGCACCGGCCTGTCCGACCACGAGCTGGCCCAGGGCTACGAGACCGTCGTCGACCCCTCGGTCTTCGTCCGCTTCCCGCTGACCAGCGGCCCGCTGGCCGGCCGGGCCGCCCTGCTGGTCTGGACCACCACCCCGTGGACCCTGGTCTCCAACACCGCCGCCGCCGTCCACCCGGAGGTCACCTACGTGGTGGCCACCGACGGCACCGAGCGGCTGGTCGTCGCCGAGCCGCTGGTCGCCAAGGCCCTCGGCGAGGGCTGGGAGACCACCGGCGAGTCCTTCACCGGCGCCGAGATGGAGCGCTGGGCCTACCGGCGCCCGTTCGACCTGGTCGAGATCGAGGACGCGCACTACGTCCTCAACGCCGACTACGTCACCACCGAGGACGGCACCGGCATCGTCCACCAGTCCCCGGCCTTCGGCGCGGACGACCTCGCGACCTGTCGCAAGTACGGCCTGCCGGTGGTCAACCCGGTGCTCGCCGACGGCACCTTCGCCCCCGAGGTCCCGCTGGTCGGCGGCCAGTTCTTCAAGAAGGCCGACGAGGCCCTGGTCGCGGACCTCAAGGAGCGCGGCCTGCTCTTCCGCCACCTGCCGTACGAGCACAGCTACCCGCACTGCTGGCGCTGCCACACCGCGCTGCTCTACTACGCGCAGCCGTCCTGGTACATCCGGACCACCGCCGTCAAGGACGCGCTGATCCGCGAGAACGAGGCCACCAACTGGTTCCCGGAGACGGTCAAGCACGGCCGCTTCGGCGACTGGCTGAACAACAACATCGACTGGGCGCTCAGCCGCAACCGCTACTGGGGCACCCCGCTGCCGATCTGGCGCTGCGAGGAGGGCCACCTCACCTGCGTCGGCTCGCTGGCCGAGCTGTCCGAGCTCACCGGCACCGACCAGAGCGGCCTCGACCCGCACCGCCCGTTCATCGACGACGTGACCTTCGCCTGCCGCGACTGCGGCGGCACCGCCACCCGCGTGCCCGAGGTCATCGACGCCTGGTACGACTCGGGCTCGATGCCCTTCGCCCAGTACGGCTACCCGTACCAGAACAAGGAGCTGTTCGAGAAGCGCTACCCGGCGCAGTTCATCTCCGAGGCGATCGACCAGACCCGCGGCTGGTTCTACACGCTGATGGCGGTCGGCACCCTGGTGTTCGACAAGAACAGCTACGAGAACGTCGTCTGCCTGGGCCACATCCTGGCCGAGGACGGCCGCAAGATGTCCAAGCACCTGGGCAACATCCTGCAGCCGATCCCGCTGATGGACCAGCACGGCGCCGACGCCGTCCGCTGGTTCATGGCGGCCGGCGGCTCGCCCTGGTCGGCCCGCCGGGTCGGCCACGGCACGATCCAGGAGGTGGTCCGCAAGACCCTCCTCACCTACTGGAACACCGTCGCCTTCCAGGCCCTGTACGCCCGCACCGCGAACTGGGCGCCGTCCGCGAGCGACCCGGCCCCGGCCGACCGCCCGCAGCTGGACCGCTGGGTGCTCTCCGAGCTGAACACCCTGGTCCGCGAGGTCGACGCCGCCTTCGAGGCCTACGACACCCAGCGCGCCGGCAAGCTGCTCTCCGGCTTCGTCGACGACCTGTCCAACTGGTACGTCCGCCGCGGCCGCCGCCGCTTCTGGCAGGGCGACGCCGCCGCGCTCGCCACCCTGCACGAGGCGCTGGAGACCGTCACCCGCCTGATGGCCCCGCTCACCCCGTTCATCACCGAGCAGGTCTGGCAGGACCTGGTCGTCCCGGTCGCCCCGGACGCCCCGGCCTCGGTGCACCTGGCGAGCTGGCCGGTGGCCGACGAGGCACTGATCGACGCCGAGCTCTCCAAGCACATGGCGCTGGTCCGCCGCCTGGTCGAGCTGGGCCGGGCCACCCGCGCCGAGTCCGGCGTGAAGACCCGCCAGCCGCTCTCCCGGGCGCTGGTCGCGGCCCAGGGCTGGGAGGAGCTGCCCGCCGACCTGCGCGCGCAGATCGCCGAGGAGCTCAACGTCTCCACCCTGGAGTCCCTCGCCGAGGTCGGGGGCTCGCTGGTCGACACCAGCGCCAAGGCCAACTTCCGCGCGCTGGGCAAGCGTTTCGGCAAGGGCGTGCAGGACGTCGCCAAGGCGGTCGCCGCCACCGACGCCGCCCGCCTGGCCGCCGAGCTGCGTGCCGACGGCGAGACCTCGGTCGAGCTCGACGGCGAGACGGTCACCCTGTCCCCCGACGAGGTGATCATCACCGAGACCCCGCGCGAGGGCTGGGCCGTCGCCAACGAGTCCGGCGCCACCGTCGCGCTCGACCTGGCCATCACCCCGGAGCTGAAGCGCCTCGGCATCGCCCGCGACGCCATCCGCCAGATCCAGGAGGCCCGCAAGAACTCCGGCCTCGACGTCGCCGACCGCATCGTCCTGCGCTGGCGCGCCGCCAACGAGGAGACCGCCGAGGCCATCGCCGAGCACGGTCCCCTCGTCGCCGAGGAGGTCCTGGCCACCGACTTCGCCGCCGGCGCGGCCGACTGGACCTCCGAGTCCTTCACCGACGAGGCCCTCGGCCTCACCTTCCAGCTCCGCAAGGCCTGACCCACCCGAAGTCGCCGCCACCTCCCCGGAGGTGGCGGCGACTTCTGCGTTCCCACCCCGGAAGCCCCTGGCTCACCCGCGCCCCCGCCCGCGAGCCGCGGGTCCGGCCCCCGGAAAACCGAAAAGAGCGCCCCCTCCCCGACCCGGAGGTCGGAAAGGGGGCGCTCTCGAAGAGCCGGGCTACAACCTCAGTTGTCGCCGTCCTCGTCGATCAGGAAGCCCCGCATCGGCGCCGGAGCCTGCTGCATCGGCTGCGGCGGCTGCGGCCGGACGGCCGCCATCGGCTGGGTCATCCCGGCCGGCTGCATCTGCGGAGCCCCGCTGCCGCCGTTCGCCTGCCCGCCGAAGCTGGGCGCCGGCGCGTTCCCGCCGAAGGAGTTCTGCCCGCCGAAGGACGGCGCGCTGCCCCCGAAGGACGGCTGGTTCCCACCGAAGGACGGTGCACCGGAGCCCATCGCGCCGGCACCGGCCGGCGCCATCGACGAGGCCGCCGGCGGCAGCGACGCGGTGGCGGGGATCCGCGGCGGGGCGAGCGAGTCGTCGGCCTGCGACTCCAGCTGGCGCAGCTGGGTCTCCAGGTACGACTTCAGGCGCGTCCGGTACTCACGCTCGAACGCCCGCAGGTCCTCGACCTTGCGCTCCAGCGTGGCGCGGGCCGACTCCAGCGAGCCCATCGCGACGCGGTGCTTCTCCTGCGCGTCCCGCTCCAGCGCGTCGGCCTTGGCACGGGCGTCCCGCTCCAGGCCCTCGGCGCGGCTGCGCGCCTCGCCGACGATCTTGTTGGCCTCGGAACGGGCCTCGGAGATCGCCTGGTCGGCGGTCTGCTGCGCGAGCGCGAGCACGCGGGCAGCGCTGTCGCCGCCGGGGGCCTGCTGCTGCATCGGGCCGGGGCCGCCGAGCGGACCGCCCATCTGCTGCGGCGCGCCCATGGGGCCGCCCATCGGCTGCATCTGCTGCTGGCCCATGCCCTGGCCCATCGGGTTGCCCATCTGCTGCGGGCCACCGGGGCCGCCCATGGGCTGGAGCATCTGACCGCCCATCGGCTGGACCAGCTGCTGCTGGCCGCCCATGGTCTGGTTCATCTGCTGCGGCGGGCCGCCCATCGGACCGCCGGGGGCGGCCGGGAGCTGCGGGGCGCCGGAGGGCAGGCCGAGGGGCTGGTTGCCCATCTGCTGCTGCTGCTGCTGCGGACCGCCGGGGCCCATCTGCTGGGGACCACCCGGGCCCATCTGCTGCGGTCCGCCCGGGCCCTGCTGGCCGGGAACCGGCGGGCCGGATATGGCGGCCGGCACCGGGGCGCCGCCCTGACGGGGCGCGTCCTGCGGCGGTTCCTTCCGCATGTTGGCCTGGTTCTGCGCGGCGGCGCGAGTCGCGGCGGCCAGCTTGGCCCGCAGGTCCTCGTTCTCCCGGAGGAGGCGGGTCAGCTCCGCCTCGACCTCGTCGAGGAAGGCATCGACCTCGTCCTCGTCATAGCCTTCACGCAGGCGGACGGTCGTGAACTGCTTGTTCCGAACGTCCTCGGGGGTCAATGGCATCTCTTCACCTCAACGTGATCGTCGGCACACCGGCATCCTGTCGCATCGCTCACCTACGACTAGGGGTGCACAAGCGAGATCAGGACATACACAATGATCATCAGTACGAAGAAGGACAGGTCGACTGCCACGCCCCCGAAACGCAACGGCGGGATGAACCGCCGAAGAAGCTTGAGCGGCGGATCCGTGACAGTGTACGTGGCCTCCAGGACCAGGACCATGGCCTTGCCGGGCCGCCACGAACGCGCGAACTGGAACACCCAGTCCATCACCAGTCTCACGAGCAGGAACACCAGGAAGACGACCAGGGCGTAGTAGAGCACCGCCCACACGATGTTCATCGCGCTTCCCTCTCCCCGGTCGCGGCCCTGGGGCCGGCCTCTCGCTCGTCACCTGTCGTTGACCCACTGTTGATCAGATCCACACGTAAAGTCGTGGCCGGGTCAGCTCTGGTTGAAGAACCCACCCTCGGCGATCCGAGCCTTGTCCTCCGCCGTGACATCGACGTTAGCAGGCGACAGCAGGAACACCTTCTGTGTCACGCGCTCGATACTGCCGTGCAGACCGAAGACGAGTCCAGCGGCGAAGTCTACGAGCCGCTTCGCGTCCGTGTCGTCCATCTCGGTCAAATTCATGATCACCGGGGTGCCGCCACGGAACTGTTCCCCGATGGTACGGGCCTCGTTGTAGGTCCGCGGGTGCAGCGTGGTGATGCGGTAGGGCTCTCGTTCGTTCACTACCTTGGGCATGATCACCGGGGCGCTCTTCTCCAGGTTGTGGCGGCGTTCGGGTGTGATGGACGACACTGGGGCCATCCTCGGGGTCTCCTGCCGGATCGGCACCGCGGCCGGGACGGGCTGGGGGGTGATCGAGGAGACCGGAGCGGGCGCGGCGGCCGGCCGGGGAATGTCCTCGGTCCGCTGACCCGTGCGGATCGGCTCAGGGTCCGCGTCGTAGTCGTCGTCGGGGTCGTACCCCTGGCCGTCGTACGTCTCGTCCTCCACGAGGCCGAGGTAGACCGCCATCTTGCGCATCGCGCCGGCCATGCTCCTGTCTCCTCCGCTTGTGGTGGACCGCCGGGCCGCGGCCCTGCTCAGCGGATTCCGCAGTCCCCCCACGACGGCGCGTCAGGCCGACGACCTGTCAGAGTTCGTGGAGTGGGGGCCGCGGAGCTGCGATCCACGGTTCGCTAGCCGCCCCGAGGAGCTGCTAGATTCTGTCCTATTTTGTCCTGCAGTCTGATCTACTACCCGGTGACGTTACCTGAGGGGTGACCTCACTCCGAGTACCGCCGTTCCGACGCGCACATGTGTCGCACCGGCGGCAATCGCCTGCTCCAGGTCCCCGCTCATCCCTGCGGAAACCATGGTGGCAGCCGGATGGGCCGCCCGTACGGCGGTTGCGATTTCCGTCAGCCGATCGAAGGCGCGGGCGGGGTCCCCGGCCAGCGGACCGGCCAGCGGAGCGACGGTCATCACACCGTCAAGTCGCAGCCCGGGCGTGTCGGCGATCGCGTCGGCCAGTTCGGCGACGTCCTCCGGGGCGACCCCGGCCCGGTGCTCGCCCTCTCCGTGCTCCTTGTCGAGCGCCACCTGCACCAGGCAGCCCAGCTCCGGCCGCTCGGCCTTGAGCACCGCCGCCGAGAGCGACTCGACCAGCCGCAGCCGGTCCACCGAGTGCACGTGGTTCGCGTACCGGACGACCGAGCGGACCTTGTTGGTCTGCAGCTGTCCGACGAAGTGCCAGTCAAGAGGAAGGTTTCTGCACTGTTCCGCCTTGGGCGCGGCGTCCTGGTCACGGTTCTCCGCGACGTCCGTCACCCCCAGTCCGGCGAGCAGTGCGGTGTCCTCGGCCGGGTAGGTCTTGGTGACGACGATCAGCGTCACGTCCCCGCGCGGGCGCCCGGCGGCCGCGCAGGCGTCCACGATCCGGCGCTCGACCACGTCGAGGTTGGTCCCCAGCTCCTCGAACCGGGCCCGCTGGCCCTCCGTCAGGGCGAGGGAGAACTCGGCGCTCCCCGGGAACGGTCCGTAGATGTCGTTCGTCATCACTGTTCAGAGCCCAACCAGACGTAGCTCGCGAGCCGGCCCGTGCGCTGCTCGCGGCGATAGGAGTAGTGATCGGCGGATTCGAGGGTGCAGACCGGTGAGCGCACCAGTCCGGTGACCCCCACCGCGGCCAGCTGGGCCGCGACCCCCTCCGGCACGTCCAGGGCCGGCGTTCCCCACGAGGTCTCGGCGAACGCCTCCGGCACCACGGCGGCGACCTCGGCGCGCAGTTCGGCCGGCACCTCGTAGCAGCGGCCGCAGACCGCGGGGCCGGTGGCGGCGGTGATCCGCGCCGGGTCGGCCCCGAGTCCGACCATCGCCCGCACGGCCGCGGGCACCACGCCGGCCGCCAGCCCGGGCCGGCCCGCGTGGGCCGCGCCCACCACGCCCGCCACCGGGTCGGCCAGCAGCACCGGGGTGCAGTCGGCGGTCAGCACGGCCAGCGCGAGCGGCCGGTCGGTGACCACCGCGTCGACGGTCGGCGCCTGGCCGAGCGGCTGGCGCCCGGTCACCACGGCGACCTCGGCCCCGTGCACCTGGTTCATCCACACCACGTCGGCCGGGTCCAGCCCCAGCTCCCGGGCGGCGATCACCCGGTTCTCCCGGACGGCCGCGGGGTCGTCCCCCACCGCGCCACCGAGGTTCAACGCCCCGTACGGCGAAGTGCTCACCCCGCCCCACCGGTCGGTGAAGGCGAAGTGAGCACCGTCGCGTACCGCGTGATCGATCACTTAAGGAAGTCCGGCACGTCGAGCTCCTCGGCCGGGCTCTCCACGAACGGCTGCCGGGCGGGCTGCACCTGCGGCGGCACCGGGGCGGCCGCGGTGGTGGTGGCCGGGCTCTCGGTCGAGCGGGCCGGAGCCGAGGACTCGCCCTCCGGCCGGGAGGTCACCGAGCCGATGCCGCCGTACGACGGCCGGCCGGCCGGGCGCTCCGGGGCGGCCGGCGGCGTGGCCGGGGCCGCGGGGGTCGACTTGACGACCGGGTCGCGGACGATCGCCGGCGGCTGACCGCCGTCGAAGCCGGCCGCGATGACGGTGACCCGCACCTCGTCGCCGAGCGCGTCGTCGATGACGGCACCGAAGATGATGTTCGCCTCGGGGTGCGCGGCCTCGCTGACCAGCTGGGCCGACTCGTTGATCTCGAACAGGCCGAGGTCGGAGCCGCCCGAGATGGACAGCAGCACGCCGCGGGCGCCGTCGATCGAGGCCTCCAGCAGCGGCGAGGAGATCGCCATCACGGCGGCGGCCTTGGCGCGGTCCTCGCCGCGGGCCGAGCCGATGCCCATGAGCGCCGAACCGGCGTCCGACATGACGGACTTGACGTCGGCGAAGTCGAGGTTGATCAGACCCGGGGTGGTGATCAGGTCGGTGATGCCCTGGACACCGGAGAGCAGGACCTGGTCGGCCGAGCGGAACGCGTCGAGGACGCTGACCTGGCGGTCCGAGATGGACAGCAGCCGGTCGTTGGGGATCACGATGAGGGTGTCGACCTCTTCGCGCAGGCTCGCGATGCCGTCCTCGGCCTGGTTGGCCCGGCGACGGCCCTCGAAGGTGAACGGGCGGGTGACCACGCCGATGGTCAGCGCGCCCAGCGAGCGGGCGATGTTGGCGACGACGGGCGCGCCGCCCGTGCCCGTGCCACCGCCCTCGCCGGCGGTCACGAAGACCATGTCGGCCCCCTTGAGGACCTCCTCGATCTCCTCGCGGTGGTCCTCGGCGGCCTTGCGGCCGACCTCGGGGTTGGCGCCGGCGCCGAGGCCCCGGGTGAGTTCACGGCCCACATCGAGCTTGACGTCGGCGTCGCTCATGAGGAGGGCCTGCGCATCGGTGTTGATCGCGATGAACTCGACGCCCTTGAGACCGACCTCGATCATCCGGTTGATGGCGTTGACACCACCGCCGCCGATACCGACGACCTTGATGACTGCGAGGTAGTTCTGCGGTGCTGCCACGTCGAAGGCCTCTCGCCTCGAGATTCCGGGTCGGCTCGACCCGGTGAAGGGGACGTAAACCGACGGATGTCGATGGGTAGGGAGCCTGGTTTCTGACTGAATGTCCGAAATGCCGACCACCGACCCCAACCCTAAACTTGACCTTTAGGGTTAGTCCTGTGCCTCCGTCACATCACCAAGGGACACAGTCTGGTGACACAGGACACTAGGTGGCCCTGGGCACGTGTTTCAACGAACACGCCGAGCTTCCCTTTTTCTTTTGAGCCTATGTGATCATCGGCCGGCATATGAAACCGGGGTGACCACCAAGGGTCGGGCCGACACTCCAAGGCGTCAACCCCTCCCTCAGCCACAGAACCTACCGGATCATCCGGACACCGCCGGCGCCTCCGGCGCACTCACGTCGTAGTTCGTGCCCTTCTGGCTCAGCAACGCCACCAGGACCCGCGCTTTCCGGTCGTTCTGCTCCGGACTCCCCCAGCGCACCGTCGCACCCCCGCTGAGCTGCAACTCGATGTCGTCGTAC
The DNA here is from genome assembly GCF_049543595.1 of Kitasatospora sp. NPDC094028. Classification (NCBI taxonomy): domain Bacteria; kingdom Bacillati; phylum Actinomycetota; class Actinomycetes; order Kitasatosporales; family Streptomycetaceae; genus Kitasatospora; species Kitasatospora sp. NPDC094028. The sequence goes on along the minus strand of NZ_JBMVFA010000001.1, from coordinate 288,208 downwards.
GAGTGCACCAGCACCGCGCCGGCCCGCTTGGCCACCTCGGGCGGCAGTCCGGCGGCCACCGCCACCGCACCCTGCACCAGCTGCGGACGGGAGATCACTCCGTCCACGTCCTTCGCCTGCTGACTGAGCCGCAGTTCCACGACCGGCACGCCCTCCGGCGGAGCCGCCTCGGTGGCGAAGCTCACGCCGGCGGCGTCCACCTGGGTGAACTGGCCGTCCTCCCCCTTGACAGCGGCCGCCGCGGTACGCTGGACGATCTTGACCTGCAGGGTGTGCGGCCAGCCCCGCCACACCTCGGCCTTCGCCACCCGAGGGATCGCCTCCACCCGGTGCCGGACGCCGTCCAGGTCCACCCTGGCCAGCGGTCCGCCGGCCAGGCCGCCGATCGCCTCCCGGACCTGGTCCGACGTCAGCTTGTCGTCCGTCGCGCCCTGGACGGCGACGTCGCGCACGTCCAGGACGGAGGAGAGGAACACCAGCCAGGCCAGCGCGCCCAGCACCGCGGCGCCGAGCACGCTCAGCACCACGATGCCCCTCCGGGAGAGCCGGAGGCGAGGAGCGGGCTCCTCGTCCTCCAGTTCGTGCTCCAGAGGGTCGGCGAGCCGGCCGTCAGCCACGGCGGCGGCCGCCGCGGTGGGCCTGGATGGCCTCGTAGACCATGCCGACCAGCAGGTCGTCGGCGTCCCGGCGGCCGAACTCGGCGGCGGCGCGGCTCATGTCCCACAGCCGCTGCGGGTCGGTGAGCACCGGCAGCACGTTCTGCAGCACCCAGTCGGAGGTCAGCTCGGCGTCGTCCACCAGCAGGCCGCCGCCGGCCTTGACCATCGGCTGGGCGTTCAGCCGCTGCTCGCCGTTGCCGATCGGCAGCGGCACGAAGGCGGCGGGCAGGCCGACCGCGGCCAGCTCGGCGACCGTCATGGCGCCGGCCCGGCACAGCATCAGGTCGGCCGCCGCATAGGCGAGGTCCATCCGGTCGATGTACGGCACCGGTCGGTACGGCGGCATCCCGGGGACGTCCGCGACCTGCGGCAGCTCGTTCTTCGGGCCGACCGCGTGCAGGATCTGCACGCCGTACTGCTGCAGCCGCGGGGCGATCGCCGTGATCGTCTCGTTCAGCCGGCGCGCGCCCTGCGAGCCGCCGGAGACCAGCAGGGTGGGCAGCCGCTGGTCGAGGCCGAAGTACTGGCGGGCCTCCGGCCGGGCGGCGCCCCGGTCCAGGGTGGCGATGGTGCGGCGCAGCGGGATGCCGATGTAGCGGGAGTCCCGCAGCTTGCTGTCCGGGGTGGAGACCGCGACGAAGTCGGAGTACCGGGCGCCGATCTTGTTGGCCAGGCCGGGGCGGGCGTTGGCCTCGTGCACGACGATCGGCACGCCGGCCCGCTTGGCGGCCAGGTAGGCGGGCATCGCGACGTAGCCGCCGAAGCCGACCACGCAGTCGGCGTTGACCCGCTCGATGATCTCCTGGGCGGCCCGGACGGTGCCGCGCAGCCGGCCGGGGACGGTGATCAGCTCGGGAGTCGGCTTGCGGGGCAGCGGGACGGCCGGGATCAGCTCCAGCTGGTAGCCGCGCTCGGGTACCAGCCGGGTCTCCAGGCCCCGCTCGGTGCCCAGGGCGGTGATCCCGACGGACGGGTCGTGCCTGCGGAGGGCGTCCGCGAGGGCCATGGCCGGCTCGATGTGACCGGCGGTCCCCCCGCCGGCGAGTACGACATGCACCGAAATTCACCGCTCCCTGCGTGCCGGCCCCGGGGCCGGGCGCGCTGTGGTTCGTCGTCGTGGCAGCACCCGGGCCAGTCGCTTCCTGATCCGGGAGTTCTTGCTCCGGGCGGCCAGGGCCGCCTTCGCGCCCGAGGAACTGCGTGCCAGGCACAGCAGCACTCCGATCGCGGACATGGCCGACAGCATGGCGGAACCGCCGTAGGAGAACAGCGGGAGCGGGACGCCCGCGATCGGCAGCAGTCCCAGCGCCGACCCCAGGTTGATCATGGCCTGCGCCATGATCCAAGTGGTGGCGGCTCCCGCGGCGTACCTGACGAAGGGGTCCTTCGTACCGATGGCCACACGGATACCCGCGTAGCCTAGTGCCGCGAAGAGACCGATCACGGACAGCGTCCCCACCAGGCCGAGTTCCTCGCCGGTCGCGGCGAAGATGAAGTCGGTGTGCGCCTCGGGCAGTTGCCCCCACTTCTCCACGCCCGCGCCGAGGCCGGTACCGAAGCCGCCGCCGAGGGCGAACGAGTAGACGCCGTGCAGGGCCTGGAAGCAGGCGCCGTCCGGGTCGAGCTTGGTGATACCGATGCAGCCCAGGCGCTCCGCCCGGTGCGGGACGGTGACCACCAGGGCGGTGCAGACCACCACCGCCACCCCGAGGGTGGCGACGAACAGCCGCAGCGGTGCGCCGACCATCCAGAGCAGCGCGAAGACCATGGCGACCAGGATCATCGAGGTGCCCATGTCGCCGCCGATCATGATCAGCGCGAGCAGCAGCAGGGCTCCCGGCACCAGCGGCACCAGCAGGTGCTTCCACGAGCCGAGGGTGCCGGTCTTCTGCTTGCGGGCGAGCAGGTCGGCGCCCCAGAGCACCAGCGCGAGCTTGGCGAACTCGGAGGGCTGGAACTGGAAGAAGCCGAAGTCCAGCCAGTTCTGGTTGCCGTTGATCCGCACCCCGATGCCGGGGACCGCGACCAGCGCGAGCGCGCCGATCACGCCGAACATCACCGGGTAGACGATCACCCGCAGCACCGCCACCGGTACGGAGGCGAAGCCCACCAGCAGGACGAGGCCGAGGATGGCCGCGATCAGCTGCTTGAGGAAGTAGTACTGCGCGGTGTGGTGCTGGTTCAGGGCGAGGATCTGCGAGGCCGAGAAGACCATCATCAGGCCGAGCACGACCAGCAGCAGCACGGTGCCGAGGATCAGCAGGTAGGGCGTGAGCGGCCGGTCCAGCCAGTACCCGACGCGGAGCCGGAAGGCCCGCAGCCGGGCCAGCGGACCGGCCGACTTGTACTTCGTCGTGGTGGCGGAGATCACGCGCCACGGCTCGGCGGCGTCCCGATCCGAAACGCCGGAACCCGCCCTGCCCTGCCCCGCCACCGCTCCCCGCCCAGTCTCTCGTACGACGCCCCCGTGGGGCCTAGCTCGCCAGCTCCCGGACGGCCGCCGCGAAGAGGTCGCCGCGCTCGCCGTAGTTGGTGAACATGTCCATCGAGGCGCAGGCCGGAGCCAGCAGCACCGTGTCACCCGATCGGGCGAGCGATGCGGCCGTTCGAACGATCTCGGCCATCGCCACCGCGCCAGTCTGGCCCTCGGCCGCCTCGATCACCGGCACATCCGGAGCGTGTCGCTCCAGCGCCTCCCGGATCAGCGCGCGGTCCTGGCCGATCAGCACCACTCCGCGCAGCCGCTCGGCCGCGCCCTGGACGAGGTCGTCGAAGGTCGCGCCCTTGGCCAGGCCGCCGGCGATCCAGACGATCGGCCGGAAAGCGGCCAGCGAGGCGGCGGCGGCGTGGGTGTTGGTGGCCTTGGAGTCGTCGACGTAGGCGACCTCGCGGACGGTGGCCACCTCGGCGATCCGGTGCGCGTCCGGGCGGAAGGCCCGCAGGCCCTCGCGGACGGCCTTCGGCTCGACCCCGTAGGCCCGGGCCAGCGCCGCCGCGGCGAGCGCGTTGGCGATGTTGTGCGGGGCCGGCGGGTTGACGTCCTCGACGGAGCCCAGCTCGGCCGCGCTCCTGGCCCGGTCCTCGACGAAGGCGCGGTCCACCAGCAGGCCGTCCACCACGCCGACGTTCGACGGGCTCGGCGCGCCGAGGCCAAAGCCGACCGCCCGGCAGCCCTCCTCGACGTCGGCCTCGCGGACCAGCGCCTCGGTGGCCGGGTCGGCCAGGTTGTACACGCAGGCGACGACGTTGCCCTCGTAGATCCGGCCCTTGTCGGCGGCGTACGCCTCCATCGAGCCGTGCCAGTCGAGGTGGTCGGGGGCCAGGTTGAGCACGGCCGCCGAGTACGGACGCAGCGAGGGCGCCCAGTGCAGCTGGTAGCTGGACAGTTCGACGGCGAGCACGTCGTACGGCTCCTCGGCGAGCACCGCGTCCAGCACCGAGACCCCGACGTTGCCGACCGCGGCGGTGCGCTTGCCCGCGGCGGTGAGGATCGAGGCGAGCATCTGGACGGTGGTGGTCTTGCCGTTGGTGCCGGTGACGGCCAGCCAGGGGGCGGGCTCGCCGGTGGCCGGCAGCGGCTTGCGCAGCCGCCAGGCCAGCTCGACGTCGCCCCAGACCGGGACGCCGGCCGCCTCGGCGGCGGCGAACAGCGGGCTGTCCGGCGCCCAGCCGGGCGAGGTGACGATCAGCCGGGTGCCCTCGGGCAGGCTCGCGCCGTCGCCCAGGCGCACGGCGACGCCGAGCGCCGTCAGCTCGGCGGCGCGCGCCTTCAGGCCGTCGCCGCTGCCGCCGTCCACGACGGTGACGTCCGCGCCGAGGCCGCGCAGCACGCGCGCGGCGCTGATGCCGGAGACGCCGAGCCCGGCGACCACGACGGGCAGGTTCATGAAGTCAGGATTCGTCATCCGGTCCGGTATCCCGCGTAGAAGAGGCCGAGGCCGACGGCCACGCACAGGCCCTGGATGATCCAGAAGCGGACCACGACCAGGACTTCGCTCCAGCCCTTGAGTTCGAAGTGGTGCTGCAGGGGTGCCATCTTGAACACGCGCTTGCCGGTCATCCGGAAGGAGCCGACCTGGATGATCACCGACAGGGTGATGATCATGAAGAGGCCGCCGAGCAGGATGAGCAGCAGCTCGGTGCGCGAGCAGATCGCCAGGCCGGCCAGCGCGCCGCCGAGGGCGAGCGAGCCGGTGTCACCCATGAAGATCTTGGCGGGCGAGGTGTTCCACCACAGGAAGCCGAAGCAGGAGCCCATCAGGGCGGCGGCCACCACGGCGAGGTCCAGCGGGTCGCGGACGTCGTAGCAGCTGACGGTGGCGGTGGCCGCGTAGGCGCAGCTCTGCCCGTACTCCCAGACGCCGATGAAGGTGTAGGCGCCGAAGGCCATCACCGAGGCGCCGGTGGCGAGGCCGTCCAGACCGTCCGTCAGGTTCACGCCGTTGGAGGTGGCGGCGATCATGAAGTAGGCGAAGATGACGAACAGCACGGGGCCGATCGCCCACTTGAAGTCGCGCACGAAGGACAGCGACTCCGAGGCCGGGCTGAGTCCGCGGCTGTCGTGGAACTGCAGCGCCAGGACGGCGAAGGCGAGGCCGACGATGGACTGGCCGGCCAGCTTCGCCTTGGCCCGCAGGCCGAGCGAGCGGCGCTTGACGACCTTGATGTAGTCGTCCAGGAAGCCGACCAGGCCGAGGCCCGCGGTCAGGAAGAGCACCAGCAGCCCGGAGGCGGTCGGGGCCTCGCCCGTTATCGCCTTGGTCCCGAAGTAGGCGATCAGCGTCGCCAGGATGAAGGCGATGCCGCCCATGGTGGGCGTGCCCTTCTTGCTGTGGTGCGCCTTGGGGCCGTCGTCGCGGATGTACTGGCCGTAGCCACGCCGGGCGAGCAGCTTGATCAGGGCGGGGGTGCCGACCAGCGAGAGGATCAGGCCGATCATCCCGGAGAAGAGGATCTGCTTCATCATCGGGCAGCACCGTCCGCCAGGAGGGCCTCGGCCACCTTCTCCAGCCCCACCGAACGGGACGCCTTCACCAGGACCACATCCCCCGGCCGCAGCTGACTGCGCAGCAGCTCGACCGCCGCGTCCGCGTCGGACACCAGCACCGACTCCTCACCCCACGAACCTTCGTTCCTCGCGCCGAGTTCCATGCAGGCCGCCTCGCGTCCGCCGACCGCCACCAGCTTGGTGACGTCCAGCCGGACGGCGAGCCGTCCGATGGCGTCGTGCTCGGCCAGGCTCTCCTCGCCGAGCTCCCGCATCTCGCCGAGCACCGCCCAGGTGCGGCGGCGCTCCGGGCCCCGGCCCCCCATCGAGACCAGCGCCCGCAGCGCGGCCCGCATCGAGTCGGGGTTCGCGTTGTAGGCGTCGTTGACGACGGTGACACCATCGGCCCGGTCGACGACCTCCATGCGCCAGCGGGACAGCGCATCCGCCTCGCCCAGGGCTGCCGCGGCGTCGTCGACGGACATCCCGAGCTCCATCGCCACCGCGGCGGCGGCGAGGGCGTTCGAGACGTGGTGCTCACCGTACAGGCGCAGCTGCACGGGCGCGGAACCGGCCGGGGTGGTGAGCGTGAACGATGGCCGTCCGGTGGCGTCCAGGCGAACACCGGTGGCCCGCACCTGGGCGTCCGGGGACTCGCCGAAGTACACGACCTTCGCCCTGGTCCGGGCGGCCATCGCCCGTACCAGCCGGTCGTCCGCGTTGAGGATCGCGGTGCCGGCCGCGGGCAGCGCCTCGACGATCTCGCCCTTGGCCTCGGCGATCGCCTCCTGCGAGCCGAACTCGCCGACGTGCGCGGTGCCGACGTTCAGCACCAGGCCGATCCGCGGCGGGGTGATCGAGGTGAGGTACTCGATGTCGCCCTTGTGCCGGGCGCCCATCTCCATGACCAGGTGCCGGGTGCCGGCCTCGACCCGCAGCGCGGTCATCGGGTGGCCGATCTCGTTGTTCAGCGAGCCGGGCGGGTAGACGGTCTCGCCGAGGCGCTGGAGCAGCTGGGCGATCAGGTCCTTGGTGCTGGTCTTGCCGGCCGAGCCGGTCAGCGCGACCACGGCGGTGCCCTCGGCGCGGGCGACCACGGTGCGGGCCAGCTTGCCGAGCGCGTCCACCACACTGTCGACCAGGACGGCGGGCACGCCGACCGGGCGGGAGGCCAGCACCGCGACGGCGCCGGCGGCGACCGCCGTGTCCGCGTAGTCGTGGCCGTCCACGTGCTCGCCGGCGAAGGCCGCGAACAGGCCGCCGGGGCTCACCTTGCGCGAGTCGACCTCGACCGGGCCGGTGACCAGGGCGTCCGGGTCGGCGCCGTCCAGGGAGCCCCCGACTGCGGCGGCCACCTCGGCGAGGGTCAGTGCGATCACTGCTGCTCTACTCCTCGGTCGCCCCGGGCGGCCGTGGCCTGCGCGATCGCTTCGCGCAGCACCTCCCGGTCGTCGAAGGGGCGGATCTCGTCTCGTACGTACTGGCCGAGCTCGTGGCCCTTGCCGGCCACCAGCACGGTGTCCCCGGCCTGCGCGCGGGCGACGGCGAGGCGGATCGCCTCGGCCCGGTCGGGGACGACCAGGACGGCCCCGCGCTCGGCCTCGGGCACCGCGGCGGCGCCGGTCAGCATGCTGGCGAGGATCGCCAGCGGGTCCTCGCTGCGCGGGTTGTCGCTGGTCAGCAGGGCGGTGTCGGCGAGCCGGGCGGCGATGTCGCCCATCGGGCCGCGCTTGTGCGGGTCGCGGTCGCCGCCGCAGCCGATCACGACGTGCAGCCGGCCCTTGGTGACCTCGCGCAGCGAGGCGAGGACGGCCCGCAGGGCGTCCGGCTTGTGCGCGTAGTCGACGACGGCGACGTACGGCTGCCCGGCGTCCACCCGCTCCAGCCGGCCCGGCACGCCGGGGACGGCGGCGACGCCGGCCACGGCCCGCTCCAGCGGCAGCCCGGCGGTGACCAGCGCGGTGATCGCCGCGAGCGCGTTGGCGACGTTGAACGGGCCGGGCAGCGGGACGGAGGCGTCGGCCTCGGCGCCCTCCGGGCCGACCACCCGGAAGGTGGAGCCGGCCGGCCCGAGCTGCACGTCCACGGCCCGCCAGTCGGCCTCGGCGGCGCCGGCGGCGGAGAAGGTGGTCACCGGGATCTCGGCCTCGGCGGCGAGCCGGCGGCCGTACTCGTCGTCCAGGTTGACCACCCCGCGGCGGGACTTGCCGGGCTGGAAGAGCCGGGCCTTCGCCTGGAAGTAGTCCTCCATGTCCGGGTGGAAGTCGAGGTGCTCGGGGGTGAGGTTGTTGAACAGCGCGACGTCGTACGCCACCCCGTCGGTGCGGCCGAAGACCAGGGCGTGGCTGGAGACCTCCATGGTCACCGCGTCGGCGCCGCGCTCGGCCATCACGCCGAGGATCGCGTGCAGGTCGGTGGCCTCGGGGGTGGTGCGCTCGCTCTTGATCCGCTCGGCGCCGACCCGCATCTCGACGGTGCCGATCACGCCGGGGCTGCGCCCGGCGCCGCGCAGACCGCCCTCGACCAGGTAGGACGTGGTGGTCTTGCCGTTGGTGCCGGTCAGCCCGATCATCAGCAGCCGCTCGGACGGGTTGCCGTAGACGATCGCGGCCAGCTCGCCCATCCGGGCCCGCGGCCGGTCGACGACCAGCAGCGGCAGGCCGGTGCCGGCCGCCAGTTCGGCCCCGGCCGGGTCGGTGAGCACGGCCACCGCGCCGGCCTCCGCGGCCTTGGCGGCGAAGGCCGCGCCGTGGTGGTTGGCGCCCGGGAAGGCCACGTACACGTCGCCCGGGCGCACGGCGCGGGAGTCGTGGGTGACGCCGGTGACGGCGCCGCCCGCGACGGGCGGCAGGCCCAGCCGGGAGGCCAGCTCGGCGAGCGGCAGGGCGGCGGTCCCGGTCGGGCGGGGCGGACTCACGGTGGTTTGATCGGGTTTCGGCACGGCGGGAAGGCTATCCGCCGAAGGGCGTCCAGGGCCAAACCGGCCCTTCGCCGCGCCGTCGTCCCGACCGGTCCGCTGGTTGCTCATGCGCGCTCACGGCTTCCAGTCGACGGCCAGGTTCGGCGCCTGGCTGCCGCTCGGCGGGACCTGCATGGTCTTCAGGGTGAACTCCATCACCTGCTTGAACACCGGCCCGCACAGCTGGCCGCCGAAGTGCCCGTTGACCGGGCCCTGGAGGGTGCAGGAGACGGTGTAGCGGGGGGCGTCGGCGGGGGCGAAGCCGATGAACGAGGCGGTGTAGCCGTCGTAGCCGACCCCGTTGGCGGCCCCCCGGTTGGCCGTGCCGGTCTTGCCCGCGACCCGGTAGCCGGGGATCGCGGCCTTGCCGCCGGTGCCCTGCTCGTCGTCGACGACCGACTCCAGCATCGAGGTGAGGGTCTTGGCGGTCTGCTCGCTGACCACCCGGGTCTGCTCGCCCGCCGGCGTCGGGGTGTACGTGCCGTCCGGGCCGGTGACGCCCTGGACGATGCTGGGCGCGACCCGCACCCCGCCGTTGGCGATGGTCGAGTACACCGACGTCGCCTGCAGGGCGTTCATCTGCATCGGGCCCTGGCCGAAGGAGATGTTGTACTTCTCCGAGGCGACCAGGTCCTCCGGCTTCTTGAGCTTCCCCGGGGTCTCCCCCGGGAAGTTCAGACCGGTCGGCTGGGCCACCCCGAACTTGCGCATGTAGCCGTCCAGCACCTGGTTGGCCTTCAGCTGGTCGCCGTCGCCGAGGGTCTCGATCGCCTCGATGGTGCCGATGTTCGAGGACTTGGCCAGCACCCCGGCCAGGGTCAGGTACCAGGTGCCGTGCTCGACGTCGTCCTTGAACTGCTGCCCGGCCCGGACCAGCGGGTACGGCACCGTCACCTTGGTGTCCCAGTTGGCCTTGCCGGTGTCCAGCACGGCGGCCAGGCTCATCAGCTTCGCGGTGCTGCCCGGCTCGTACGCGTCCTGGAGCGCGGCATTGCCCAGCTGGGACTGCTTGGCGCTGGACAGGTCGGCCGGGTTGAAGCCGGGCGCGGTGGCCATCGCGAGGACCTGGCCGGTCTTCACGTCCTGGACGACGACGTAGCCCTTCTCCGCGCCGGAGTTGGCCACCTGGTCGGTGATCGCCCGCTGGGCGGCCCACTGGATGTCGCGGTTGATGGTCAGCTTCACGTCGCTGCCGGGCACGGCGGGCTCCCGCGAGCCGCCGGCCGTGGGCACCAGCCGACCGCCCGCCTGGGCGTAGCTGCTGTGGCCGTCCTTGCCGGCCAGCTGCTTCTGGTACTGCAACTCCAGACCGCCCGCGCCCTCGCCCTCGCCGTTCACGAAGCCGACCAGGTTGGCGGCCAGCCCGCCGGCCGGGTAGATCCGCTTCTGGGTCTCCCGGTTGAACACCCCGGCGAGCGGGTTGGCGCACTCGTTGTCGATCCGGGTGCGCCCGCCCTGCTCGGCGGGCTTGGTCAGGAGCTTGCGCTGCGCCTGGCAGGTGCGCGAGCCGGCCTGCTTCTCCAGGCTCGCCTTGAGGTCGCTGATCTGGTTCTTGGCGGCCGGGGTCTGCTGGGCGGCGAGCCGCTTGTAGCGGGTCTTGGGGGTGTGCAGGTCGGCGGCGAGCTTCTCCTTGGACACGCCGAGGACCGGCGCCAGCAGCGCGGCGGCCTGCTCCGGGGCGTCCGGGATGCCGGTCGACTCCGGGGTGAACATCGCCGGGTCGGCGGTGATGTCGTACGCGTCGACGGTGGCGGCCAGCGCCACGCCGTCCGAGGACGTTATCGAGCCGCGCTCGGCGGTGATCGGGATGTTCTGGTAGCGGTTGTTGTTGGCGTCGGCGGCCAGCGCGTCGGAGTCCAGCAGCTGGAGCTGCACCAGCCGCCCGGCGAACACCGAGAACACCAGCGACATCACCACGGTGATCACCCGCAACCGGCGCCTGGGCTCGGCCAGCCGCAGGGCCTTGGGCCGCTGCGGCAGCCGGGGCTTCGGGCGCGGCCGCACCGCGGCCTGGCCCCGGGCCGGCGGGCGGCCCTCGGGGCGGCGCTGCTGCGGCGCGCGCGGAGTACGGGCGGCGGCGACCTTGGCGGGCTGCACCTTGGCGGCGGGGCCGCGGCCGGGCTGCGCCGACCGGGCGGGCTGGCCCTTCGCGGCGGCGGGCTTCGCGGCGGCGGCCTTGGCCGGTGCGGGCTTCGCGGCCGGGGCGCGGCCGGTCGCGGGCTTGGCGGCCGGGGGCTTGGCGGACTGCCCGCGTACCGGCTGCCCCTTCACGGGCTGCTTGGCGGGCTGTCCCTTGGCCGGCTGCGGCCGGCCGGTGGCGGAGCGCTCGCGCGGCACGCCCTGGCGGGGCGCACCGGCGCGGGGCGTCTGGCGGCGGCCGTTCCCGGCGCCGGAGCCGGATCCGGAACCGCCGGTGGGCTGGCGGGGCGTGCTCATCGGGCCGCACCCCCCGGGTGCTGCGGCTGCGCGGGTGCGGCCGGGGCGACGGGGTTGAGCTGGACGACCGAGTCGCTGCTCGACGCCGCCGGGCTGGGCGTGCCGGCAGGGGCGGCCGCCGGGGCGGTGGCCTGCGGGGTCGGCTTCATCGGCCACGGCTCGACCGTCGAGCGCTTCACCGGCGGGCTGTCCTGGGCCGGCCCGGGCGTGCCGATCACCTTGCCGCCGTTCGGGACGTCCAGGAAGGCCATCCCGCCGGCCGGGACCATGCCCAGTTCGGCGGCCCGCTTGGCCAGCGCGTCCGGCGCCGAGGACTGGTCGATCTCGTGCTGGAGGCCCTGCTGTTCGTCGGTGGCCTTGGTGGTCTGCTTCTGCAGCCGGGACAGCTCGAAGGAGCCCTCGTTGAGGGCGGTGTTCAGCGCCAGCAGCCCGAACAGCCCGCCGGCCAGCAGCACCACCACGAGCACGGCGAACGGCGTGCGCCCGCGCACCGGGCGCCGCCCCGGCCGGACCGTGATCCGCGCCCTGCCCTGCCCGGGGAGTGTTCCCCGCCCCGTCCGGACCCCACCGGCCACCGGCCCCACCGCTTTCCTCCGCCCTTCGGACCCCGCCGGGGCCGTCGTGTCAGCCCCGCTTGTTACGGTCCCTGATCCTCTCCGCCACCCGCAGCCGTACGGGCGCGGCGCGCCGGTTCTCCTCGATCTCCTCCTCGGTGGCCAGCTCGGCACCGCGGGTGATCAGTTTGAGCCAGGGCTGGTGCTCCTCCGGGATGAACGGCAGTCCCGGCGGGGCGGTGCTGGTCGCCCCGGCGGCGAAGTACTGCTTCACCAGGCGGTCTTCCAGCGACTGGTAGGACATCACGACGATCCGACCACCGAGCGCGAGGACGTCCAGCGCGCCCGGGATCGCCCGGTCCAGCACCTCCAGCTCGCCGTTGACCTCGATCCGCAGGGCCTGGAACGTCCGCTTGGCCGGGTTCCCGCCGGTGCGGCGGGTCGCCGCCGGAATGGCGTTGCGCACCAGATCGACCAGACGCGCGCTGTTGGTGAACGGTTCCTTCTCCCGCTCCCGCAGGATCACCGAGGCGATCTTCCCGGCGAACCGCTCCTCGCCGTACACCTTGAGGATCCGGGCCAGGTCGCCGTGGCTGTAGGTGTTCAGCACCTCCGCCGCGCTGATCCCCCGGGTCTGGTCCATCCGCATGTCCAGCGGCGCGTCCTGCGCGTACGCGAAGCCACGGTCCGCCTCGTCCAGCTGCATCGAGGAGACACCGAGGTCGAACAGGATGCCGTCCACCCGGTCGATGCCCAGGCGCTCCAGCACCTCGGGGATCTCGTCGTAGACCGCGTGCACCAGGGTGGCCCGGTCACCGAAGCGCGCCAGCCGCTCGCCGGACAGCTTCAGCGCCTGCGGGTCGCGGTCCACCGCGATCAGCCGGACCTCCGGGAACTGGGTGAGCAGGGCCTCGCTGTGCCCCCCGAGGCCGAGGGTGGCGTCCACCACCACCGCCCCGGGGCGCGAGATCGCCGGCGCCAGCGCGTCCATGCACCGCTGCAGCATCACCGGAACGTGCTTGGGGCCGGGTTCGTTGCTGCTCATGCGCGGTGGCGCCCTTCCTCGGTGCGGAGCGCCCGACGTCCGGGAGCTGCGGCCATTCTCGCCCACCCGCCCCCGGCAGCACGACGCGGCCCGTGGTCCCCGCCCGCTCAAGGGGAAGGACGCACCCGCCCGGCGCCGGGGAAGGTGCGCCAGGTGAGCACGGAGCGGGTGGAGGCCACGGGCCGCGTCGGTGGAGCCGCACCGGCCGGAAAGGCCCGGTTGACGGGCCCCGGCGGCTGTGCTCGACCGCGCCGCAAACTCTATCGCGCGGACCTTGCCAGTCAATGGCCCGCTCCGGCGCACCACCCGGGCGGCGGTACGGATCACCGCAGGTCGCGGCCGTTGGGGTGGCCTCCGGGCGGCCCCGTCCGGGGGCCTTCGCGGGCCGCCGCGCGCCCCCGTCCGGACCTCGCTCGCGATCCCCGCGGGGACCAGCCGGGACAAACCCTCCCGTTGTGGCTATGCGCTCGGTCACAGCCTCAGGTTCTGTAGCCCTTCCCCCCTCCACGGGCCCCCGGATCGCACTAACGTCACCCCCATGACAGTGACCCCTGACCGGCCCACGCCGCACGCCGCCGCTGCCACCTCCGCCGGACCCACCATCATCGACCGCTTCGTGAGCGCCAACCGCGAGTACGCGGTGACCTTCCGGGACGGCGGCATGGACGCCCGCCCGGTCCAGAAGATCGCCGTGGTGGCCTGCATGGACGCCCGCCTCGACCTGTTCGCCGCGCTCGGCCTCGAACTCGGCGACGCGCACGTCATCCGCAACGCCGGCGGCGTCGTCACCGACGACACCATCCGCTCCCTGACCATCAGCCAGCGCGCCCTGGGCACCCGCTCGATCGCGCTGATCCACCACACCGGCTGCGGCCTGCTCGGCCTCACCGAGGACTTCCGCCGCGAGCTGGAGGCGGAGGTCGGCCAGCGCCCGCAGTGGGCGGTGGAGGCCTTCGTCGACCTGGACGGCGACGTCCGCCAGTCCATGCAGCGGGTGCGCACCTCTCCCTTCCTCCTCCACACCGACGACGTCCGCGGCTTCGTCTTCGACGTCCACACCGGACTGCTGCGCGAGATCCACTAGACCCCCGCCCGGGCCCCCGCCCGGCCGACGTCGGCCGGGCATCCCGGGGCATCCCGGGCACCTTCGTCCGCACCGACCCCTGGGGTGACTTCCGGCCACCCCGCGGGAGAGAATGCGCCTGCCGGTCGGACCCCGAACCACCTGGGGCCGGCGCGGCCGCAGGCCGCCCACGGCGCCGGGTCCAGCCTCGGAACCGCCCCCGGGCCGGCCGCGTCCAGCAGGGGTGGGGTCCGGCCTCGGGGTGAGGCCGGACAGGGTGCCAGGGAGCGTAAACGGGTGACGAGCTACAACGATCAGGCCGGTCTCGGCGGTCCTGCGGGGGGCCAGGGGACGGACGGGTACCACCGGGTCGGGCTTCCCGAACTCGCCGCGGTCGTGGACAAGGTCCGCGCCAACATCGAAAGCGTGATCGAGGGCAAGCCGGAGGCCATCCGGATCGCCCTCACGGTCCTGCTCGCCGAGGGCCACCTCCTGCTGGAGGACGTGCCGGGCGTCGGCAAGACCATGCTGGCCAAGGCTCTCGCCCGCTCGGTCGACTGCACCGTGCGCCGCATCCAGTTCACGCCCGACCTGCTGCCGTCCGACGTGACCGGCACCAACATCTACGACCAGCACCAGCGCGACTTCGAGTTCCGCCCAGGCGCCATCTTCGCCCAGATCGTGGTCGGCGACGAGATCAACCGCGCCTCGCCGAAGACCCAGTCCGCGCTGCTGGAGTCCATGGCCGAGCGCCAGGTCACCATCGACGGCACCAGCTACGAGCTGCCCTCGCCGTTCATGGTCGTGGCCACCCAGAACCCGGTCGAGATGGAGGGCACCTACCCGCTGCCCGAGGCCCAGCGCGACCGCTTCATGGCCCGGATCTCGATCGGCTACCCCAGCCCCGAGGCCGAGTTCGCGATGCTGGACGTGCACGGCGGCGCCGACCCGCTGGCGGACCTGCAGCCGGTCGCGCACGCCTCCGACATCCTCAAGCTGATCGACCTCGTCCGCGCCGTGCACATCGCCGACCCGGTCCGCCGCTACGCCGTCGACCTGGTCGGCGCCACCCGCGCCAGCCACGAGCTGCGCCTGGGCGCCTCGCCGCGCGCCACCCTGCACCTGGTCCGGGCCGCCCGCGCCGCCGCCGCGCTGGACGGCCGCGACTACGTCATCCCGGACGACCTGCAGCGCCTGGCCGTCCCGGTCCTCGCGCACCGCCTGATGCCGACCGCCGAGACCCAGCTCAACCGCCGCACCACCGAGCAGATCGTCGCCGAGCTGGTCTCCCGGGTGCCGCTGCCGCGCCCGCAGGGCGGCCCGGCCGTCCGGAGGGGCTGAGGTGACGGCATCCGACCAGGCCTCGGGGCTACGGGCCGGAATCCGCGGCCTGACCACCCGGGGCCGCTCCTTCCTGGCCGCCGGGCTCGCCCTGGTGGCCTGCGCCTACGTGCTCGGCCAGGACGCCCTGCTGCGCGTCGGCGTGCTGCTCACCGTGCTGCCGATGGTCGCCGTGCTGGTGGTCGCCAACACCCGCTACCGGGTGGCCAGCGGACGCCGGCTCAGCCCGCACCGGGCCGTCGCCGGCCAGGAGGCCCGGGTCCACCTGCGGATCGACAACGTCTCGCGGGTGCCCACCGGCGTACTGCTGCTGGAGGACAAGGTCCCGTACGTGCTCGGGCCGCGCCCGCGCTTCGTGCTGGACCGGGTCGAGCCGCACGGCTTCCGCGAGGTGTCCTACCGGGTCCGCTCCGACCTGCGCGGCCGCTACCCGCTCGGGCCGCTGCAGCTGCGGCTGTCCGACCCGTTCGGGATGTGCGAGGTCAACCGCGCCTTCGCCGCCCACGACGTGCTCACCGTCGTCCCCCAGGTCCAGGTCCTGCCGCACGTGCGGATCAGCGGCGAGTGGGCCGGCCAGGGCGAGAGCCGCAGCCGCACCCTGGCGCTGGCCGGCGACGACGACGTGATCCTGCGCGAGTACCGGCCCGGCGACGACCTGCGCCGGGTGCACTGGAAGTCCACCGCCCGCTACGGCGAGCTGATGGTGCGCCGCGAGGAGCAGCCGCAGAAGGCCCGCGCCACCGTCCTGCTGGACACCCGGGAGATCGCCCACCGGGGCAGCGGCCCCGCCTCCTCCTTCGAGTGGGCGGTGAGCTGCGCCGCCTCCGTCACCGCGCACCTGCTGCAGCGCGGCTACCAGACCCAGCTGCTCACCGACACCGGCCACTGGGTGCCCGCGCCCGACAGCGGGAACCACCAGCCCGCCGAGACCTCCGGGCTGATCCTGGACGCCCTCGCGGTCGTCGACCTGTCGGACGGCGGGGGGCTCTCCCGTGCCGAGGAGCCGCTGCGGGCCTCCGGCGAGGGCCTGCTGGTCGCCGTGCTCGGCGAACTGGACGAGACCCAGGCCGCCCGGCTCGCCCGGCTGCGCGGCCGCACCGGCGGGGCGATCGCCCTCCTGCTGGACACCGGCACCTGGACCGGCCTGCGGATGCTCGCCCCGCACACCGGCGGCGACGAGTTCCGCGCCCGGGCCCGCCAGCTGAGCGAGGCCGGCTGGACCGTCCTGCCGGTGCGGGCCGGCGACTCCCTGCCGGAGCTCTGGCAGCGCGTCGACGGCCCCAAGACGACCGCCCACCATCGAGAAGGGGCCGGCGCGTGACCACTCGGGCCAAACTGACCGTCTACTCGGCGCTGGCCACCGCCCTCGCCTCGCTGTGCCTGCTCCCGCTGCTGACCACCCGCAGCTGGCTCACCTTCAGCCTGCTGGTGATCGCCGTGCTCGCGGCCGCCGGCGCCGGCCTGCGCCGCTCCCCGCTGTTCCGCTGGAGCGTGCCGATCGCCCAGCTGCTGCTCCTGCTGCTGCTCCTGCTGATCGGCTTCGGCGGCGGGTTCGTGCCCGGGCCGACCACGATGCGCACCCTCAGCAACACCTTCTCGGCCGGTGTCGACGACGTCCAGCAGTACGCCATCCCGGCGCCGCCCACGGCCGGCCTGCGGCTGATCCTGGTCTCCTCGGTCGGCCTGGTCGCCATCGTGGTGGACACCATCGCGGTGACCTACCGGCGCGCGGCACTGGCCGGGCTCCCGCTGCTGACCCTGTACTCGGTCGGCAACAAGCTGGCCGGGGACCGCGGCAGCTGGATCTGGTTCGCGCTGGCCGCGCTCGGCTACCTCGTCCTGCTGTTCGCGGAAGGCCAGGACCGCGCCACGCGCTGGGGGAAGGTCTTCCGCGGCCCGCAGGGCGTCGGCGGCGCCACCTCCGTCAGCCCCGGCGGCCGGCAGGTCGGCGTGCTCGCGCTGGCGGTGGCCCTGCTACTGCCCATCCTGCTGCCGCACGGCGGCGCCGGCCTGCTGGGCTCCGACTCCGGCGGATCGTCCTCCGGGAACGGCACCGGCACCGGCGGCACCGCGAGCAGCCTCGACCCGATGGTCAGCCTGGAAGCGGCGATCAGCAAGCCCAGTGACACCGTGCTCTTCACGTACAGCATGGACAGCTCGCAGGCCGACCAGACCTACCTGCGCACCGGCTCGCTCGACCAGTTCGACGGCACCAGCTGGAAGCTCAGCAGCACCACGGTCAACGACCTGCCGGCCAACCTGCCCAACCCCGAGGGCCTGCGGGACGCCATGGTCCCCCGGATCGAGAGCGACTTCCGGGTCGGCGACAAGCTGGGCGGCAAGAGCTGGCTGCCGATGCCGTACCCGGCCTCGTCCGTCCAGGTCCCCAACCGGAGCGAATGGAAGCTCGACCCGCTGACCCGCACCGTCGTGCCGGTCGGCGACAACGCGATCCGGGACCTGAACTACCACGTCACCTCGTACGACCTGCGCCCCAGCGCCAACGAGCTGCGCTCGGCGGCCCTCGCGCCGCAGGACATCCGGGACCGCTACACCGCGCTGCCGGCCGGCCTCCCGCCGGTGGTCGCCGAGCAGGCCAAGGCGATCACGGCCGACGCGCAGAACGACTACGACCGGGCGACGGCGCTGGTGCGGTACTTCACCAGCCCGCAGTTCTCGTACGACACCTCGATCTCCGGCGGCACCGGCAACGACGCCATCGCGGTCTTCCTGCGCGACCGCAAGGGCTTCTGCGTGCACTTCGCCTCCACCATGGCGGCGATGGCCCGCACCCTGAAGATCCCGGCCCGGGTCGCGGTCGGCTTCACCCCCGGCGACACCAAGGGCGGCGGCGTCTACTCGGTGACCGGCAAGATGTACCACGCCTGGCCCGAGCTGTACTTCTCCGGCTACGGCTGGCTGCGCTTCGAGCCGACGCCGAGCCGCGGTGTCGCGCCCAAGTACACCGAGGCGTCCAGCACGCCGACCACCGCGCCCACCGCCGCGCCGACCACCGCCGCGCCGACCACCGGGGCCACCCCGACGCCGAGCGCCAGCAAGAACTGCGGCGGCAAGCAGCAGCAGCTGGGCGACTGCGGCTCGCAGACGAAGACCGTCACCCACACCGCGGACAAGTCCTGGCTGCCGTCCTGGCAGCTGCTGGTCACCCTCGCCGCGGTGCTGCTGGTGATCGTCCTGCTGCTCACCCCGATGCTCTGGCGGAACGCCCTGCGCCGGCGCCGGCTCGGCGGCGGCGGGCGGCGCCGCCCCGGCGGGGACGGCCCGGCGGAGCTCACCGACGCCCAGGTGCTGGCCGCCTGGCAGGAGCTGGTGGACTCGGCCTGGGACTTCGGGATGCCGCCGGACGAGTCGCGCACCCCGCGGGCGGCCGCCCACCGGATCAGCGACGCCTCGAAGCTGGACCCGGACACCGCGGCGGCCACCGGGCGGGTGGCGCTGGCCACCGAGCGGGCGCTCTACGCCCCGTCCGGTCGGGTCACCACCGCTCCGCTGGCGGCCGACGTCCGGGCCGTCCAGGAGGGCCTGCGGGCCAACGCCGGCCGGGCCACGCGGCTGCGCGCGCTGCTGCTGCCGCCGTCCTCGGTGCAGATGTGGTGGCGGGCCTCCGACGCGGTGGGGGCGGGCCGGGCCGCGCTCGGCGCCCGCGTCCACCGGGTGTCGGCGGCCGTCCTCGGGCCGGTGCGGCGGGTGTTCACCCGGCGCCCGAAGCCCTGAGCCCCGGGGCACCGGAGCCGAGCGCTCCGGGGCCCCGGGCCGGGAACGGCGAAACGGCGAAACGCCGGGGCGGGCAGTCGGATCGACTGCCCGCCCCGGCGTTTTCGGCTTCGGTGGGGTCAGAACCCGCCGGTCTGCTCGTCCCGGCGGCGCTGCCAGCGCTGCTCCACCCGGTCCATCATCCCGGCCTTGCGGCGCGGTGCGGCGGCCGGACGGGGGCCGGAACTCTGGCCCGCGGGCCCCCGCCGCCAACCGGTCACGGCGAACACCGCACATCCGAGCATCACCAGGAAGCCCACGACACTGACCCAGATCTGGTCCGGGACGACCATGCCGCCCATCAGCAGGCCGATGCCCACCACGAAGCCGGCGACGGCCAGGTAGACCCGCCGACGGGTGTAGGTGCGCAGCCCGGATCCTTCGAGCGCCGACGCGAATTTGGGATCTTCGGCATACAGCGCTCGCTCCATCTGGTCGAGCAGTCGCTGCTCGTGCTCCGAGAGCGGCACGGAGTCCTCCTACTCGTCGGTCGCGGGTGCGACCGGTCCGCCACCCCGGTCGGGGCGGCCAGTCGAAATCAGCCTTGGGGCACGTGGTCGGACGCCTGTGCGGGGGCCCGGCCCGTGTCAGCCATATGCCCCACGCGTCCGGCGGTCATGCTTTCCGGCTTTACCCAGATCATACGGTCCGCGAGCCGGTTCCGGAGTGGTCTGCGCCGCGTGGGACGAGCCGCTTCGGCCGGTCGGGGCCGCACCCGGCTCAACGCCGCGCGAGCCGGACAAGTGCCCGAACGGGTGGAATCGGCCCGGACCTGGGGAGCTTCACGAACGGGCCACGGCGCAGCCCGAAGCGGCCGGAGGGCGTCCGCACGGCGAACCGCCGCCGGACGGTGTGCGAACCGTACGGCGGCGGGTGGCCTGAGCCGCGGCCGGGCGGCAGGCCCGGCGGCGGGCTCCACGACGGGTTCAGGCCAGGGTGGCCAGCAGGTGCAGCTGGGTGGCGACGGCGTGGAACGCGGGCTGGGAGGCGGCCGCCTCCTCCAGCTTCAGCAGTGCCTCCAGCGCGCCCGGCTCGGTGTCCACCAGCACGCCGGGGACGAGGTCGGCGAAGACCCGGACGCCGTGCACCGACTCCACCCGCAGACCCGCGGCCTCGGCCAGCCGGCCCAGCTCCTCGCCGGTGAAGCGGCGCGGCATCGGGTCCTGCTCGCCCCAGCGGCCGTCCGTGGCGGAGAGCACGGTACGGGCCTCGGTGAAGTGCCCGGACAGCGCGCGGGCCAGCACGGCGCCGTTGCGGTTGGCGGCCAGCAGGCTGACGAACCCGCCCGGGCGCAGGGTGCCGGCCAGGCTGCCGAGCGCCTCGGCCGGGTCGTCGACGACCTCCAGCACGCCGTGGCAGAGCACCGCGTCCACGCTGCCGGCGTCGACCACCTCGGGCAGCGTCTGGGTGTCGCCCTGGACGGCCCGGACGAGGTCGGTCACCCCGGCCTCGGCGGCCCGGCGCTCCAGCGCGAACAGCGCGTCCGGGCTCGGGTCGACCACGGTGACCCGGTGGCCGAGCTTGGCGACGGGCACGGCGAAGTTGCCGGTGCCGCCACCGGTGTCGACCACGTCGAGCACCGGCCGGTCCAGCTCGGCCGCCCGCTTCTCCAGGGCTGCCCGCACCACCTCCCACACCACGGCGGTACGCAGGGAACTGCGGGGACGCGTCGGGTACACGGTCGGGCTCCTTGGCACGTGGAGTTCGATCAGAACGCCTCCACCTTAGACCGGGTCGTCACACGCTCCGCTCACCCCCGGTCGGGTCACCGGCGCCCAGCGGCAGCCGGGGTGCGGGCGGGGCCGCGCGCAGGCCGAGCAGCCGCTCGACCAGCCGCAGGAACAGGGCGGAGTTGCGGATCAGGTCGTCGGCGTCGCGGGCGGAGGCGGCTCCCCTGATCCCGGCCTCGGCGGCGGCCCGGCGGCGGGCGCCGGCGCCGTAGTAGAGCGCCCACTCGGCGAGTTCGGGGGCCACCTCGGGCAGCACCTCCCAGGCGCTGCGGATCGCCTTGCGCCGGCGCGGGTTCTTCTCCGGCCGGCCGCGCACCGCCAGCACGGCCGCCACCGTGCGCAGTGCGGCCAGGTGGGCGGTGGCGTAGCGCTCCAGCGGGTCCTCCAGCGCCCGGGCCCGGGCGAGGGTGCGGTGCGCGTCGGCGAGCAGGTCGAGGGCGGCGGGCGGCGCGGCCGTCCGGCGCGGCACGGGATGGACGTCCCCGCCGGCGGGGCGCGGGCCCCGGTCGTACGGCAGGGCGGCGGAGTGGAGGCGGGCGGTGACGGGCTCAGGATGGCTGATGGTCATGGTCTCCCCCGTTCCGAGGCAGCGCGCGGACCGGGTGGCCCGTGCTCCTCCATCGTGAACGGCACCACTGACAACGCGGCCCGGACAGCATTCCGGCGGCGGGCGCGGACCGTTCCCCCGCTCCGCGCCGCCGCCGTGTGCCCCGCTCCGCCGTCCCCCCGCGGGCGGCGGAGCGAACTCCCCCCGGGTCGGCCGGTCTCCCCCCGGCCCGCTCCGCCGCCCCGTGCCGGCGGTGCGGGGCCCGTGACCGGCGCCCTCGGCGGACCTCGCCACCGTCCACCGGCCGTCGCGGCCCGTGGACGGACGCGTCCGCCACCCGGGCGGTCGGACGCCCGACGCGCCGGCCTCCCGGGTGCCACCACTCTCCCGCCCCGGCGGGTGCGCGGGCATCCGCTGCACTACTCAACCCCGGATCTGAGTACCCGTACTCAGATCCGCCCGACCGGCCGGCCGCCCCGGGAACCGCCGCGACCTGCGCGGACGTCCCGGTCCGCGGGCCGGTACGGTACGGCCCGGAGTTGCGAACCATGGGAGTGCGATGACGATCGTGCCGCTGATCTTCACCAGCGGGCTGGCCAGTGGCATCAACGCGTACGCGGTGGTGCTGCTGCTCGGGCTGCTGGGCCGCTTCGCCGGCGCGGAGTCGGTGCCGCCCGCGCTGGAGCGCACGGACGTGCTGGTCGCGGCGGCGCTGCTGTTCCTGCTGGAGGCGGTGGCCGACAAGATCCCGTACGTGGACAGCGTCTGGGACGTGGTGCACACGGTGATCCGGCCGGTCGCCGGCGCCACCGTGGGCGTGCTGATGGCGAGCCATGACCCGGGGTCGCTGGGCGAGGTCGCCGCCGGCGCGGTGGGCGGCACCACGGCGCTGGTCACCCACCTGGTGAAGGCCTCCCTGCGGATGGCCGTCAACACCTCGCCGGAGCCGGCCAGCAACATCGCGGTCAGCCTGCTGGAGGACCTGTCGGTGGCCGGCCTGGTCACCCTGGCGATCTTCCACCCCTGGCCGGCCGCCGCGATCGCCGCCGTCCTGCTGGCGGCCGGTCTGCTGCTGGTCTGGCTGGCGGTCAGCCGGATCCGGGCCTTCCGGGCCCGCCGCCGCGAGCGCCGGGCCGCCCGGGCGGGGGTCCGGGTCCAGGGCGCTTAGGATCGGGTGCCATGGCAAAGATCGTCGTCATCGGTGCAGGAATGAGCGGGCTCGCGGCGGCCTCCCGGCTGGCGACCCTCGGCCACCGGGTGACGGTCTGCGAGGCGAGCGGCACGTACGGCGGCATGGTCGGCCGGTACGAGCGCGACGGCTTCGCCTTCGACACCGGTCCCGGCCTGCTCACCCTGCCCGCCGTCTACCGCGACCTCGCGCTGAAGACCGGCAAGGAGCCGCTGGAGCAGCTGGTCGAGCTGACGCCCGTCGACCCGGAGAGCCGGCACCTGTTCCCGGACGGCACCGACCTGACCCTGCCCAACGCCTCGCGCGGCGGCGTCAGCCAGGCCCTGGACGCCGCCTTCGGCGCCGGCTCGGGCGCCCGCTGGAGCGCCGTGATGAACCACGGCCGCACGGTCTGGGAGGCCACCCGGCGCCCGCTGCTGGAGGAGCCGCTGCCGTCCGAGCGCGGCGTGCTGACCCCGGCCGACCGCGCGCTGTTCGACACCGACCCGTACCCCGTCCCGCCGCGCACCGGCCTGGCCCGGCTGCGCAAACCCGTCCGCTGGACGCTCGACACCGTGGCGCACCGGCAGCTCGACGGCCACCCGGGCCTGACCGCCCTGCTGGGCGAGCCCGCGCTGCGCTACGGCCTGACGTCCGGGCAGGCGCCGGCCGGGGCCGCGGTGCTGGCGTACATGGAGCAGTCCTTCGGCGTCTGGTACGTCCGGGGCGGGCTGCGGGCGCTGGCGGACGCGGTGTACCGGCGCTGCGAGCTGCGCAAGGTCGCGTTCCGCTTCGACACGCCCGTCACCCGGGTGGTCGTCGAGGACGGCCGGGCGTGCGGCGTCGAGACGGCGGACGGCCGGATCGACGCGGACGTGGTGATCTCCGCGATGGACACCGGCGCCCTGTTCCGCCAGGGCCTGGCCGACTGGCCGGGGGTGCCGCCCGAGGACTGGGAGCCGGTCGAGGTGCCCGGCCGGTTCAGCGTGCTGCTGGCCCTGCGCGGCGGCCGCCCGGCCGGCACCGTGCACCGGACGGTCGTTCACGCGGCCGATCCGGCCGCCGAGGCGAACGCCCTCACCCTCGGCGAGCCGCCCTGCGAGCGCCCGACCGTCCAGGTGCTGCGCCCGGACGACCCGACGCTGCGCCCGGACGACGCGCACGAGAGCGTGGTGCTGACCGCGACCGTCCCGGCCCAGGGCGAGGTCGACTGGACGGCCCCCGGCTTCGCCGAGCACTACGCCGACCGGCTGCTCGCCCACGTGGACGCGGCCGGTCTGGGCCTGCGCGAGCGGGTGCTGTGGCGGGTGGTGCGCACCCCGGAGGACACCCGGCGGGAGACCGGCGCGCTGTTCGGCGCCGTCGCCCAGCCGGTGCTCGCCGGCTCGGTCGCGCCGTCCTCCGGCCTGAAGGCCGCCAACGAGTCGCCCGTCCCCGGCCTCTACCTGGTCGGCGGCGGCGCCCACCCGGGCGGCGGGCTGGCCCGGGTCGGCATGTCGGCCTGCATCACCGCCGGCCTGATCGGCCCGGCGTAGCCCCGACCGGATCCCTAGCCCTGCTGCCAGGTGTTCTGCTGCTGGTAGCCGTAGTGCTGGTCGTAGCCGGGCTGCTGCGGGATGCCCTGCTCGGGCTGCCACTGCTGCTGGGCGTTCGGGTCCCACCCCTGCTGCTGGTGCTGCGGCTGGGCCTGCTGCCACTGCTGCTGGTCGTAGCCGGCCTGGTAGGCGCCGGCGTACGGGTCCTGCTGCTGGTGCTGCACGTCCTGGTGCTGCTGCGGGTAGCCGCCGTACGCCTGGTCGTAGGAGGCGTAGGCCGGCTGCTGCTGGGTCTGCCACTGCTGCTGGTCGTAGCCGGCCTGGTAGGCGCCGGCGTACGGGTCCTGCTGCTGGTGCTGGAAGTCCTGGTGCTGCGCCGCCTGGTGCTGCGGGTCCTGGTGCTGGGGCTCCGGCTGCTGCTCGTAGTAGCCGGGCGCGTAGACGCCGTCCTCGGCGAGGCCCTGCGGCTCGAACGCGGCCGTCCGTTCGACCTCCGGGACGTCCTCCGCCACCGCTTCCGCGACCGCTTCCGCCTCCTCCACCGAGCCGACCTCGCCGACCCGCTCCGCGGTGGCCGCGGCCGCTGCGGTGACGGCGGCGCCGCCGGTCAGGGCGCCGAGCAGGGGCACCTTGGCGAGCGGTCCGGGCAGGCTCCCGTCCGGCTTGCGCAGGGACCAGCCGGCCTGGTAGCCGCGCTTGACCGAGAGGGTGACGAAGGTCTGGCCGACCGCGAACAGGACGGCCCCGGCGCCGATCACCACGACCGAGCCGAGCTTCATGCCGGCGGCGACGCCGAGGAAGCCGGCCAGCGCGAGGACGCGCCAGTGCAGCGGCGCCCGGTTCTGCAGCAGCACCTCGGCGATCAGCCAGAGCGCCACCACCGCCAACGCGACGTACAGCAGCAGGTACCCGATGCCCATCCGCCCGCTACCTCCAGTCGCGTGCCCGCGCGCGCCGCGCGTGTGCGGCGACTGTACCGGTTCAACGGCCGAGGTACCGCATCGCGTTCCCGCCGTCCCGGGCGCCCGGCCGCACACGACCGAGCCCGCCTCCGGCGTGCCGGTGGCGGGCCCGTGGACGGCGTCAGCGCTGGTGCAGGCCGAGGTTCTGGTAGATCTCCAGCGTCGCGGTGGAGTGGTTGAGGGTGATGAAGTGCAGGCCGGGCGCGCCCTCGGCGAGCAGCCGCTCGGCCATCGCGGTGGCGTGCTCCATGCCGATCGCCCGCAGCGCCGCCGGGTCGTCGATGGCCGAGCGCAGCCGGGACTCCAGCTCGGCCGGGAAGGCCGAGCCGCTGAGCTGCGGGAAGCGCTCCAGCTGCTTGGCGTTGGTGACCGGCATGATCTCCGGGATGATCGGCGTCTCGCAGCCCGCCGCCGCGACCCGGTCGCGCAGCCGCAGGTAGTCGTCGACCTCGAAGAACATCTGGGTGATCGCGTAGTCCGCGCCGGCCCGGATCTTCCCGACGAAGTGCCGGATGTCGTCGTCCCAGTTCGTGGAGCGCGGGTGCATGTTCGGCGAGGCCGCGACGCCCACGCAGAAGTCGCCGATCCCCTTGATCAGCTCGACCAGCTCGTACGCGTAGGTGACGCCCTCGGGGTGCCGGACCCACTCGCCCATCGGGTCGCCGGGCGGGTCGCCCCGGACGGCCAGGACGTTCCGGACGCCCTGGTCGGCGTACTGGCCGATGATGTTGCGCAGTTCCGCGATCGAGTGGTCCACGGCGGTCAGGTGGGCCACCGGGGTCAGGGTCGTCTCGGTGGCGATCCGGCCGACCATGTTGACGGTGCGCTCGCGCGAGGAGCCGCCGGCGCCGTAGGTCATGCAGACGAAGTTCGGGTCGAGCGGTTCGAGCCGACGGATGGCGTCCCAGAGCTTCTGCTCGCCCACCTCGGTGCGTGGCGGCATGAACTCGAACGAGAAGGACCGCTTGCCGGCCGCCAGCAGCTCGCGGACCGTCAGTGCGCGGTCCGTCCGGGTGGAAGCGATACCGAGTGCCATGCTGACAGGCTATCGGCCGGGTTCGGGCGGCCGACAACCCGATCCCACTGGGTGAGACGGCCGCTGGGCGGTATTCCGGCTATGTCCGGCCGTGGCCGGTACGGCCCCGGCGGCGGCTCGCACGGATGTTCCCAGCCACCCCGCTACGCTTGCTGCACCCGAGTGAATCAGCGGAGCCCCATCGTGACCTCGTCCAGCAACCGGCCGGCCAACCCCATCGACGTGGAGGACGTCCGTACCCGCGTCAACGACGCCCTCGCCGAGTTCATGGACGGACAGGCCACGCTGCTCGACAAGATCTCGCCGCAGCTGGCGCCCGCCACCGAGGCGCTGCGCGACTTCCTGCTGGACGGCGGCAAGCGGCTGCGCCCGGCCTTCTGCTACTGGGGCTGGCGCGCCGCCGGCGGCCCGGCGACCGGCGACGGGATCGCCCACGCGGCCGCCGCGCTGGAGCTGCTGCAGGCCAGCGCCCTGGTGCACGACGACCTGATGGACCGCAGCGACACCCGCCGCGGCCTGCCCTCCGTCCACCGCCGCTTCGAGGCGCTGCACCGGGAGAGCGGCTGGCGCGGCGACCGCGAGCAGTACGGCGCCTCGGCCGCGGTGCTGCTCGGCGACCTGCTGCTGATCTGGTGCGACGAGCTGTTCCTGCGCTCGGGCCTGGAGCCGGCCGCCGTGCTGGCCGCCAAGCCGGTGTTCGACCTGATGCGCACCGAGGTCATGGTCGGCCAGTACCTGGACGTGCTGGAGCCGGTGGCCGGCGACTCGGCCGACGACGGCGCGCTGGAGCGCGCGCGGACGGTGCTGCACTACAAGTCGGCGAAGTACACCATCGAGCGGCCCCTGCAGGTCGGCGCCCTGCTGGCCGGCGCCGGGCCGGAGCTGGTCGAGGCGCTCGGCGCGTTCGGGCTGCCGCTCGGCGAGGCCTTCCAGCTGCGGGACGACCTGCTCGGCGTCTTCGGGGACCCGGCGGTCACCGGCAAGCCCGCCGGGGACGACCTGCGCGAGGGCAAGCGCACCCTGCTGGTCGCGCACGCGATGCGCGGTCTGTCGGCCGAGGAGGCCCGGCACCTGGACCGGCGGCTCGGCGCGCCGGACCTGGCCGCCGCCGAGGTCGTCGAGCTGCGCGAGCTGGTCGCCCGCAGCGGCGCGCCCGAGCGCGTGGAGCAGCGGATCGCCGAGCTGATGCGGCAGGCCCTGGCCGCGCTGGCGGCGGCGCCGCTGGCGGACGAGCGGGCCCGCGAGGTGCTGCTGGCGCTGGCCGAGGCCGCCACCGTCCGCAAGTACTGACGGACGGCGACGGCCCCTGTGCTCAGCGGGTTCAGACCGCCGCGCGCACCCGGCGGGCGAGCTCGGCGGCGGCCGCCCGCGGGTCGTCCGCCGCGGTGATGGCCCGGACCACCACGATCCGGCGGGCGCCGGCCGCCAGCACCTCGTCGAGGTTGCCGAGGTCGATCCCGCCGATCGCGAACCACGGCCGGTCGGTGGGCTGCTTCGCCGCGTACGAGACCAGGCCGAGGCCCGGCGCGTAGCGGCCCGGCTTGGTCGGGGTGGGCCAGACCGGGCCGGTGCAGAAGTAGTCCACACCCGGCTCGGCGATCGCCGCGTCCACCTCGGACTCGGCGTGGCAGGAGCGCCCGATCAGGACGTCCTCGCCGAGGATCGCCCGGGCGGCCGGCACCGGCAGGTCGTCCTGGCCCAGGTGCAGCACGTCCGGCCGGGCCGCGTGGGCGACGTCGGCGCGGTCGTTGACGGCCAGCAGCTTGCCGTGCCGGTGGCAGGCGTCGGCGAAGACCTCCAGCGCCTCCAGCTCCTGCTTCGCCTCCAGGCCCTTGTCGCGGAGCTGGACGATGTCCACCCCGCCGGCCAGCGCCTCGTCGAGGAAGTCAACCAGGTCGCCCTGCTCGCGACGGGCGTCGGTGCACAGGTAGAGCCGGGCGTCCGCCAGACGGGCGCGGCGGTCGGTCATCACAGCGCCATGGCCTGGGCGCGGCGCTTGACCTCGGTCGCGCGGTTCTCCCACAGCGCCTGCACCGGGGTGCCGGGCAGCGACGCGTCCTCGGTGAACATCCACGCGATGATCTCTTCGTCGCTGAAGCCGCTGTCCCGCAGCACGGTCAGCAGGCCGACCAGGTGCTTGACCGGGCCGTCCTCGTCGATGAACGCCGCCGGGACCTGCAGCGACTTGTTGGGACCGCGGCGGACCGCGATCAGGTCACCCTTCTTGACCATGTTGCGGACCTCGGTGACCAGCACACCCCACCGCTCGGAGATGTCGGGCAGGTACAGCCACTCGGGGACCAGGGCGTCAGTCTTGGCATCGATCTCACTCACGGCACCAGACTGCCACCTCCGCACCGGTCCGCGCACCAAGGGCCCGGTCACGGGCACCCGTGAGGTCAGCGCGCCGCCGCCTTGAGCGGCACCTCCGGGTCCGCCGCGCGGGCCGGATCCAGCGCCGTGCCGCGCTCGATCAGCTTCCGCCCCTGGGTGAGGTCGCGCGGCCGGTCCACGGTCAGCAGCGCGCTCGGCACGCCGTCGCGCAGCCAGAGCACCGCCCAGGAGGCGTCCTGCGGGCTGCCGCGCCACAGCAGCTCGTCGCCCTCGGCGTGCCGGCCGGCGTACTGCACCATCCGCCCGAACTGCTCGGACCAGAAGTACGGCACCGGGTCGTACGCGGGCGTGTCCGCCCCGAGCACCGAGGCGGCGGCCGCGTCGCCGGACTGCAGGGCGTGGTCCCAGTGCTGGACGGCCAGCCGGGCGCCGGCCCGGGCCGACGGGTAGCTGACGCAGTCCCCGACCGCGAGGACGCCGGGCAGGCTCGTGCGCAGCCGGCCGTCCACGACGACGGCGCCGCTCGCGTCCAGCTCGACGCCGGAGCCGACCAGCCAGCCGGTCGCGGGCCGGGCGCCGACGCCGACCACCACCTCGTCGGCGGGCAGGTGCGAGCCGTCCGCCAGCCGCACCGCGCCCGGCTCCACCGCCTCGACGCCGACCCCGCAGCGCAGCCCGATCCCGGCCTCCGCGTACCAGGCGGCCATCGCCGAGCCCACCTCGACCGGCAGCGCGCCCGGCAGCGGCGCCGGGCCCGCCTCCACGACGGTCACCTCGCAGCCGGCCTGCCGGGCGGCGGTCGCCACCTCGGCGCCGATCCAGCCCGCGCCGACCAGCACCAGCCGGCGGCCGGGGCGCAGCAGCGCGCGCAGCGCCAGGGCGTCGTCCAGGGTGTGCAGCAGGTGGGCCCGGTCGGCGCCGGGCAGGGCGCGCGGGACGGCGCCGGTGGCGATCACCAGCGCGTCGTACGGCAGCTCGCCGGCGTCGGTGTGCAGCACGCCGGGGGCCAGGCCGGTGGCGCGGCGGCCGAGCAGCAGCTCGACGCCGAGCTCCTCGTAGTCGATGTCCAGGGTGGTGGCGTCGGCCTTGCCGAGCAGCACGTCCTTGGAGAGCGGCGGCCGGTCGTACGGCGCGCGCGGCTCCTCGCCGACCAGCACGATCCGCCCCCGCCAGCCGCCCTGCCGCAGCTTCAGGGCGCACTGCGCCCCGGCCAGCCCGGCTCCGACGATGACGACCACCTGGTCCGTTCCGCTCAGCTCTGCCACGCCCGTCACTGTACCGAGGGGTCTCCGCGGCCCCGCCGGCCCCTCCACCGCCCGCCCGCCGCACGGGTCTTCGGCCGTCCCGCGGGCCACCGCGCGCGGGCCCGTCCGCCCTGCGTACGGGCCTTCGGCCGGGCCGACCCCCGGCGTTAAGGTGGTGGCACCACACGGGAGCCCGGCGGACCGGGCTGAGAGGCGGGCTGGCACGGCCCGCGACCGTCCGAACCTGATCCGGGTCATACCGGCGAAGGGAGAAGAGCAGCTTTGTCACGCTTGCCATCAGGCGCCCGCGCGGACGTGCTGGTGATCGGCGGGGGCATCATCGGCCTCGCCGTGGCCTGGCGCACCGCGCAGCGCGGCGCGGGGACCGTGATCGTGGTCGACCCCGCCCCCGGCGGCGGGGCCGCCGGGGTCGCGGCCGGGATGCTCGCCCCGGTCACCGAGCTGCAGTACGGCGAGGAGCCGCTGCTGCGCCTCGGGATGGCCTCGAACGAGCGGTACGCGGCCTTCGCCGCCGAGCTCTCCGAGGCGAGCGGCGGCCTGGACACCGGCTACCGCCGCTGCGGCACGATCGCCGTCGCGCTGGACTCCGACGACCGCGCGGAGCTGCGCGAACTGCACGCCTTCCACCAGCGGCTGGGCCTGGACTCGACCTGGCTGACCGGCCGGGAGGCCCGCCGGCTGGAGCCGATGCTCGCCCCCGGCGTGCGCGGCGGCCTGCACGTCGCGGACGACCACCAGGTCGACCCCCGCCGGCTGCTCGAGGCCCTGGTCGTCGCCTGCGAGGGCGCGAAGGTGCTGCTGCACCGCGCCGAGGCGGTCGAGCTGCTGGTCGAGGACGGCCGCGCGGTCGGCGCCCGGCTGGGCTCCGGCGAGACCGTCACCGCCGACCGGGTCGTGCTCGCCGCCGGCCCGCACAGCCACCGGCTGGCCGGCCTGCCCGAGGACGTGCTGCCCGCGATCCGCCCGGTGAAGGGGCAGGTGCTGCGGCTGGGGATACCGGACGCCTACCGGCCGTTCCTGTCCCGCAACGTCCGCGCCGTGGTGCGCGGCCAGCACATCTACCTCGTCCCCCGCGAGAACGGCGAGCTGGTGGTCGGCGCGACCACCGAGGAGCAGGGCTACGACACCACCGTCACCGCCGGCGGGGTCTACGAACTCCTGCGCGACGCCCACGAGTTGGTCCCGGGGATCACCGAACTCCCGCTGCTGGAGACCTCGGCCGGGCTGCGCCCGGGCTCGCCGGACAACGCCCCGCTGCTGGGCCCGACCTCGCTGCCCGGCCTGGTCGCCACCACCGGCCACTACCGCAACGGCGTGCTGCTCACCCCGGTGACCGCCGACCTGCTCGCCGACTACCTGACCACCGGCGAAGTCCCGGAGCTGGCACGGCCGTTCACGCCCACCCGGTTCGCCCAGGACCACCCCGTCACGAAGGCCTCCGCATGACCGAGATCGCCCTGACCGTCAACGGCGAGCCCCGCCGGCTGCCCGCCACGACCACCCTCGCCGAGCTGGTGGCCACCGTCAGCGCCGCCAACACCGGCGTCGCCGCCGCGCTCAACGAGGCCGTGGTGCCCCGCAGTTCGTGGTCCGAGACGTCGCTCAACAGCGGCGACCGGATCGAGATCCTCACCGCCGTCCAGGGAGGCTGACCATGGCCGACGACCTGCTGACCATCGCCGGGACGACCTTCTCCTCCCGGCTGATCATGGGCACCGGCGGCGCCCCCAGCCTGGAGGTCCTGGAGCGGGCGCTGCTCGCCTCCGGCACCGAGCTGACCACGGTGGCGATGCGCCGGGTGAACGCGAGCACCCAGGGCTCCGTGCTGGACGTGCTGACCCGCAACGGCATCCGGGTACTGCCCAACACGGCCGGCTGCTTCACCGCCGGCGAGGCCGTGCTGACCGCCCGGCTGGCCCGCGAGGCGCTCGGCACCGACTGGGTGAAGCTGGAGGTGATCGCCGACGAGCGCACCCTGCTGCCCGACCCGATCGAGCTGCTGGACGCCGCCGAGACGCTCGTCGACGACGGCTTCACCGTGCTCCCGTACACCAACGACGACCCGGTGCTGGCCCGCAAGCTGGAGGACGTCGGCTGCGCGGCGATCATGCCGCTGGGCTCGCCGATCGGCTCCGGCCTGGGCATCCGCAACCCGCACAACTTCCAGCTGATCGTGGAGAGCGCCAACGTCCCGGTGGTCCTGGACGCGGGCGCCGGCACCGCCTCCGACGTGGCGCTGGCGATGGAGCTGGGCTGCTCGGCGGTGATGCTCGCCTCCGCGGTGACCCGCGCCCAGGACCCGGTGCTGATGGCCGAGGCGATGCGGCACGCCGCCGAGGCCGGGCGCCTGGCCCACCGGGCCGGCCGCATCCCGCGCCGCTTCCACGCCGAGGCCTCCTCCGCGATGGCGGGCCGGGCGGACCTGGACACCCGCGAGCACCCGGCCTTCTGACGGCCGGGGCCCGGTAGGCCGTGTCACAAGCCGGTCCCGGAGCGGTGTCCGCCGGGATCGGCCTCCGGCCGCGCCACTAGACTCCCCCGGGTGGACATGGCATCGCACGACCCGCTGATCGGTACCCTGCTCGACGGCCGGTACCGGGTCGAGCAGCGCATCGCGGCCGGCGGGATGTCCACCGTGTACCGGGGCACCGACACCCGGCTCGACCGGGTCGTCGCGCTCAAGGTGATGCACCCGCAGCTGGCCGGCGACGAGGGCTTCACCGCCCGCTTCATCCGCGAGGCCAAGGCCGTCGCCCGGCTCACCCACCCCAACGTGGTCAACGTCTTCGACCAGGGCGCGGACGCCGGGCACGTCTTCCTCGCCATGGAGTACGTCCCCGGCCGCACCCTGCGCGACCTGCTGCGCGACCGCGGCGCGCTGTCGGTGCGGGCCGCGCTGGACGTCCTGGAGCCGGTGCTGGCCGCCCTCGGCGCCGCCCACCGGGCCGGGCTGGTGCACCGGGACGTCAAGCCGGAGAACGTGCTGATCACCGAGAGCGGCCTGGTCAAGGTCGCCGACTTCGGCCTGGTCCGGGTGCTGGGCAGCGCGGACGGCGCCCCCACGACGGCCACCACCGCGACCGGCGCCACCGTGCTCGGCACCGTCTCCTACCTGGCCCCCGAGCAGATCCTCCCGGACGCGTCCACCGACCAGCGGGTCGACGTCTACGCGGCCGGCATCCTGCTGTACGAGATGCTCACCGGCCGGCGCCCGCACACCGGCGACAACCCCGTCCAGGTCATGTACAAGCACCTGCACGAGGACGTCCCCGCCCCCTCACTGGTGGCCCCCGCCGTCGCCCCGGCGCTGGACGCGATAGTCGCCGGCGCCTGCTCCCGGGCTCCCGAGGCCCGCCCGTACGACGCGGTCGAGCTGCTCGCCGCGCTGCAGCGGGTGCGCCGCGGCCTCACCCCGGCCGAGCTGGACGCCGAGCCGCCCGCCTCCACCCGGCCCAGCCCGCGCTACCCGACCAACGAGCCGACCTCGGTGATCCAGCCGCTGCCCCGGCCCGCCGACGCCCCGCCGACCGAGCGCACCAGCGTGCTGGACGTGCCGCCGGAGTTGCTGGACCAGCTGCTCGCCGAGCCGCGCCCGTACGACGAGCCGACCCCGGCCCGGCCGCGCCGGCCGCGCCGCCCGCGCCGCCTCCCCCGCAAGCCGCTGATCTGGGCCTCCGTGCTGACCGCCCTGGTGCTGGCGGTCGGCGGCGCGACGTACGGCCTGACCCAGGGCCTGTACGGGCCGGTGCCCGGCATGCTCGGCAAGGACCGCGCCGAGGCGCAGCGCCTGCTGGACGACGAGGGCATGCACGGGAGGTTCGTCGAGGTGTACAGCGAGTCCGTCCCGGCCGGGCAGGTGATCTCCAGCGACCCCGGGGTGGGCGCGCGCACCCGCCGCAGCGACACCGTGACGGTCACCGTCTCCAAGGGCCCCAAGCGGATCGCCGTGCCGGACCTCGTCGGCAAGCCCGCCGACCAGGCCGCCACCGCGCTGACCGGCGCCCAGCTGGCCAGGGGCACGGTCACCGAGACCAACAGCGACACCGTGGCCGAGGGCACGGTGATCAGCAGCTCGCCGGCCGCCGGTCAGCTGCTGCCGGAGAACACCGCGGTGTCGCTGGTGGTGAGCAAGGGCATGGTGGCCGTCCCGGACGTGACCGGGATGAGCAAGGAGGACGCGCAGAAGGCGCTCCAGGCGGCCGGCTTCACGATGCAGACCAGCGGGGTGAACCTGTTCGGCACCGGCAAGGTGTCCAGCCAGTCCCCGGCCGCCGGCGAGCGGCGCCCGCAGCGCTCGGTCGTGACGGTCAACTTCCCGTTCATCTAGGGCGGTTCAACACCCGGGAGGGCTCAGCGCAGCGGCCCGTCGCCGGGCTCCTCCTGGTGGGAGTAGCGCTGCTCGCGCCACGGGTCGGCGAGGTTGTGGTAGCCCCGCTCCTCCCAGAAGCCGCGCCGGTCGGCCCGCATGTACTCGACCGCGCGGACCCACTTGGGGCCCTTCCAGGCGTACAGCCGGGGGACGACCAGCCGGACCGGGAAGCCGTGCTCGGCGGTCAGCGGCTCGCCGTTGCGGTGGGTGGCGAGCAGGGTGCGCTCGTCGGCGAAGTCCGCCAGCCGCAGGTTGGCGCTGTAGCCGTACTCGGCCCAGACCATCACGTGGGTGACGCCCGGCGCCGGGGGTGCCAGGTCGAGCAGGGCGGCGGCGGGCACGCCCGTCCACTCGTTGCCGAGCACGGAGAACTTGGTCACGCAGTGCAGGTCCGCGCGGACGGTGGCGCGGGGCAGGGCGTTGAAGGCGGCGAAGTCCAGGCTGTGCTTCTCCGCCGAGGCGGTGGCGCCGAACACCTGGAGGTCCCAGGTCAGCCGGTTGAACCGGGGGACGGGCCCGTAGTGCAGGGCGGGCCAGCCGTGCTGCACGCGCTGCCCCGGCGGGAGGTCGGCCTCGGGCCGGCCCGGGTCAGACGGCGGAAGCGGTTCTTGTTCGGACTGACCCATGGCTCCATGGTGACAGACGGCGGGCGGCGCCCCACGCGCGCCCCTTGGCGCTGGTTCGCGCCCCGCCCGTACGGGCCAACGGTCGATCGCCCACCCACCGACTTCCGCACAAATCGGATATTCCGACACATGTCCTAGTGAGTGTGAACTTACTGGAATTTCTTCCCATTCCGGTGCCAGGATGCCCAGCGCAGGCCCGACCGCCGGGCACCGCAGGAGTTCACCCAGGAGGCACCGCCATGCAGGGCGACCCGGAGGTCATCGAGTTCCTCAACGAGCAGCTCACCGCCGAGCTGACCGCCATCAACCAGTACTTCCTGCACGCCAAGATGCAGGAGAACTTCGGCTGGACGAAGCTCGCCAAGTACACCCGGCACGAGTCCTTCGACGAGATGAAGCACGCCGAGACGCTCACCGACCGGATCCTGTTCCTGGACGGGCTGCCCAACTACCAGCGGCTGTTCCACGTCCGGATCGGCCAGACGGTCAAGGAGATGTTCGAGGCCGACCGCCAGATCGAGGCCGAGGCGATCGACCGGCTCAAGCGCGGGATCGTGGTGATGCGGGCCAAGAACGACGTCACCTCGGCGAACATCTTCGAGGACATCCTGGCCGACGAGGAACACCACATCGACTACCTCGACACCCAGCTGGAACTGCTGGAGAAGCTCGGCGAGGCGCTCTACATCGCCCAGCTGATCGAGCAGCCGGAATCCTAGGACCGACGCCCGCGGCTACGCCTACGCCACCCGGAGCGGCAGCACCGGCGCGACGACGACCGCGGCGGGAGCGACCGGGGCCGGGGCGGGGTCGGCCGGCGCGGCCTCGGACTCCGGGTCGGCCAGGCCCAGCTTGGCCGCCAGCCGGGCGGTCGGGCAGGGCCGGGCGCCGTGCTCGCCGAGCAGCGCCTGGATCCGCCGGACGCAGGACCCGCAGTCGGTGCCGGCCTTGCAGCCCTTGGCTATCTGGCGGGGGGTGTTGGCACCCTCGTCGATGGCCTGCTTCACCCGGGCCTCGGTGACCGCATGGCACATGCACACGTACATCGCGGTCTCTCCCGGGGTGGAGCGGAGTGGATCTTGACTAAGGCAAGCCTTAGTTCACTGAGCCTCACCTTACCTGGCGAATCGAGTACGAAAAAGCCCCTCCGGGCTCGGGAATCCCGAATCCGGAGGGGCCTTCGTCACATCAGCCGTGCACTGCTCGGCCGGGCACTGCTCGACCGTTCACCGGCCGGCCGTTCACTGGCCGCGGTACATCTCCGCCACCAGGAACGCCAGGTCCAGCGACTGGCTGCGGTTGAGCCGCGGGTCGCAGGCCGTCTCGTAGCGCTGGTGCAGGTCGTCGACCAGCACCTCGTCGCCGCCGCCGACGCACTCGGTCACGTCGTCGCCGGTCAGCTCCACGTGGATGCCGCCCGGGTGGGTGCCGAGCGCGCGGTGCACCTCGAAGAAGCCCTTGACCTCGTCGAGCACGTCGTCGAAGCGGCGGGTCTTGTGGCCGCTGGAGGCCTCGAAGGTGTTGCCGTGCATCGGGTCGCAGATCCACACCGGCTGGGCACCGGAGGCGGTGACCTTCTCCACCAGGGTGGGCAGGTGGTCGCGGACCTTGCCCGCGCCCATCCGGGTGATGAAGGTCAGGCGGCCCGGCTCGCGCTCCGGGTCCAGCTTCTCGATCAGGGTCAGCGCCTCGTCCACCGAGGTGGTCGGGCCGAGCTTGACCCCGATCGGGTTGCGGACCTTGGACGCGAACTCGATGTGCGCGTGGTCCAGCTGCCGGGTGCGCTCGCCGATCCACACCATGTGGCCGGAGACGTCGTACAGCTCGCCGGTGCGCGAGTCCACGCGGGTCAGCGCGGTCTCGTAGTCCAGGATCAGCGCCTCGTGCGAGGAGAAGAACTCGACCGTCTTGAACTCCTCCGGGGCGACCCCGCAGGCGTTCATGAAGGCCAGGGCGTTGTCGATCTCCCGGGCGAGCTGCTCGTAGCGCTGGCCGGCCGGCGAGTTGCGCACGAAGTCCTGGTTCCAGGCGTGCACCTGGCGCAGGTCGGCGTAGCCACCGGTGGTGAAGGCGCGCACCAGGTTCAGCGTCGCGGCGGACGCGTTGTACATGCGCTTCAGCCGCTCCGGGTTCGGGATCCGGGACTCGGGCGTGAACTCGAAGCCGTTCACCGAGTCGCCGCGGTACACCGGCAGCGTCACGCCGTCACGGGTCTCGGTCGACTTGGAGCGCGGCTTGGAGTACTGGCCGGCGATCCGGCCGACCTTCACGACCGGCACGGAGGCCGCGTACGTCAGCACGGCGGCCATCTGGAGCAGGGTCTTCAGCTTGTTGCGGATGTGCTCCGCCGAGACGCCGTCGAAGGCCTCGGCGCAGTCGCCGCCCTGCAGCAGGAACGCTTCCCCACGCGCCACGGCTCCGAGCCGGGCGCGCAGCTGGTCGCACTCGCCGGCGAAGACGAGCGGCGGATAGGAGGCGAGCTCCGCAAGGGTCTTGCGCAGAGCCTCTTGGTCCGGCCATTCAGGCTGCTGCGCCGCGGGCAGGGACTGCCAGGAGTGGAGATTCGTCACGGTCACAGCGCCAAGGCTACGGGGTGACGGCGCCGATCCGTGACCTTTGCTCGCTGGGTGAGACACCTTCCGGACAATCGCCGCTCCCGGGCTCGCCCGCTCGGCCCCATCCGTTACGCTCGGCCCCATGCACGCGCCCCACAGCCACTCCTGGTGGTGGGCTTCCCTCAAGGGTGGCCCACCGATCGCGCGTTCCTAGACGACACGACGGCCGCCCCTCGGGGCGGCCGTCGACGTTGGAACAGACGGCTTCTCCGGGAGCGGACCCAGCACCGCCCTCGCCATCCACTCCGGAAGGAAAGCCGTACTGTGACCACCGCCGCCGAGCTGCTCGCCCGTCTCACCGCCCCGGGCGCCCCCGCCTTCGCCCTGCTGCACCGCCGCACCCCCCGGCACGCCCCGGACACCGTCGAGGTGCTGCTGGGCACCGTCGACGCCTACGAGCACCTCGCCGACCTGCCCGTGCCCGAGGGCGCCCCGGCCGGAGGCCCGACGCACGACCTGCTCGCGCTCGTCCCGTACCGGCAGATCCGCGAGCGCGGCTTCGAGGCGCACGACGACGGCACCCCGCTGCTGGCCCTCTCGGTGACCGAGCAGCACGCCCTTCCGCTCGCCCAACTCACCGCCGCACTACCGCAGTTGCCGGTCTCCCTGACCGGCGGCGGGTTCGACGTGGACGACGAGACGTACGCGGCGATGGTCCGCCGGGTGATCGAGGAGGAGATCGGCAACGGCGAGGGCGCCAACTTCGTCATCCGCCGCGACTTCCACGCCACGCTCCAGGACTTCTCGCCCGCGCTGGCCCTGACGCTCTTCCGCCGGCTGCTGGAGCAGGAGCGCGGCGCCTACTGGACCTTCCTGGTGCACACCGGGGAACGCGTCCTGGTCGGCGCCTCCCCCGAGGTGCACGTCCGGCAGAGCGGCGGCACCGTCGTGATGAACCCGATCTCCGGCACCTACCGCTACCCGGCCGGCGGCGCCGACCTCGACTCGCTGCTCCGGTTCCTGCACGACCCCAAGGAGCTCGAAGAGCTGACCATGGTGGTCGACGAGGAGCTCAAGATGATGTGCACGGTCGGCGACCTCGGCGGCCAGGTCCTCGGGCCCCGGCTCAAGGAGATGTCCCACCTCGCCCACACCGAGTACGAGCTGCGCGGCCGTACCTCGATGGACGTCCGCGAGGTGCTGCGCGAGACCATGTTCGCCGCCACCGTCACCGGCAGCCCGGTGCAGAACGCCACCCGGGTCATCAAGCGCTACGAGCCCACCGGGCGCGGCTACTACTCCGGCGCGCTCGCCCTGATCGGCCGCTCCGCGAGCGGCGGGCAGCAGCTCGACTCCCCCATCTGCATCCGCACCGCCGACATCGACCCGGCCACCGGCCGCCTGGTCGTCCGGGCCGGCGCGACCCTCGTCCGCCACTCCGACCCGCACTCCGAGGTCGCCGAGACCCACGCCAAGGCCGCCGGCGTGCTCACCGCCATCGGCGCCCGGCCCACCACCGCCCGGGTGCCCGGCCCGACCGGCCCCCGGCTCGCCGACGACCACCGGGTGCAGGCCGCGCTCGACTCCCGCCGGGCCGACCTCGCGCCGTTCTGGCTGCGGATGCAGTCCCCGGCCGAGGTCACCGAGCCCGAGCCGACCCTGGTCGTCGACGGCGAGGACACCTTCACCGCGATGCTCGCCCACCTGCTCACCTCGCTCGGCCACCAGGTCGACATCGTCCGCTTCGACCGGCCCGGCCTGCGCGAGCTGGTCGCGGCGCACCGAGGCCCGCTGGTGCTGGGCCCCGGCCCGGGCGACCCGGCGCTCGCCGACGACCCGAAGATGGCACTGCTGCGGCCGGTCGTCGCCGACGCCCTGGCCGCCGTCCGCTCCGGCGAGCGGACGGCGCCGCTGCTCGCCGTCTGCCTCAGCCACCAGCTGCTCGCCGCCGAGCTCGGGCTCCCGCTCGCCCGCAAGGCCGTCCCGTACCAGGGGGCGCAGGAGACCGTCGAGCTGTTCGGCACCAAGCGGACGGTCGGCTTCTACAACACCTTCACCGCGCGCTGCTCCGACGCCGACGCGGAGC
Source organism: Kitasatospora sp. NPDC094028 (assembly GCF_049543595.1). Taxonomy (NCBI): domain Bacteria; kingdom Bacillati; phylum Actinomycetota; class Actinomycetes; order Kitasatosporales; family Streptomycetaceae; genus Kitasatospora; species Kitasatospora sp. NPDC094028. The sequence continues at coordinate 249,177 of NZ_JBMVFA010000001.1, read as the reverse complement.
GGCTGGCCGCCCGGGGCGTCGAGGTCGCCCGGGACGCCGTCACCGGGGACGTCCACGCGCTGCGCGGGCCCGGCTTCGCGGGCCTGCAGTTCCACCCCGAGTCGGTGCTCACCCGCGACGGGGTGGACATCGTCGCGGGCCTGCTGCGCTCCGCGACGGCCGTACGGCGCTGAGCGGTCGAGCGGTCGAGCGGTCGACGCGATGAGCGGTTGACCCGTCGAGCGGACGGGGAGCCGTAGCCGGCCCGGCTACAGCTCCTCGTCCAGCCCCTGCTCGATCGCGTAGCGCACCAGCTCCACCCGGTTGTGCAGCTGCAGCTTCCCCAGGGTGTTCTGCACGTGGTTCTGCACCGTCCGGTGCGACAGCACCAGCCGGTCGGCGATCTGCCGGTAGGACAGGCCCTTCGCCACCAGCCGCAGCACCTCGGTCTCCCGGGCGGTCAGCTTCGGGACGTCCGGCGCCGAGGCCGGGGCGGGCTCGGCGGCCAGCCGGCGGAACTCGCCGAGCACCAGGCCGGCCAGCCCCGGGGTGAACACCGCGTCGCCCACGGCCGTACGCCGCACCGCGTCCAGCAGTTCGTCCCGCCCGGCCGACTTCACCAGGTACCCGGTCGCGCCGGACTTCACCGCCTCCAGCACGTCCTGGTGCTCGCCGCTGGCCGACAGCACCAGCACCCGTACCGCCGGGTCGTGCGCGACCACCTGGCGGCACACCTCGACGCCGGGCAGGCTCGGCAGGTTGAGGTCCAGCACGACGACCTGCGGCGAGCTGGCCCGGGCCCGGCGGACGGCCTCCTCGCCGTCCCCCGCCGTGGCCACCACGTCCAGCCCGGCCTCGGCCAGGTCCCGCGAGACGGCCTCGCGCCACATCGGGTGGTCGTCCACCACCATCACCCGCACCGGCCGGTCGGTGATCGGCTGCTCGGTCGTTCGCTGGTCAGTCATCGGGTGGCCTTCCTCGGGACGCGCAGTTCCACCTCGACGCCCTCCCCGGGCGCCGAGTACAGCTCGGCCGTGCCGCCGAGGTCCGCCAGCCGCCCGCGGATGGACTGGGAGACGCCGAGCCGCCCGGCCCGTTCCGCCTCGCCCAGCCGCCCGGGGGCGAAGCCGGGCCCGTCGTCGCGGATGCTCACCGTGACGGCCTCCGGCTCGTCCTCGACCAGGATCCAGGCCCGGGCCGACTCCCCGGCGTGCCGGCGCACGTTGTCCACGGCCGCGCCGACCGCCGCGGCCAGCTCGCCGGCCGCCGGGCCCGGCAGCAGCACGGGGGTGCCGGGCCCGGACAGCGTGATCCGCTCGTCGGTGTACGGGCGCAGCAGTGCGGTGAGGTCGTCCGGCTCGGCGGCGGCCGGCTCGGCCGCTCGCTGTGCGGGCAGCGGGCCGCCGGTCATCAACGCCCGCAGCGCGCGCTCCTGTTCGCCGGCCAGGCGGCCCAGCTCGGCGAGGTCCCCGGCGGCACCGGTCTCGGCGCCGCGCCGCTGGACCAGGGCGAGCACCTGCAGCACCCCGTCGTGGATGTCCCGGGAGAGCCGCTCGCGCTCCCGGGTGGCGGCCTCGACCTGCAGCGCCCGGGTGAGGGTGGCCTCGCTGGCCCGGGCCAGCTCGACGACGTACCCGATGGCGACGCCGGCCACCAGCAGCAGCACGATGTTGTGGATGTTGTCGCCGGTCGGGCCGCCGTGGCCGAGGATGTTGGCCACGCCGATCACCGAGCCGGAGGCGGCCGCCGGGCGCCAGCCGCCCTTGGCGGCGAAGCCGAGCACCGTGCCGGCCGCCCAGATGGTCGGCAGGGTGGGGGCGCCGTGGCTGATCCGGGCCGGGGCGTCGGTCAAGCCGCTCATCACGATGCCGGTGACGGCCAGCGTGAGGTCGAAGCCGAGGACGTACCAGGTGCAGCGGCGCGGGTCGCCGAAGGCGCGGGTGCTGGCGAGCGTCCACAGGGTGAGCGCGCCGAAGTAGATCCAGCCCGCGACGGGGTGCAGGAAGTGCAGGTAGGAGTTGAAGTAGCGGAGCAGGGCGTAGCTGAGGGCCAGCACCCGGAAGTAGGAGATGGCCCGCCAGAGCGGCAGTTCGACCGACATGCCCCCGGCCGCGATCGTGCCGCCGGCCGTTCTGCCGTGCGCGCCGTCCGTCATCCCCGCCCTGTCCTTCCCCAGCCCTCCCCTGGCCCCGCCGGGCGGGTCAGGCCGACCCGCCCTCCTTCTGCTCGCCCTTCTCGGCCTCGGCCTTCTCCGCCTCGGCCTTCTCCGCCTCGGCCTTCTCCGCTTCGGCCTCGGCCTTCTCGGCCTTGGCGGCGGCCTTCCGCTCGGCGTCCGCCTTCTTCTTGTCGTCCGCGATCTGCCGCTTGGCCGCCGTGGCGTAGATGTCCACGTACTCCTGGCCGGAGAGCCGCATGATCTCGTACATCACCTCGTCCGTCACCGAACGGAGGATGAAGCGGTCGTTCTCCATGCCGTGGTAGCGGGAGAAGTCCAGCGGGCGGCCGATCCGGATGCCCGGGCGGATGCCGAAGTTGGGGATCACCTGGCCGGGCGGCTGCACCTTCTCGGTGTCGATCATCGCGACCGGGATGACCGGCGCGCCGGTGGCCAGCGCGACGCGGGCCAGGCCACCGACCTTGCCGCGGTACAGCTTGCCGTCCGGCGAGCGGGTGCCCTCGGGGTAGACGCCGAACAGCTCGCCGCGGTCCAGCACCGCGATGGCACTGCGGATCGCCGCCTCGCCGGCGCCGCGCACGCCCGAGCGGTCCACCGGCAGCTGGCCGACGCCTTTGAAGAAGGCGGCGGTCAGCCGGCCCTTGAGGCCCGGGGTGTTGAAGTACTCGGCCTTCGCGATGAAGGTCACCCGGCGCTTGATCAGCGCGGGGAAGAAGAACGAGTCCGAAAAGGACAGGTGGTTGCTCGCGATGATCGCCGCACCCTCGGCGGGGATGTTCTCCTCGCCCTCCAACCACGGCCGGAAGAAGATCCGAAGCAGTGGCGCGACGATCAACTTCATCAGTCGGTAGAACAACCCGGGCCTCCTGTTATGCGGACCGGTCGATCCTAATGCCCCGTGGGCGCGGGCCGTGCCCGGGCCCGCCGTAAGGGGGTGTACGGCCCGGCGCGCGGCGTGGGACGATGCGGATTCCCGCAGCCCTCCCCCTCCAGCGTCCCCTCCCCCAGCGCCGCCCGCCCGCGAAGGAGCCCGCCCATGCCGCTGCTGCCCGGTGCCGAACCGTACCGCCACCGCGGCGGGCGCGTGGGGGTGCTGCTGTGCCACGGCTTCACCGGGTCGCCGGCCTCGCTGCGGCCGTGGGCCGAGGAACTGGCGGCGGCCGGCCTGACCGTCTCGGTGCCGCTGCTGCCCGGGCACGGCACCCGCTGGCAGGACCTGCAGCTGACCCGCTGGGAGGACTGGTACGCCGAGGTCGAGCGCGAGCTGCTGATCCTGGCCGGGGAGTGCGAGCAGGTCTTCGTCTGCGCGCTGTCGATGGGCGGCGCCCTGGCCCTACGGCTGGCGGCGCTGCACGGCCCGACGATCAGCGGGCTGGTGCTGGTCAACCCGTCGGTCCGCTCGGACACCCCCGCGAGTGTGCTGCTTCCGGTACTGCGCCACCTCGTCCCGAGCGTGCCCGGGATCTCGGACGACATCGCCGCACCGGGCGTGACCGAGCACGGCTACGACCGGACGCCGCTGCACGCCGCCTGGTCGCTGGCCCGGCTGTGGCGCGAGGTCCAGCGGCGGCTGCCGGAGGTGACCCGGCCGGTGCTGCTCCTGCACAGCCCGCAGGACCACGTGGTCTCCCCGGCCAACTCGGAACTGGTGCTCGCCCGGATATCCTCGACCGATGTGACGGAGCGGCTGTGCGAGCGCAGCTTCCACGTCGCGACGCTGGACCACGACGCGGCGGAAATATTCGCGGCGAGCCTGGACTTCATCCATCGGCTGGCCCCCGCGGACACGGCGGGCGTCACCCGGGTCGAATCGGACGATCACCATGGCTGAAGGGCCGGAAGTGCACGAGAGCAGCACGGCGGGCGGCGGGGACGAGGCACCTCGCGAGGACGGCGCGACCAACGGCGGCACGGCCCGGGGAGACGCGCCCTCGGGCGGTGCGCCTTCGGGCGGTGCGCCTTCGGGCGGTGCCGCCTCGAAGGACGTGCCCCCGGAGGACGCGGCCGCGGCAGACGCGCCCTCACCCGGCGCCGGGGCGGACGGCGGCACCACGCCCGCGCCCGCGGACAGCGGTCCCGCCGCCCCCGCCCGGCCCCGGCCGCACCGGACTCCCGAGCGCAGCCAGGCCGAGCAGGACGAGATCTTCGCCGCCCTGGTCGCCCAGTTCGACGACCCGGTCGACCTCAACAACCCGAACTGGCCCGAGATCGAGAACCTCCGCGCCCAGAACGAGCTGAAGGGCGGCTACAAGGACGGGGACCGCAAGGCCGACCCCGACGACCTCGCCGACCTCGCACCGCAGCCCCGCCCCCGCTCCGGCCGGCCGGTGCTCCCGGCGGCGAACTCGGGCCCGCGCGACTTCGAACTGGCCGAGGACGGCGACGACGACCACTTCGTCCCGCCGGAGCCCCCGCCGCTGCCGACCGGCGACGTCACCAGCCGGTTCGCCTGGCTGGCGGTGCTCGGCGGCCCGGCGCTGCTGCTGGTCGACGCGGTGGTCTGGCAGGAGGTCTCCGGCTGGCCGGCCTGGGTCGGCATCACCGCCTTCCTCGGCGGCTTCGTCACCCTGGTCGCCCGGATGAAGGACCGCGACGACGACGAGCCGGAGGACCCGAACCACGGCGCGGTGGTCTAGGACATCTCCCGCCCGCCGGCGGGCAGTTCGAGGACGGCGAGCACCGGCAGGTGGTCGGTGGCGGCCCGCAGGTCGGCCTCGGTGACACCGGGCAGCCCGTGCGGGACGCCGCAGCCGAGCACGGTGATCCCGGGCGTGGCGAACACCGCGTCGATCCGCTGGTACGGCCGCTCGGGCACCGAGGTGAACTCCCCGCCCCAGGGCGCGGTCGGGTGGCCGTCCTGCAGCCGGGAGGCCAGCAGCCGCCAACCCGGCCCGTCCGGGTGCTCGTTGAAGTCCCCTGCCACGATGCCGAGTTCGGCGATCCTGAGCTGGTCGAGCAGCAGCTCGAACTGCCCGTACCGCTCCTCCTGGTCCAGGCTGAGGTGGCAGCTGGTGACGGTGAACGGCGCTGTGCCGGGCAGCCGCAGCAGCGCGGTGGCGAAGCCCCGGGCGTGCAGGCCGCGGGTCTTGGGCAGCAGCCGGTCGTGGACGCCCAGCACCTGCACCGCGCCGGGGCGGCCGAGCAGCAGCGGCCCGGCGGCCGTCCGTCCGCCGCCGGCCAGGACGGCCGTCCCGGTGCTCCGGGCCAGCCAGGCCGCCTGGCCCTCCGGCCGCCAGTAGCGCGGCGACTCCTGGACGCAGACGAGGTCGGGCGCGCAGGCCCGGACCACCCGGGCCAGCGCCCGCCGGTCGTCGCGCAGCGAGCGGATGTTGTAGCTGAGCAGCCGCAACCGGCGCGGGCCGGACGGCGGCGGTTCGACGGGCGCGGCGGGCATGGTCCTCCCCAGGACGGTGTCGACTGCCTCCGACCGTAGTGCGACCCGGGCGGTTCCCGCCGGGCGTGCGACGGCGGCGGCGCGTCCGGGATTGGTCGGGGCCCGGTCGCACCGCCGCCGGCGGGCTGAGCTCCCCCGCGAGGCGGGGGGTGTGGGGAGGCTGGACGGCCGTCAGGTGCGGGCGAGGTCCGCCGCGCCGACGATGCCGGCCGCGGAGCCCATCGAGGCCAGCACGACCTCGGCGCGGGGGCGGTGCACGCCGCCGGTCAGGTAGTGCTCGAAGGCCTTGGCGACCGGGTCGAGCAGCAGCCGGCCGGAGTCGGAGACGCCGCCGCCGAGCACGAACACGGCCGGGTCGAACAGCGCGGCGAGGTCGGCCATGCCGCGGCCCAGCCAGTCGGCGAGCTCGCTGTAGCACTCCAGGGCGAGCGGGTCGCCGGCCTCGGCCGCCTCGGTGATGTGGATGCCGCGGATGGTCTCGGCGACGCCGTCGTTGAGCTCCAGCATCCGCTTGCCGAGCACCGGGTCGGCGGCGGCCTTCTCCCGGCCGTAGCGGCGCAGCGCCCGTCCGGAGCCGTACTGCTCCCAGCAGCCCTTGCCGCCGCAGCCGCACTGGAGGCCGTCCGGGACCATGTTGAGGTGGCCGATCTCGCCGGCCACGCCGAAGCGGCCGCGGTGCAGCCGCCCGTCCAGGACGATGCCGCCGCCGATGCCGGTGCCCACGGTGATCAGCACCATGTCCTGGTGCTCGGCGGCCGCGCCGAAGCGGAACTCGGCCCAGGCGGCGCAGTTGGCGTCGTTCTCGACGACGGTGTCCAGGCCGGTGAGCTCCTCGATCCGGCCGCGCAGCGGCTCGTTCTCCCAGTCGATGTTGGGGGCGAAGATCACCGTCGAGCGGTTGCTGTCGACGAAGCCGGGGGCACCGACGCCGACCGCGGCGACGCCGGGGTGCTGGTCCTTGAGCTCGCGCACGGCCTGCGCGATGGCGTCGACCGCCCACTGCGGGTCGGCCGGGGTGGGCACCCTGGTCCGGGCGAGGATCGTGCCCGCCTCGTCGACCACGCCTGCCGCGATCTTGGTCCCGCCGACATCGACGCCGATGGTCAGAGCCATGTGTGCCTCAGCTATTCACTCGTTCCCGCTGGACGGAACGGTACCGCCCAACCCTGCCCCCGTACACCTCCCCGCATACATTATCCGAAGACAATTTCCCGCCAGCGAGGCCGCGATCCTTTAAAAGTCGTATCAATTCGCCCGCTTCGTGACGCATGCGAGCGAGGCGATCACGCTTCGAAGGTTACGGATTCACTGCTTGGCGGAGGGCTCGTCAGGGGTGTCGAGGTCGATCTTCTCGGCGGGGGCGCCCGGATCGGCCGTCCAGCGGCCCTCGTGACCGGCCACGGCGGCGCGGTAGGCGGCCAGCAGCTCGGCGCCCGCGGCGACCAGCCCGGAGCCGGCGGCGGCGAGGTGGGAGTAGACCTCCGGCTGCTGGGTGCGCAGGCGGTCGGCCAGCCCGGAGAGGGTGATCAGGGTGTCGGCGCCGGCCGCCTGCGCCTTCTCGCCGACCGCGCCGGCGAAGCGGCGGACCTCGTCCACCAGCGGGCCCAGCTCCGGCCCGAACGGGCTGCCCGGCGCACCGCCCTCGCCACCCGGCCCGGCGGAGCCCTCGTCGACGGGCTCGGCCGCGGCCTCGTCGACGGGCGGCCCGGCGGGCTCGGTACGGTCGTCGGTGGTGGTCATCGCGGGCGCCTCCTCAGCCGTGGCCGCACCGCGCGGCCCCCGCCCCGACGCTACCCGAACGGCCACGGGCCCCCGGCCGGCCGGAACCGGGCCGCGAAGCCGTCGGCGCCCACTCGGCCGCCAGGGCCCGCGAAGCCGCCAGGGCCCGGTCAGCCGTCAGAGCCCGCGAAGCCGTCAGGGCCCGCTCAGCCGCGCGGCCAGAGCGCCGGGTCCGGCGCGAACCGCACCGCGAGCACCCCGTCGCCCAGCCCGGCCCCCGCCACCGTGCAGCGGCGCAGCGCCGAGGGCAGGGCGAGCACCCGGCGGTGCGTGCCGACCCCGACGACCAGTTCGTCGCCCCGGCGGACCAGGTCCAGCTCTGCCCGGTCGGCGCCGGGCAGGTCGAGGTGCCAGACCAGCAGGCCCTCCTCGGCGAGCCGGTCCTCCACCGGCCAGGGCTGCGGCTCCAGCCGCTCGGGCCCGTCCCCGTCGCCGTACAGCCGGTCGGCGACGGCCTCCAGGGTGGCCTCGGCCAGGCCGGTGACCAGCACGGGTGCGTCGGTCTCTGCGGCGAGCGCGGTCAGTTCCTCCGCCCGGCGGCGGGCCAGCCCGGCGAGCCACGGGTCGGGCGAGTCGACGGCGCCCTCGGGCAGCGCGCCGTGCACCACCACGGCGTCCGGCCGGTGCCCGTGCAGGGCGAGCCCGGCCCGGACCCGGCGCAGCTCCCGGAACGGGTGACCGTCCGCCGGCACGACGAGGCGGATGCTGGTGCCGGGGTCGGCGATCGCCGCGCGGGACTCGGCGAGCGCCGCGGCGGCCTTGCCGCGCCCCTCGTACAGCCACTCGGCGGGCATCGGGACGCCGGCCAGGCCGGCCAGCAACGGGCGCAGCGCCCGGGCGGCCTGCCGCTGTTCGGGAACGAGCCGGTCCAGGTAGCGGGTGAGCTGTTCGGGCAGGGCGAGGGTGGCGATGAGTTCGGCGGGCGGCGGGGCGAGCACCACCAGGACGTCGCCGTCGGCGGCCGGCAGGGCGCGCAGCAGGGCGAGCCGGGCGATACCGGGGAGGGCGGTCAGCTCCTCCGGGTCGAGCCGGTCGGCGCCGAGCAGGTCGAACAGCGGGGAGAGCCGGTCGGTCAGCTCGCCGACCGCGTAGCGGAAGGCGGCCTGCTCGTCGATCCGCGAGACGGTCAGCCCGGGTGCGTACGCGGCCGGTTCGGGTTCCAGACGGGTGCCGAGGGCGGCGTCGAGCGCGCGGTGCGGGTCGTCGGCGGCGAGCAGCCAGGTGCGGTGGCCGCGCCGGGCGGCGTGCAGGGCGGTGGCGGCGGCCACCGCGGGCGCGCCCGCGTCACCGCTGATCAGGATGGTGCGCTTCGCCGTCATGCCGTCCGGCCCCCGTCCCCGCTGCCGTGTCCCGTTCCCGTTCCTCCGCCGTCAGCCCTTGGCGGCGGTGTCCTCGACGCGCTTCTTCAGGCCGGCCAGCGCGCGGTCGATGATGACCTTCTCGGCCTTGCGCTTGATCATGCCCAGCATCGGGATCTTGACGTCCACGGCGAGCTGGTAGGTGACCTCGGTGCGGCCGCCGGCGACCGGGGCGAGGGTGTACGAGCCGTCCAGCGAGCGGAGCATCTGGCTGCGGACGAGGGTCCAGGCGCTCTCGCGGTCGCCGTCCCAGGTGTAGGCGAGGACGTGCTCGTCGCGGATGGCCCCGGCGTCGAGCAGCAGCCGGACCTCGGAGGCGCGGCCGTCCGGGCCGGTCGCCAGGACCTCGACCTCCTTGACCTCGCCGGTCCAGGCCGGGTACGCGGCGAAGTCGGCGATCACGGCCATGACCGTGGCCGGGGTCGCGTCGATGGTGATGCTCGACCTGGTGTGCTCCGCCATGGAATGACCCTCCGCGTCGTCCTTCTGCCTGCCGGTCCGGTCGAGCGCCCCGCTCGGGCCGGTCCGCCCGGAGCAGGCTACCGCGCCCGGGTGCGGCGCCCGACTGTCGGCCCTGGGGGCGCGGGCACGGACGGCGGTGCGGCAGCGGGGCGGCGGGGCCCGCCGGAGCCATGGCGGCAGCTCGGGCGCGGTGCCCGGCGCGGAACGCTACCGACCGGTCACCCCCCGTCTGTCGTAGGGTGCCATTCGAACGACCCGGTCGCGGCCTGGTCGAACCCGCCCGGATGTGACACTTCGAACACCGGACCCGACACCCTGGCCGTAGCCGCCTACCGGGCAGTAACGTCCTGCCGTCCCGCAGCGTCGCGAACGAGGAGCAGTCTTGCTCGACTTCAGCCTTCCGGCCCTCTACCAGGTACCGAGCGGCGGTAACCTCTCCGACCTCGTGCACCAGAACGCCGAGCGGCACCCGGACGTCGCCGTCCTCAGCCGCAAGGTGGACGGCCAGTGGCAGGAGCTGACCGCGGCCCAGTTCCTGGTCGAGGTGCACGCCGCGGCGAAGGGCCTGATCGCCTCCGGCGTCCGCCCGGGCGACCGCGTGGGCATCATGTCCCGGACGCGCTACGAGTGGACGCTGCTGGACTTCGCGATCTGGACGGCCGGGGCGATCGTCGTCCCGGTGTACGAGACCTCCTCCGCCGAGCAGGTGCAGTGGATCCTCGGTGACTCCGGCGCCGTCGCCGTGATCACCGAGACGGACCAGCACCGCAAGACCGTCGAGGACGTCCGCGACCGGCTGCCGGAGCTGAAGAACACCTGGCAGATCGAGCAGGGCGCGATCGGCGCGCTGGCCGAGGCCGGCCGCCAGGTCGCCGACACGACCGTCGCCGAGCGCCGGGCGATCGCCACCGCCGACTCGATCGCGACCATCGTCTACACCTCCGGCACCACCGGCCGCCCGAAGGGCTGTCAGCTGACGCACGGCAACTTCATGGCCGAGTGCGGCAACGTGGTGGAGCGGCTGGCCCCGCTGTTCCGCACCGGCGAGAGCTCGGTCCTGCTGTTCCTGCCGCTGGCCCACGTGCTCGGCCGGATCGCCGAGATCGCCCCGGCGATGGCGCCGATCAAGCTGGGCCACGTCTCCGACATCCGGGACGTCACCGCCGAGTTGGCCGCCTTCCGGCCGACCCTGATCCTCGGTGTGCCCAGAGTGTTCGAGAAGGTCTACAACACCGCCCGCGCCAAGGCCCAGGCGGACGGCAAGGGCAAGATCTTCGACAAGGCCGCCGAGACCGCGATCGCGTACAGCCGGGCGCTGGACGCCGGCGGCGCGGGCCTGGTCCTGCGGATCAAGCACGCGGTCTTCGACAAGCTGGTCTACAGCAAGCTGCGCGCGGCCCTCGGCGGCCGGGCCACCCACGCGATCTCCGGCGGCGCCCCGCTCGGCGAGCGGCTGGGCCACTTCTACCGGGGCATCGGCTTCACCGTCCTGGAGGGCTACGGCCTGACCGAGACCTGCGCGGCCACCACCTTCAACCCGTGGGACAAGCCGAAGATCGGCACGGTCGGCCAGCCCGTCCCCGGCTGCTCCGTCCGGGTCGGCGACGACGGCGAGGTCTTCTTCAAGGGCCCGCACGTCTTCACCGGCTACTGGAACAACCCGCAGGCCAGCGCCGACGCCCTCAAGGACGGCTGGATGGCCAGCGGCGACATCGGCTCGCTGGACTCCGAGGGCTACCTGACCATCACCGGCCGCAAGAAGGAGATCATCGTCACGGCCGGCGGCAAGAACGTCGCCCCGGCGGTGATCGAGGACCGCATCCGGGCGCACGCCCTGGTCGGCGAGGTCATGGTGGTCGGCGACCGCAAGCCGTTCGTCGCCTGCCTGATCACCGTCGACCCGGACTTCTTCCCCAAGTGGAAGGAGCTGAACGGCAAGCCCGCCGGCGCCACCGTCGCCGACCTCGCCGACGACCCGGACCTGCGGGCCGCGCTGCAGGCCGCCGTGGACGACGGCAACAAGGCGGTCTCGCACGCCGAGGCGGTCAAGAAGTTCCGTCTGCTGGACACCGAGTTCTCCGAGGAGAGCGGCCACCTGACGCCCTCGCTCAAGCTCAAGCGCAACCTGGTGCTGAAGGACTTCGCCGCCGACGTCGAGGCCATCTACCAGAAGTAGCCCGCCGTACGGAAAGGGCCCCGGACGCCGTCCGGGGCCCTTCGCCGCGTCAGCCCGCCAGCAGCGAGGTCAGCCGCCCGGCCAGCAGGTCCCAGCGCCAGGAGCGCTCCACCCAGCGCCGCCCGGCCTCGCCCATGCTCCGGCGCAGTTCCTCGTCCCGCAGCAGCCGGACGATCCGCTCCGCGGCCGCCGCGGCCGAGCCGCCGGGCACCACGTGCCCGGTCTCGCCCTCCAGCACGGCGTCGGGCGCGCCGCCGGAGTCCCCGGCGACCACCGGCAGGCCGGTCGCCGAGGCCTCCAGGTAGACGATCCCCAGGCCCTCCACGTCCAGCCCCCCGCGCCTGGTGCGGCAGGGCATCGCGAAGACGTCCCCGGCCCCGTAGTGGGCGGGCAGCTCCTCCCACGGCACCGAGCCGGTGAACCGCACCGCGGCCCGCACGCCCCGGGCGTCCGCCAGCTTCTCCAGGTCCGCCCGGTACGGGCCGCCGCCGACGATCAGCAGCACGGCGTCCGGCACGTCGGCGAGGATCTGCGGCATCGCCTCGATCAGGGTGTCCTGGCCCTTGCGCGGCACCAGCCGGGAGACGCAGACCACCACCGGCCGGTCGGCCAGGCCGAGCCGCCGGCGCACCTCGGCGCCGCCGGACCCGGGGTGGAAGGCCGTCTCGTCCACGCCGGGGGGCAGCTGCACCATCCGGGCCGCGGCCCGCGGCCCGACGGCGCCGGCGATCCGGGAGCGGGTGTACTCGCCGAGGTAGGTCAGCACGTCGGTGCCCGCGCCGATCCGGCGCAGCAGCTGCCGGGAGCCGGGCAGCTGGGCCCAGGCGGCCTCGTGCCCGTGCGTCATGCCGAGCAGCCGGCCGGCCCCGGCCCGGCGCAGCGCGGGGGCCATCAGGCCGAGCGGGGCGGCGGCGCCGAACCAGACCGAGTCGCACTTCTCGGCGCGCAGGATCTCGGCGGCCCGCCTGGTCACCCGCGGTGTGGGAACCATCACCTTCGTCCGGTCCCGGATCACCGGGAACGGCTGCTCGGCGTCGAAGCTCCGCACCTCGCTGCCGTCCCGCCAGGTGGAGGCGTAGACCACGACGCTCCCTGCGGGCTGACGGACGGCCATGTTGTGGACGAAGGCCTGGATGCCACCCGGGCGGGGCGGGAAGTCGTTGGTGACGATCAAGGTTCTGTGCATCGGGCCACGGCTCGCTCGGTAGGGGGTGCTCGGCGCACCGCTGGGTGATCCGTACGATAGGTCAACACCATGGCCCGCCGGGAACGGAACCGAACACGGCAACCGTTTGACCCCCGGGTCAGTCCTCATACCTAGGCAGTCGGCAAGGTGGCGCGGCCCGGGCGTCCGTCTGCACGACGCCTCCGGTGAGGACGCCCGAGACGAACGAGGGAGCGCAGTGGAATTGGCCCCGGCCACCGAGCCCGGTTCTTCGCGCGGCCGGCTCGGCCGCCCGCTCGGGGCGCTCGCCGCGCTCGGCGTGACCTGGCTGGCGACCAGGGCCGTGCTGCTCCTCGCGATGACCGGGGTGCTGAAGGCGCCGGGCGGCGACGTCAGCGCCGACGTCTTCGTGATTTACCACGCCTGGTACGTGGTGCTGCAGACCGGCACCTTCCCGTTCGACGACGTGACCTGGCAGTACCCGCCGGGCGCGGCCCTGGTGATCCTGCTGCCGGGCCTGCTGCCCTGGTCGTACCTGGTGTCGTTCTGGGTGATCTGCGGGATCACCGACGCCGTCGCGGCGGTGCTGCTGGTGCGCACCGGCCTGCGCAAGGGCCGGGCGCTGACCGGCGCCTGGATGTGGGTGGTGGCCGTCCCGCTGCTCGGCCCGATGATCTACAACCGCTTCGACCTGATCGTCACCGCGGTCGCGCTGGCCGGGCTGCTGGCGCTGGTGCGCCGCCCGGCGGTCGGCGGGCTGCTGCTGGGCCTGGGCGGCATCGTCAAGCTCTGGCCGCTGATCGGCCTGATCGGCACGCCGTCCGGCCGCCGCACCCGCCGCTCCTGGACGCTGGCGGCGGCCACCGCCGTCTCGGTGGGCTTCCTGCTGGCGGCCGGCATGAACGGCGCCTTCGGCTTCCTGGCGTTCCAGAAGGACCGCGGCATCGAGGTCGAGTCGGTCGGCGCGCTGCCGCTGCACATCGCCCGGATCGCCGGCGGCTGGGACGGCCGGGTGACCATGAACTACGGCTCCCCCGAGATGCTCGGGCCGTGGGTCAGCGTGATCAGCAAGGTGATGCTGGCCGGCACCGTGCTGGGCTTCGGCTGGCTGCTGCTCTGGCGCTTCACCGCCAAGCGCCGCAACGCGGCCACCATGTACGACGCGGCGCTGTGCGCGCTGCTGATCTTCGTCGTGACCAGCCGGGTGATCAGCCCGCAGTACCTGGTGTGGCTGGTCGGCGTGGCGGCGGTCTGCCTGACGGTGCGCGGCAGCAGCCAGCGGCCGGTGGCGCTGCTGATCCTGCTGGCCTGCCCGCTGACCCTGCTCGAATTCCCGACCATGTTCACCCAGGTGCTGGCCAGCGACCCGCTGGCGATCGCCCTGCTCGGCTCCCGCAACCTGCTGCTGCTGGCCGCCGCGATCCTCTCCGGCGTCCGGCTGTGGCGGGCCACCCGCGGCCCGGCGCAGCTGCCGGCCACGGTGGTGCTGGCCCCGCCCGAGCCGGTGCCGGCCGGCTACCCGGTGCGCCCGGGGATCGCGTACGAGCAGGACCTGCTCGACGGCATCGACCACCCGGGCACCGCTCCGGCGAAGCGGCGCTGACGGCCTGGGCGCTGATGGTCTGGGCGCTGACGGTCCGGGCGTTCAACGCCCCAGCGCCGCCACCTCGTCCAGCCAGAGCCGGGTGAACTCGGCCAGCCCGATGCCCAGTTCGGCGCGCAGCAGCCGGTCGGTACGGCGCTCGCGGTCCTCGCCGGCGCCGTCGTCCGCGCCGACCGCCCGGTAGAAGGCGACCAGCCGCTGCGGCCCGTACCGGCGGCCGATCAGCTCGCAGGCGAGCCAGGACTGCTCGTACGCCTGGGCGATGCCCTCGGCGCCAGCCGCGAAGTCCCGGTCGGCGGGCAGCGCGGCGGGCAGCTTCCCGGCGGCGACGTCCCGGGCCAGTTCGGGGGCGATCTGCTGCGGGGTGCGGCCGGAGTCCCGGTAGGCCGTCCAGTCGGCGACGCCCTCGGAGAGCCACAGCGGCGTCCAGGCGCGGGTGTCGGCCCTGGTCGCGACGTGGGTGGTCTCGTGGGTGAGGACGACCTGCCGGCCGAAGTCGCTGAGCTTGCGGTACGCCTCCGGGTTGACCAGCACCCGGTCCGCCGGGGTGTGCCAGGGCGCGCCGGGGGCGGCCACGGTGACCGCCGCCATGCCCGTCCAGCCGGCCGGGTCGGCCTCCAGCAGCCGGGCGAACTGCGCTTCGGTGGCGGGCAGTTCGAGCAGCAGCCGGCCCGGCCAGGCCGCGCCCCAGAGCTCGCCGACGGCCGGCACCGCGCGGTCCCCCAGCGCGGCCAGGGCGGCGAGGGTCGGCCCGTCCGCGAGGCCCAGCACCAGGCAGTGCGCGCCGGCCGCGGCCGAGGCGGCGCCGAGGTCCCACAGTGCCGGGGGCCCGCTCGTGCTCTCCTCGTGCTCGACCTGCCAGTCGTCCCCCGCCCGGACCAGCTCGATCCGGCGCGGGTACACCACGGGGTACTCGTCGTAGCCGGTGACCCGGACGGCCAGGTCGGCGGCGGCGGTCAGCCGGTCCGCGCCGGGCGCCGCCGGGGGCAGCACCAGGTTGCGGTAGGCCGCACCGGTCAGCGGCACCCCGGCCAGGCCGGGCAGGGCCGCCGCGCGCGCCGCCAGCAGCGCCGTCACCCGGGCCCGCAGGTCGGCCGCGGGCCGGGCGGGCGGGGCCGGGGCGGCCGGGGGCAGGGACAGCTGGGCCAGCCCGCCGGCCGCGAGCAGCAGCGCGCCGCGCCGGGACAGCGTGCGGTGGGTCCGGGCTCCGGCTATCGGGAGGCGGCCGCCCGGGTCGGAGGTCGCCGCTCTCAGAGCCGGACCACCCCCGAGACCGGCATGGCGTTGACGCTCTCGTAGCGGACCTTGGCGCCCGGGTAGGGGGCGTGCACGATCACCCCGCCGCCGGCGTACATGCCGACGTGGTGCATGTCCCGGTAGAAGATCACCAGGTCTCCCGGCCGCGCTTCGGAGAGGCTGATCCGCTGCCCGGCGGACGCCTGGGCCTGCGAAGTGCGCGGCAGGGTCACTCCGGCCTGCCGCCAGCTGTAGTACATCAGACCGGAGCAGTCGAACGCACGGGGCCCGGTGGAGCCGTACACGTACGGCGAGCCGATCATCCGCACCGCGGCGGCCAGCGCGGCGGCCCCGCGCTCGGAGGCGGGCGGGGCGGTGCCGAGGTCCAGCCGGTCGGTGCCGCGGGTGGCGCGCTGCTCGGCGTCCCGGGCGTCCTGGGCGGTCATCCTGGCCCGTTCGGCCGCACCCAGGCTGTTGAGCAGCTTCTGCGCCTTGGCGAGCCGTTGCTGGATCTGCTGCTTGCTGTCGGCCAGGGTGCGCCGGGACTCCTCCAGCGCGGCCAGCTTGCCGCCGGCCTCGGTGCGGCGCTGGTCGAGCCCGCGCTGACGGGTGACCAGCTCGTGCAGGGTCTCCTGCTGGCGGGTGGCGGCCTGGCCGAGCGTGCGGGCCCGGGAGAGGTAGCCCTCCGGGTCGCTGGAGAGCATCAGCTGGGCGGTCTGCGCCAGGCCGCCGCCGCGGTACTCGGCGCCGGCCACGGTGGCGAGGTCGCCGCGCAGCTGGTTGAGCTGGTCCTGGGCGGTGGCGATCTCGCTCTGCAGGATCGTGGTCTCGCCCTGGAGCCGCCGCTGGGCGTCCTGCGCCGCGTTGTACTTCTCGGACGCCTGCTCGGCCTCGTCGTACAGCCGCTCCACCTGCACCTTGACGTCCTTGCGGTCGGGCGCGTCCGGGCCGCCGGGGGCGGCCTGCGCGGAGCCGGCGGTCGCCACCCCGAGGGCGGTGGTGGCGGCCGCGGTCAGCACCAGCGCGCGGGCGAGCAGTTGGGAACGGCGATGCACGGGCATGGCGGCGGCGGCTCCAATCCTGCGGCGCGGCCCCGCCGCCGCACCGGAACGGGCGGCTCTGGAGCGGGGGTCCGGTGGCAGACGTTAGCGAGTCCGGGCAATCGAGTCCAAACCCCCACCGGTCCGAATATTCGCCCCCTAATCGGACATCAGGACGAGCCGCCGGCAAAGCCGCAGGCCCGGCCTCCCCTGGGGAAGACCGGGCCTGACGGAGGCTGCGCGGGATCAGACCCGCACGATGGAGGAGAGCGGCATGTTGGAGACCGCCTCGTAGCGCACCACGGCGCCCGGCTTCGGCGCGTGCAGCACCTGGCCGTTGCCGGCGTAGATGCCGACGTGGTGGGCGTCGCCGAAGAAGATCAGCAGGTCGCCCGGCTGGGCCTGGGACAGGTCGGAGCCGATCCGGGTGCCGGCGCCGGCCTGCTCCTGCGAGGTGCGCGGCAGCGAGACGCCGGCCTGGTTGAAGGCCCACTGCATCAGGCCGGAGCAGTCGAACGAGCCCGGGCCGGTGGCGCCGTAGACGTACGGGCTGCCGAGCTTGGAGGCGGCGTACTGGAGCGCCGCGGCACCGTGCGAGCTGCCGGGGGCGATCACGGGGGCCGGGGCGGAGAGGTCGCTGCGGCTGCTGTCGCGCGAGGCGCGGTCGGGGGTCGACTGCGCGGGCTTGGCGGCGTCCGCCTTGGCCTTGGCGTCGGCGGCGGCCTTCGCCTCGGCGGCGGCCAGCTGCTGGCGCTCCTGCTCGGTCAGCGTGTTGAGCAGGTCCTGGGCCGCCTTGAGCTTGCCCTGGACCTCCTCCTTGTCCGACTTGAGCTGCTTGGTGGTGGACTCCAGCTCGTTGAGCTTGCCCTGGGCCTCGTTGCGGTCCTGGTCGAGCTTGCGCTGCTGGTCCTGGAGTTCCTTCAGCTGGTTCTTCTGGGTGCCGCCGACCTGGTTCAGGGTGCCGGCCTGGCTGAGGAAGGTGTCCGGGCTGGAGTTGAACATCAGCTGGACGGTGGGCGATATGCCGCCGTTGCGGTACTGCTCGCCGGCGATCTCGGCGAGGCCGCCCTGCAGGTCGGTGACCTGGCCCTGCTGCCGCGCGATCTTGTCCTGCAGGCCGGAGACCTGCTTCTGCAGCTCCTGCTGCTTCTCCTGCGAGGCGTTGTACTTCTCGGTCGCCTGCTCGGCCTGCTCGTTGAGCTTGTCGACCTGCTCCTTGACCTGGTCCTTGGTCGGCTGCGGGTCGGCGTGCGCGCCCTGTGCGGACAGGGCGACGGCAGCGGCGGCGACGCCGGTCAGGATCGAGACGCGGGCGCGGCCGGCGGGCTTGGGACGACGATGGGACGCCACGAAGGCGGGCTCCTTCTTCCTACGTCCGCCTACCGGGTGAGCTGACGGGTTCGGGCCGGAAGCATGCCCTACGACGCCTCACGGCCGTTCCATCGGCCGACCTGGCGCCGATTCACCCCGGAGGAACGTGGTTCCCCGGCTCCGCTCCACAGCGCCCCCGACCACTGGGCTCCCCTGTCGGGCAGTCGCTTCGACCTGCCCCGCTGTCTCGCGAACTCGACGGAAACCACCGCCGCCACCCAGGCTGGGTGATCGACAGTGCGGTGGTTCGGGTCATGACCCTAGTAACTGGACCGTGATCCGTTCAAATCCTTGTCAGAAAAAAGACGTAAGAATGCCGAAGTTCTTCTGTGAAAATGACCGAAGGTGATCACGTCCACACGCATAGCTGATCGGATTTCACGAATCGGCCAGCCGGGCGGTCACAGCCGAACGCCACCCCCCGGAACGAGGGGTGGCGGGTGTCACAAGCGTTCGGAGCGGCCCTGCGGCCTGCCGGTCCGTCGGCCCCGCGGGCGTCAGACCCGGCGGATGGTGTTGATCGGCATCGCGTCGGCCTTCATCACCTTCACCACGTCACCGGTGTGCGGCGCGTGCACCACCATGCCGTTGCCGATGTACATCCCGACGTGGTGCCGGTCGCTGCCGTAGACCACCAGGTCGCCCGGCTGGGCCTGGTCCAGCGAGGGCACCCGGGTGCCGACGTTGCCCTGCTCCTGCGAGGTGCGCGGCAGCGAGACGCCGGCCTGGCCGTACGCCCAGACCATCAGGCCCGAGCAGTCGAAGGTGCTCGGCCCGGTGGAGCCCCACTGGTACGGCGAGCCCTGCTTGCTCATCGCCTTGGCCACCGCGACGCCCGCGTAGCCGCTCGCCTGCGGCAGCGGGCCGATGTCCGGGCGGTCGGAGCCGCGCGAGGCCCGGTCCACCTGAGCCTGCTGGGCCTTCAGCGCGGCACGGTCGGCGGCGCTGAGCGAGTTCATCAGGTCCTGCGCGGCCTTCAGCTTCTGGTTGACGTCCGCCTTGGCCTGGTTCAGGTCCTTGGTCGTGGAGTCGAGCGAGGCCAGCACCGCGGCCGCCTCGGTCTTCTGCTGGTCCAGCCGGCGCTGCTGGTCCAGCAGCCCCTTGAGCGCCTCGGCCTGACTGTTGCTGGCCTGCTGGACGCTGGACGCCTTCTGCAGGTAGCCGCTCGGGTCGGAGGAGAGCATCAGCTGGACGGACGGGTCGATGCCGCCGGTGCGGTACTGCTCTCCGGCCACCTCGGCCAGACCCGACTTCAGCTGGGTCATCTGGTCCTGGCTGCGCGCCACCTGGTCCTGCAGCTGGTCCGACTGCTTGCGCAGCTGGTCGGCCCGCTCCTTGGCGCCGTTGTACTTCTCGGCGGCCTGCTCCTGCTCGGTCTGGAGCTGGTCGATCTGCTCCTTGACCTGGTCCTTGCTGGGCTGGGGCGCGGCGTGCGCGCCCACCTGGGCCGAGAGGGCGACCGCGGTCGCAGCGGCAGCGGTGAGCACGGAGACCCGTGCGCGACTCGGCTGCTTCGGACGGCGGTGGGAGGCCAAGAGACCGGCTCCTTCTTCCATCGGACTCACCTGTACGAGTGAGAATCCGGAAAATAGGTTTGACGCCAGACCCTAGTGAAGATCTCTGCGTTTCGCCAACCCCCCAATGGCGTGAAACCGGCCTCCGACGCTGACTTCACCAGATCCGCACATGACCGCCATCCGGGCGCTGACCAGGCATCACGCCCTCCGGCCCGGGTCAGGGCCGGGCCAGCCGGTTCAGCAGCAGCACCGAGGCCACCGGGCGCGCGCCCGCCTTCCGCACGCCCTCCGCGACCTCCCGATCGGTGGACACCACCACGACCGGACGGCCCTGCGGCTCGGCCCGCACCAGACGGCGGATCAGCTCGTCGGCCGTCTCCCCGGTCCGGCTGAACCGCACCCGCACCCCGCGCGGCGGCGCCATGATCACCGGAACGTCCAGGTCCTGGCCGTCGAACACACAGGTGACCTCCGCCTGGGTGCGCTGCGCCAGCATCGCCAGCCCGCCCAGCAGCCGGATCCGCTGCTGCTCCAGCGGCAGCGTCGGATAGCCGGTCTTGGTCACGTTGTAGCCGTCCACCACCAGGTGCACCTGCGGGATCGCCAGCAGCTGGTCCAGCAGCGCCGGATCGTCGTCCGCCAGACCCCGCCTGGCCACGTCGTGCGGCGAGGCCGCCCCCGGCACCACCGCCTCCACCAGATCCGCCGGGCGGATCTGCGAGACCGGCAGCGCCAGCTCCCGCTGCAGCCCCTGCGCCGACTGCAGCACCGTGTCCAGCAGCAGCCGCAGCCGCATGTCCTCCACGCTGCGCCCCTCGCGGGCCGAACGGCGGCCCTGCTCGGCGGCGTTCTCCAGCTCCGAGACCCGGTGCCGCAGCCGCCGCGCCTCGCTCTCCGCGGTGCCGCGCTCGGCCGCCGCCTGGGCCTTCACGGACTCCAGCTCCCCCGCCAGCCGGCGCGCCTCGGCCTGCGCCCGGCGGGTGTCGCTCTCCAGCGACCGCACCTTCTTGCGCAGCGACTCGGCCTCCCGCCGGACCTCCTCGGACTCCGCGCGCTGGCGGTCCAGGTCCGCGCGGGCGGTGGCCCGCAGCTCGGCCAGCTCGGCCTGCAGCTTCTCCAGCAGCCGCGCGGACTCCGCGGCCGCACCCTCGGCCCCGGCCCGCTCGGCCTCCTCGCCCGCCTCCGCGACCAGCCGGCTCCACCCGGCCGAACGCACCAGGTAGGCGGCGGCCGCGACGTCCATCGGGTCGGCGGCGCCCGGCACGGTGCCCGACTCCAGCGCCTTCACCAGGTCCGGCTGGCCGAGCCGCAGCCGCTCCGCTATCCGCACCCGGAAGGCCGGCTCCGACTCCAGCGCCGCCGCCAGGGCCGTCGCCGCGTACTTGGCCCGCCGCGCGGGGGTGAACTTCGCGTACTGGCGCAGGCTCTGCGGCAGTTCGGCCGCCGGCAGCCCGCCGAGCGCGTCCGAGGCCAGCCCGACCACGCGCCGGCGCACCCCTTCGGGCAGCGGCCGGTCGAGCTTCTCGACCGCCCGCTCCGCCGCCGCGCCGGTCTCCCCGGCCACCTCCGCCGCCCCGGGCCCCTCGGCCGTGCCGGACGCCCCGGGCGCCCCGGACTCGGACGCGGCCGGCTCGACGGGCTCCTTCGCTGCGTCCACCACGTCCTCGGCTCCGATCCTGCTCCAGCGGGGCACGGCCGCGGCCGCCCCTGTCGTCACGCTCCGTGCGTCTTGTCTGTATTGTCCCGTGCGGTGGACGGGCGCGCCCGCACCGCCCACCGCACCCCCGGCATCAGCCCTGCTCGGCGGGGGTCTCCACGCTCTCGGCCCCCGGGCGGGCCACCAGCTCGACCTGGTCCACCGCGTTGCACCAGCGGCAGCGCACCGACTCGATCGTCTCGCTCAGCACCTGGGTCTCCTCGACCTTGGATTCGCCGGCCAGGTCGAAGTGGAGGAACTCGGTCACCCGCGCGGTGCGGGTCACGTCGAAGCGGGTGAGGTTGCCGCACAGCGTGCAGCGCCAGCGCGTCTCTGCGGTCAGGGCGGGGACGGTCATCGGGGGTCCTCTCGGGTGGTCCCTGGGTGGGCCAGGCGCTCCCCCCGGAGCCCCGGCGTCGGCGGCGGGAGGCGGGAATGCCCGCCCCAAGCCTATTGCCTGGGGCAACCGCCCCGGCCACCAGTTCAGCGAAGCCGCCGCCCAGGGCGCGTCTTGTGGATCTTGTCGGATCAGGCCGCGGCGTTGGGGTGCGTGCATCGCAAGGCGGAGGAGGGAGCCACTGCGGTGGGGGCACCTCCCGGCCGAAGGCTGGGGGCCATTGGCGACCGACGACAACGCGGCGAGGTGCGTGCCCTGGGGGTACCTCCCGGCCGGAGGCCGGGGGAGCGTCGCGGACCCGGCAAAGATCCCCAAGACACGCCCTAACCCACCTGCCGTACTGCGCCGTGTCACCTCGGCCGCCCGGAGGGATGCTTGGCCGCATGGCGCTCGCGGCTCCCGACCACACCGGCGCGCCGGCCGGCCGCCCGGCCGGGCCCGCCTCGGCGGTCAGCTACGCCCTGATCGCCGTCAACACGCTGGTGTTCCTGCTCGCCCCGGCCGCCGGCCTCAACCCGCTCTACGGCACCGGCCAGGCCCGGGTCTGCGCCGAGCAGCGGTACGAGCAGCGCTGGGGCACGATCCCGGCGGAGATCCTGGCCGGCCGTCCGCTGACCTCCGAACAGCTGGCCGAGGCCCCCGACCCCGTCCCGGGCTGCCCGGTGGCCGCGACCCCGGGCAAGCACCCGGCGCTGTCCGTCCTCACCGGGCTCTTCCTGCACGCCGGCTGGCTGCACCTGGCCGGCAACCTGCTCTTCCTCTACGTCTTCGGCCCCACCGTCGAACAGCGCCTGGGCCGGGCCCGGTTCGCCGTCTTCTACCTGGCCGCCGGCAGCCTGGCCACGTACGGCTTCGCGCTCGCCGAGGCGCACTCGCCGGGCTCCACCCGCGTCCTGCTCGGCGCCTCGGGCGCGATCTCCGCCGTGCTCGGCGCCTACCTGCGCTTCCATCCGCGCGCCCGGGTGACCACCCTCGTCCCGCTGCTGCTCTTCCTGCCGCTGCGCTTCCCGGCCTGGCTGGTGCTCGGCCTGTGGTTCGCGCTGCAGTGGTGGTCGGTGCACGCGGCCGGCCCCGGGGTGGCGTACCTGGTGCACGTGATCGGCTTCTCGGCCGGGTTCCTCTACGCCTGCGCCGTGGCCGGTCACCCCCCGCGACGCCCCGGCTGACGCCCGATACCCTGGCGGCAACCCACGAAGGAGCGCGAACAGTGATCACCGCCATCGTCCTGATCAAGACCAGCGTCGACCGCATCCCGGAGATCGCCGAGGCCATCGCCGCGATCGAGGGCGTCAGCGAGGTGTACTCGGTGACCGGCGGCTACGACCTGGTGGCGATGGTCCGGGTGCGCCGCCACGACGACCTGGCCGATGTCATCCCGGGCCGGCTGAACAAGGTCCCGGGCGTGGCCCAGACCGAGACCCAGATCGCCTTCCGCACCTACTCCCAGCACGACCTGGAAGCCGCCTTCGCCCTCGGCCTCGACGAGTAGGGCACCCCGGGCGGCCCTCAGCCCTCCCGCCGGCTGTCGGCGACACAACGCCCGCCCTCGTTGCGGTAGTTCCACGCCGCGCCGTCCGCGACCAGCTCACGGACGGCGGTCAGGAAGCGCTCGACGTGCTCGTCCGGCGTCCCGGCGCCGAAGCTCACCCGGATCGCGTTCAGGCTGCGCTCACCGGGCAGCGACGGCTCGGGAGCGCCGCACGCGGAGACCGGAGCGGGCGCGACCCCCGAATCGTCCCCGAGCAGGGTGCGCACCAGCGGGTGGGCGCAGAACAGTCCGTCGCGCACCCCGATGCCGTACTCGGCGGACAGCGCGGCCGAGAAGTGCGAGCTGTTCCAGTCCTGGACGACGAAGGACAGCACGCCGACCCTCGCGGAGCCTTCCCCGAACAGGTTCAGCACCTTGACCTGCGGAATCTCCGCCAGCCCAGCGGTCAGCCGGGCGATCAGCTGCTGCTCCCGGGCCTCCAGCGCGTCGAAGCCCGCCTCGGTGAGCGCCCGGCAGGCGGAGGCGATCGCGTAGGCGCCGATGACGTTCGGCGAACCGGCCTCGTGCCGGGCCGGGCCGGAGTGCCACTGCACGGCCACCGAGCCGTCCGTCTCCCGGGCCACCGTCCGGGTCGCCCCGCCGCCGGCCAGGTACGGCTCGGCGGCGTCCAGCCAGTCCGAGCGACCGGCCAACACCCCTGCGCCGAACGGCGCGTAGAGCTTGTGGCCGGAGAAGGCGATCCAGTCGACGCCCGACTCCCGGACCGACACCCGGTGGTGCGGGGCGAGCTGCGCCGCGTCCAGCACCACCCGGGCGCCGTGCCGGTGCGCGGTCTCGGTCAGCGCGGCGACCGGCCACAGCTCGCCGGTGACGTTCGAGGCCCCGGTGACGCAGAGCAGCTTGGGGCCCTCGGGCGCCCCGGCGAGCGCGGCGTCCAGCGCGGCCACCGCCTCGGCCCGCGAGCGCGGCGCCCGCAGGTAGCTGACGTCGAGCCCGGCGTGCGCCCAGGGCAGCAGCGAGGCGTGGTGCTCGGTCTCGAAGGCGAACACCCGGGTGCCGGCCGGCACGGCCCCGGCCAGTAGGTTGAGCGAGTCGGTGGTGGCGCGGGTGAACACCACCTGGTCGCCCTCGCGCAGGTCGAGGAACTCGGCGACGGTCCGGCGGCTCTGCTCGAACAGGTCGGTGGACAGCTGGGAGAGGTACCCGGCGCCCCGGTGCACGCTGCCGTAGTACGGCGCGTAGGCGGCGACGTCGTCCCAGACCCGCTGCAGCGCCGGCGAGCTGGCCGCGTAGTCGAGCGCCGCGTAGCCGACCTTCTCCCCGCTGGCGAGCGGGACCTGGACGTCCCGGCCGAGAACGGCGAGCGGGGTGCGGACCGGGGTGCGGACTTCGGTGGCGATCGACATGAGGATGCACTCCTTCAGGGGATGAGGGACCCCGGGAGTGCTGATCGTCCGGTGTCCGCGCTTGCCGCACGGACGATTCGCCGAGCGACCCGGTCCTCACCCAGGGCACCCCGCCACGGACGGAGGGTTGCCGGACAGCAAGCTGGGGCTTGTCGCTGTCACTCATGACCTGGCGAAGACTCTAGGTCGCGTACGTCGGGTGGTCAAACGACCATCCACCATCCGGACACGACGAGGGCCCGCGGCGAGGAATCGCCACGGGCCCGTCAACTGCCGCCTCAGCCGCGGCTGGTGGCCGCCGACCAGCGGCGCAGCAGCTCCTCGGCCCGGCCCGAGTCGATGGCCTCGGCCGCCCGCGCCATGCCCGCGCGGAGCTGCTCGATGAGCGACGCGTCGCCGGGTTCGAGTGCGACCAGCGCCGCCGCCGTGTTCAGCAGGACGGCGTCCCGCACCGGCCCGTGCTCCCCGGCCAGGAGCCGGCGCGCGACCTCGGCGTTGTAGGACGGGTCCCCGCCGCGCAGCGCCTCGATGCCGACCAGCTCGATGCCGACCTCCCGCGGGTCGAAGGAGGTCTCGGTGACGACGCCGTCCCGCACGATCCACACCTGCGAGGTGGTGGTGATGGTGAGCTCGTCCAGCCCGTCGTCGCCGCGGAACACCAGGGCGCCGGCGCCGCGCCGGGCGAGCACCCCGGCGATCAGCGCGGCGAGCCGGGTGTCGAAGCAGCCGATCGCGTGTGCGGTGACCTTGGCCGGGTTGGTGAGCGGGCCGAGGATGTTGAACGCGGTCGGCACCCCGAGGTCGCGCCGCGCAGTGGCGGCGTGCCGCATCGAGGGGTGGAACTTCGCGGCGAAGCAGAAGGTGAGCCCGACCTCCTCGGCGACCTCGGCGACCCGCCGCGCGGACAGGTCGAGCGAGACGCCGAGCTTCTCCAGCACCTCCGAGGAGCCGCTGGCGGAGGAGGCCGCCCGGTTGCCGTGCTTGACCACCTTGGCGCCGGCGGCGGCCGCGACGATCGCCGACATGGTGGAGATGTTGACGGTCTTCGCCCGGTCACCGCCGGTGCCGACGATGTCCACCGCCGGGCCGGGGATGGTCAGCGGCTCGGCGTGCGCGTACATCGAGTCCACCAGACCGGTGATCTCGTCCACGGTCTCGCCCTTGGCCCGCAGCGCGACCATGAAGCCGGCGACCTGGACGGGGGACGCCTCGCCGCTCATGATCCGGTCCATCGCCCACGCGGTGGCCGAGCGGTCGAGGTCCTCCCCCTTCAACAGCGTCGCCAGGATGTCCGGCCAGGTGCGGACCACCTGCGCGGGGTCGCTACCGCCGTTCGCAGGGTTCACGTTCACCATGGCTGACTCCACTGTTGTCGGTTCCCCCACTTCGGGGGACGTCCGTACGGATGTAAGTCAGCCTATCGAGCGGAAGGGTCCCCGCGGCGGCCCCTTCTCTCGTACTGAGACAGCTCCGGCAACTTCGTGCTGGAACGGTTCCCGGCCCGTCCGCCGCCGCTCAGCGGGCGGCCGGCGCCCGCTTCGCCAGCCGGGCCCGCAGCAGGACGGCGGCGGCCTCGGCCAGCGCCACCGGGTCCACCGGGCGGGAGATCGCGGCGTCGGCCCGGCTCCAGGCGGCGAGCCAGGAGTCCTGCGGCCGGCCGATCAGCACCAGCACCGGCGGGCAGCCGTAGATCTCGTCCTTGAGCTGGCGCCCGAGCCCGAGCCCGCCGGCCGGCACCGCCTCGCCGTCCAGGACACAGAGGTCTACGCCGCCCTTCTCCAGCGCCTTGAGCACCGCGGGGGTGGTCGCGCACTCCAGGTAGGACAGCTCCGGAAGATCCTCGGCGGGCCGGCGGCCGAGCGCCGTCAGCACCTGCTCGCGGGTGTTGCGGTCGTCGCTGTAGACGAGGACGGTGAGCGTCTCGTCGGTCGTGTACGCCATGGACCCTGCTCCCTCAAGTGTGATCCGGACCACGTTCGCCTGATCCGGATGCTACTCCGCTTTGCCCCGTCGCCGACTCCCCCGCGCGCACCTTCCTCCCCAGGCCGCCGCGCCCGCCGCTCGGCCGCCTGGAGGACACCCCGTCACCCCGTCTCCCGCGGTCCACCCGTACGGCCGACCCCGGGCCCTCTCCCCTTACCCCCGCGCGCCCGCGCGACCCGGCAGCGACACGCTGAGCACCGGGCGGCACGGCCTCACCGAGGAACCGTCAGAAAAGGGACACGCCGCTGCTCAGCCCCCGTACGGCCCCCCGGCCGCCCCCCAAGCGGGCATACCGCACGCACCGGACACTCCGAGGGACACCCCCCGGCGTGAAGACGGAATAAGGGACCGACATAATGTCCGTCGTGGCGACAGCAACAGCAGTAGAAACCGGGCACGCGCATGGATCGGTCAACCGACCGAACATGGTCAGCGTCGGAACGATCGTCTGGCTCAGTTCCGAGCTGATGTTCTTCGCGGCCCTCTTCGCGATGTACTTCACGCTCCGCTCCGTCAAGGGGGCCGAGTTCTGGACCGAGAAGGCACACGCCCTCAACGTCCCCTTCTCCGCGGGCAACACCACGATCCTGGTGCTCTCCTCGCTGACCTGCCAGCTCGGCGTGTTCGCCGCCGAGCGCGGTGACGTGAAGAAGCTCCGCGCGTGGTTCATCCTGACGTTCTTCATGGGCGCGATCTTCATCGGCGGTCAGATCTTCGAGTACACCGAGCTGGTCAAGAAGGACGGCCTGTCGCTGTCCTCCGACCCGTACGGCACGGTGTTCTACCTGACGACCGGCTTCCACGGTCTGCACGTGACGGGTGGTCTGATCGCCTTCCTGCTGGTCCTGGGACGGACGTACGCAGCCAAGCGCTTCACGCACGAGCAGGCCACCGCGGCGATCGTCGTGTCGTACTACTGGCACTTCGTCGACGTCGTGTGGATCGGCCTGTTCGCGACCATCTACCTGATCAAGTAACCAGCTGATCAGGTCGCTGGCCACCGGCTGCGGCCCCCGCCCTCACCGGCGCAGGGCCGCTTCTGCCGGTGCCGACGCTCCCACCGACCGACCGCGCGCGCAGCCCTCGAGAGGCAGCCTCGTGCCGGCCAGACCGGCCGCCGGGTGCACCCACCAGTCGACCAGATCCTGACACCGGGGTTATTCCGTGAAAAAGCTCTCCGCACGACGGCGCCACCCATTGGCGGCGCTGGTCGTCCTACTTCTCGCCCTGGCGGCCACCGGGGGGCTGTACGCCGCGTTCGCGCCCGCCAGCAAGGCGCAGGCCGACGTCACCGCGCAGTCGCTCGAGATCGAAGAGGGCAAGAAGCTCTTCGCCGTCGGCTGCTCCTCCTGCCACGGCCTGAACGGCCAGGGCAGCAGCGACGGTCCGAGCCTGGTCGGCGTCGGCACCGCGTCCGTCGACTTCCAGGTCGGCACCGGCCGCATGCCGGCCCAGCAGCCCGGCGCCCAGGTCCCGCGCAAGAAGGACATCTACTCGCAGTCCGAGATCGACCAGCTGGCCGCCTTCGTGGGCTCGCTGGGCCCCGGCCCGGTGGCGCCGAAGCCTGAGCAGTACACCTCGACCAACCCGGAGGACATCTCCAAGGGTGGCGAGCTGTTCCGCACCAACTGCGCCCAGTGCCACAACTTCGCCGGCCAGGGTGGTGCCCTGACCAAGGGCAAGTACGCCCCCTCGCTGGAGGGCGTGGACGCCAAGCACATCTACGAGGCCATGCAGACCGGCCCGCAGAACATGCCGTCGTTCCCGGACAGCACCATGCCCGAGGACCAGAAGAAGCAGATCGTGGCCTTCGTCCGCCACACCACCTCCGATGAGCCCAACCCCGGTGGTCTCACGCTCGGCAGCCTCGGTCCGGTGACCGAGGGTCTGTTCGGCTGGATCTTCGGCCTCGGCACGCTCATCGCGGTCGCGATCTGGGTCGCCGCCCACACCACCAAGGCCAAGAAGTCATGAGCCACGACATGTCAGAGAACCTCCCGGAGTCGCACGGCTCCGCCGGCGAGGTCGCCGAACACGGCAACCCGTTCGCCGACCCGGGCCTGCCGGCCCACGAGCCGCGTCGCACCGACATCGACGAGCGGGCCGCCAAGCGCGCCGAGCGCCAGGTCTCGCTGATGTTCGTGGTCTCGATGCTCGCCACCATCGGCTTCATCGCCTCGTTCGTGGCCATCGACCCCGACAAGATCGTCTACATCTTCCCGCTGGGCAAGGTCAGCGCGCTGAACTTCGCGCTGGGCATGACCCTGGGCGTCGCGCTGTTCATGATCGGCGCCGGTGCGGTCCACTGGGCCCGCACGCTGATGTCGGACGTCGAGGTTCCGGCCGAGCGTCACCCGATCGAGGCTGACGACGAGCTGCGCGCGGACATCATCGAGCAGTTCAAGACCGGCGCCGCCGAGTCCGGCTTCGGCCGCCGCAAGATGATCCGCAACACCCTCCTCGGCTCGCTGGCGCTGGTCCCGCTCTCCGGCGTGGTCCTGCTCCGCGACCTGGGCCCGCTGCCCGAGAAGAAGCTCATGGGCACCGGCTGGGGCAAGGCCACCCAGGCCACGCCGCTGGAGCTCGTCAACATGAGCACCATGCAGCCGATGAAGGCCGAGGACATCGTCATCGGTTCGCTGACCTTCGCCATGCCGAAGGGTCTGACCACCCACGACGAGGACTTCCAGCAGCGCATCGCCAAGGACGCCCTGATGCTGGTGCGCATCGCGCCGGAGGACATCAAGGACGACAAGTCCCGGGAGCTGGGCTTCGAGGGCATCCTCGCCTACTCCAAGATCTGCACCCACGTCGGCTGCCCGATCAGCCTGTACGAGCAGCAGACCCACCACGCGCTCTGCCCCTGCCACCAGTCGACCTTCGACCTGGCGGACGGCGCGCGCGTCATCTTCGGCCCGGCCGGCCACCCGCTGCCGCAGCTGAAGATCATCACTGACGAGAAGGGCAACCTGGTCGCCACCGGCGACTTCGCTGAGCCCGTCGGCCCGAGCTACTGGGAGCGTGCTCGATGAGTAGCGCGAGCAGCACCACCTCCGGTGCCGCCAAGCCCGCCAGCACGCGCGCCAAGCCCGCGAGCAAGTGGGAAGCCGCCGCTGACTGGACGGACGGCCGGCTGGGGATCTACTCCCTCGCCAAGGCCAACCTGCGGAAGATCTTCCCGGACCACTGGTCCTTCATGCTGGGCGAGATCTGCCTCTACACGTTCGTCATCATCATCATGACCGGCGTCTACCTGACGCTGTTCTTCAAGCCCTCGATGGGCGAGGTCGTCTACGACGGCTCGTACATCCCCCTCAAGGGCATCGGGATGTCCGAGGCGTACGCCTCGACCGTGGACATCAGCTTCGAGGTGCGCGGCGGTCTGCTGATCCGCCAGATCCACCACTGGGCCGCCCTGGTCTTCGTGGCGGGCATGCTCGTGCACATGATGCGCGTGTTCTTCACCGGCGCGTTCCGCAAGCCGCGTGAGATCAACTGGGTCTTCGGCTTCCTGCTGCTGGTCCTGGGCATGTTCGACGGCTTCTTCGGCTACTCGCTGCCGGACGACCTGCTGTCGGGTACCGGTATCCGCTTCATGGAAGGCGCGATCCTCGCCGTCCCGCTGGTGGGCACCTACGTCCAGATGTTCCTGTTCGGCGGCGAGTTCCCCGGCCACGACATCATCCCGCGGTTCTTCACGATCCACGTGCTGCTGATCCCGGGCATCATGCTCGGCCTGCTGGTGGCGCACCTGATCCTGGTCTTCTACCACAAGCACACCCAGTGGGCGGGCCCGGGCAAGACCGAGAAGAACGTCGTCGGCATGCCGCTGATGCCGGTCTACATGGCCAAGGCCGGTGGCTTCTTCTTCCTGGTGTTCGGCCTCATCGCCGCCATCTCGGCGATCGCCTCGATCAACCCGATCTGGGCGTACGGCCCCTACCGCCCCGACCAGGTGTCCACCGACGCCCAGCCGGACTGGTACATGGGCTTCTCCGAGGGCCTGATCCGTGTCATGCCGGGCTGGGAGATCAGCGTCTGGGGCGGCCACACCCTGAACCTGGGTGTCTTCATCCCGCTGATGGTGGTCTTCCCGCTGGTCCTGGTCTCGATCGCGGTCTACCCGTTCATCGAGAGCTGGATCACCGGCGACAAGCGCGAGCACCACATCCTGGACCGCCCGCGCAACGCCCCGGTCCGCACCGCCCTGGGTGCCGCCTGGATCAGCCTGTACCTGGTGCTGCTGATCGGTGGTGGCAACGACCTGTTCGCCACCCACCTGCACCTGTCGCTGAACGCCATCACCTACTTCGTCCGCGTCGGCTTCTTCGTCGTCCCGGTCGTCACCTTCATCGTCACCAAGCGCTGGTGCCTCGGCCTGCAGCGCCGTGACAAGGAGAAGGTGCTGCACGGCCGCGAGACGGGCGTCATCAAGCGCCTGCCGCACGGCGAGTTCGTCGAGGTGCACGCCCAGCTGCCGCAGAAGGACCTGCACACGCTCACCGCGCACGAGCAGATCCAGCCGGTCCAGCTGCCGGCCCAGACGGACGAGAACGGCGTGGCCCGCAAGGCCGGCGTCCTCACCCGCACCCGGGCCAAGCTGTCCCGCGGCTTCTACGGCGAGGGAAGCCAGATCCCCAAGCCGACCGCCGAGGAGCACCACGAGATCACCAGCGGCCACGGCCACCACTGATCCCGTACGCGCCACCCCGAGGGCCGCTGACCAGAGTTCACCTGGTCGGCGGCCCTCGGGCTTTTCCGTACCCGCCCGCCCCGTACCCGCCCGCGTCGCCTGGAGCCCCTGTGCAGCTGTCCGTCGACCCCGCCGCCGCCACTCCCCCGTACGAGCAGATCCGCGCCCAGATCGCCGAGCGGGCCCGCACCGGCGAGCTGCCGACCGGGCTGCGGCTGCCCACCGTCCGGGCCCTGGCCGAGGAGCTGGGGCTGGCCGCCGGGACGGTCGCCCGGGCCTACAAGGAGCTGGAGGCGGACGGCGTGGTGGAGACGCACGGCCGGCGCGGCACCCTGATCGCCGCCACCGGGGACACCGCCCACCGCCTGGCCGCCGAGGCCGCCGCCGCGTACGCGGAGCGGGCCGCCCGGCTCGGGCTCTCCCACGGGGACGCCCTGGCGGCGGTGGACACCGCCCTGCGGGCCCTCCCGGAGGCGTAGGACCGGCCCCGGGCCCCGCCTCAGACCTCCGGGCGGATCATCCCCACGGCCGGGGCCTGGGAGGCCGGGGCGGTGGTGCTGACGGCCTGTCCGAGGGCGCTGTGCTTGGCCCAGTTCGCCCAGGAGACGTTCCAGTCCCCGAAGCCGTTGCCGAAGGGCTCCATGTCGGCGCCCCGGCTGTTCACCACCGTCACCAGGTCCCCCACCCGGGTGTTCTCGTAGAACCACTTGGCGTTCTCGGTGCTCATACCGGTACAGCCGTGGCTGACGTTCTCGACGCCCTGCGAGCCGACCGACCAGGGCGCCGCGTGCACGTACTCACCGCTCCAGGTCACCCGGGTGGCCCATTCCACGTCCAGGTTGTAGGAGTCCGCGCCGCCGGCGGCTATGCCGATCGTCTCGCCGTTCATCCGGACCGACCGCTCCTGGCCGAGCACCACCTTGACCCCGTTGCGGGTGTCGAAGCCGGGCTTGCCGGTGGTCACCGGGATGGTCCGGAGCACCTCGCCGTCCCGCTTGAGGGTGAGCTCGTGGGCGGCGGCGTCGACCACCGACTCGACCCGCTCGCCGATCCGCAGCCGCAGCGAGCTGCGGTCGCCGCCGTACAGGCCGTCCGAGATCCGGCTGCCGGTGCCGTCGAAGGCCAGCGAGACGGTGGTGCCGGCCGGCCAGTAGTCCTCCGGGCGGAAGTGCAGGTCCTTGTCGTCCACCCAGTACCAGGCGCCCGTGACGGCGGGCTGGGAGGTGACGGTCAGGGCCCGTTCGACCTCCTGACGGGCCTGCGGGTCCTTCACCGCCTCGGAGAGCTGCACGGTGAGCGGCTGGCCGACGCCGTAGACGCCGCTGCCGGAGGAGTCCGGGCCGAGCTTGGCGGTGAGCAGGCGCTGGGCGGCGAGGGTGCTGAAGCCGGCGGTGGTGTCGCCGCGGCCGTTCCTGCCGTCGTCGGCGGAGATCCGGACGGTGTACGCGGTGCCGGCCTTCAGCCGCCCGGTGGTCTGCCAGCTGCGCTGGTCGTCGGCGAGCTTTCCGGCCACCACCCGGCCGTCCGGGCCGACCACGGTGACGTCGGTGAGCCGGCTGCCCGCCACGGCGGTCACGGTGACCGGCTGGGAGGGGTCGGCCTTGCCCTCGGCCGAGAGGTGCACCAGCGGGGCCGCGTCGATCCGGTGCGGACCGGCGCTCTCCTCCTCACCGGACGAGCACGCGGCCAGCGGGGTGAGTACGGCAAGGGTCAGCGAGATGCTGCCGATGCCTGCGATGCCGCGCCTGTCGGACATGGCCGCCTCCGGGGTTCGCACGATTGATCAGATCGTAGGAACGTCATGCGGCTGAGCGACATCCGAGCGTCCCCTCGTTCGGCCGGGCGGGTGAGGCCCCGCTGCCCGGAGCCCGTCGCACCGGGGCCGGGACCGGGAAACGCACCGGGGCCGGCCCTCCCCTGCGGGAGGACCGGCCCCGGTGTCGGAGTCGGAACCTTACTGGTTCTGGTTCTCGCCCCGGTAGAACTCGAAGACCCATCCGAAGATGCCGATCGCGATGATCGGGGCGGCCCAGAACATCAGCCACCAGCCGAAGATCACGCCCAGGAAGGCGAGCGCGCCACCGAGCGCCAGCGAGAGCGGCTGCCAGCTGTGCGGGGCGAAGAAGCCCAGCTCGCCGGAGTCGTCCGCGACCTCGGCCTCGGGGTTGTCACCCGCGCCGCTGTCCACCCGGCGGGCGGTGAAGGCGAGGTAGTACCCGATGAAGGCGCACAGCGAGAAGGCGAGGAACAGCGCGGT
Source organism: Kitasatospora sp. NPDC094028 (assembly GCF_049543595.1). Lineage (NCBI taxonomy): Bacteria > Bacillati > Actinomycetota > Actinomycetes > Kitasatosporales > Streptomycetaceae > Kitasatospora > Kitasatospora sp. NPDC094028. The sequence continues at coordinate 216,000 of NZ_JBMVFA010000001.1, read as the reverse complement.
GGTACCGGCCGCCTCGATGCCGAGGTCGGAGCTGTTCGTCCACAGGCCGTAGGTGATCGCCATCGCGAGGACGAAGACCGACAGGCCGAGGAAGATCTTTCCCTGTTCCTTCATCGGGCGTCACCCTCCTGCTTGCCCTTGCCCAGCTTCGGGGCGTCGTACTTCGCCGGGGTCACGCCGGCGAGGTGCTTGGCCTGCTCGCCGTGGTTCTCCAGGTAGTCCAGCGCGGCGATCTCCGGGTGGTGGAGGTCGAAGGCCGGGGATTCCGAGCGGATGCGCGGCAGCGTGAGGAAGTTGTGCCGCGGCGGCGGGCAGGAGGTCGCCCACTCCAGCGAACGGCCGAAGCCCCACGGGTCGTCCTGCTCGACCTTCTCGCCGTACTTGGCGGTCTTCCAGACGTTGTAGAGGAACGGCAGGATCGACAGGCCGAGCACGAAGGAGCCGATGGTCGAGACGGTGTTCAGCGTGGTGAAGCCGTCCGAGGCCAGGTAGTCGGCGTAGCGGCGGGGCATGCCCTCGGCGCCGAGCCAGTGCTGCACCAGGAAGGTCGCGTGGAAGCCGAAGAACAGCGTCCAGAAGGTGATCTTGCCGAGGCGCTCGTCCAGCATCTTGCCGGTCATCTTCGGCCACCAGAAGTGGAAGCCGGCGAACATCGCGAACACGACGGTGCCGAAGACCACGTAGTGGAAGTGGGCGACGACGAAGTACGAGTCCGAGACGTGGAAGTCGATCGGCGGGGAGGCCAGCAGGACACCGGTCAGACCACCGAAGAGGAAGGTGACCAGGAAGCCGACCGTCCAGAGCATCGGGGTCTCGAAGCTCAGCGAGCCCTTCCACATGGTGCCGACCCAGTTGAAGAACTTCACACCGGTCGGGACCGCGATCAGGAAGGTCATGAAGGAGAAGAACGGCAGCAGCACCTGCCCGGTGACGTACATGTGGTGCGCCCACACCGTCACGGACAGACCGGCGATCGCGATGGTGGCCGCGATCAGGCCGGAGTAGCCGAACATCGGCTTGCGGCTGAAGACCGGGATGATCTCCGACACGATGCCGAAGAACGGCAGCGCGATGATGTAGACCTCGGGGTGGCCGAAGAACCAGAACAGGTGCTGCCACAGCATCGCCCCGCCGTTGGCCGGGTCGAAGACGTGGGCGCCGAACTTGCGGTCCGCCTCCAGGGCGAACAGCGCGGCGGCGAGCACCGGGAAGGCCAGCAGGACCAGCACGGCGGTCAGCAGGGTGTTCCAGACGAAGATCGACATCCGGAACATCGTCATGCCGGGCGCGCGCATGCAGATGATGGTGGTGATGAAGTTGACCGCACCGAGGATCGTGCCGAAGCCGGAGAAGGCCAGGCCCATGATCCACATGTCACCGCCGATGCCGGGCGAGTGAACCGCGTCCGACAGCGGGGAGTAGGCGAACCAACCGAAGTCGGCGGCACCGTTCGGGGTCACGAAGCCGGCCACGGCGATGATCGAGCCGAACAGGTACAGCCAGTACGCGAACATGTTCAGACGCGGGAAGGCCACGTCCGGGGCGCCGATCTGCAGCGGCATGATCCAGTTCGCGAAGCCCGCGAACAGCGGCGTCGCGAACATCAGCAGCATGATCGTGCCGTGCATCGTGAACGCCTGGTTGAACTGCTCGTTCGACAGGATCTGCGTCCCGGGGCGAGCCAGCTCGGCGCGCATGACCAGGGCGAGGATGCCACCGATCAGGAAGAAGGCGAACGACGTGCCCAGGTACAGGGTGCCGATCGTCTTGTGGTCGGTGGTGGTCAGCCACTTGATGATGGTCGAACCCGGCTTGCGGGTCCGCTGCGCTCCGACCGTGACGGCCCCGGCGCCCCCGCCGGCCGCGGCGGGCTCGTTGAGGATGGTCACTTCTCTTCACTTCCCATGCTGATGAGGCCGGAAGGCACCGCACCGCTCTGGCCCTTGTCGCGAAGCTCGGCCAAGTGCTTGTCGTACTCGGCGCGGTCGACGACCTTGACGTTGAACAGCATGCGCGAGTGGTCGACGCCGCAGAGCTCGGCGCACTTGCCCACGTACTCGCCCTTGACGGTCGGAGTCACCTCGAACTTGTTCACCACGCCCGGCACGACGTCCATCTTCATCATGAAGTTGACGGGCCAGAAGTCGTGGATGACGTCACGCGAGGTGAGACGGAACTGCACGGTCTCGTTGACCGGCAGCCAGAGCGTCGGCGCGTTCTTGGGGGTGCCGACCTCGTACGCGGCGGTCTTGTTCGCCGGATCCGGGGTCTCGGTGTTCTCGTAGTTGAACGCCCAGCTCCACTGGAAGCCGACCACGTTGACCACGTGCTGCGGCTTCTCGGAGACCTTGGTCAGCTTCGACTCGTCGCGGGCGACGAAGTAGAAGAGCACCGACACGATGATGATGGGGACCGCGGTGTAGAGCGCCTCGATGGGCACGTTGTACCGGGTCTGCGGGGGAACCTCCACACCGGTGCGGCTGCGCCGGTGGAAGATCACGCTCCAGATGATCAGACCCCACATCAGTACGCCGACCACCAGCGCCGCGATCCAGGACCCCTGCCACATCTGGAGGACCATCGGCCCTTCCTTGGTGACGGGGCTCGGGAGGCCAAGCCTGGGGAGGTCGTTGGCCGAGCAGCCGGTGGCGGTAGCGATGACGAGGCCCAGTGCCAGCGCCTGAGGCAGCTTCCGCCGCATCGTGCGCCGCGGCGAGCGGTCGGAGCCGTTGGGACTCACGTAGCGCCTTCCCGAAGTCTCGCCCGCCTTCGCGTCGCCCCGAGGAGGATGGTGAGCCTCCGGCGACCCGACCACGGGCACGGTTTGAATGCTTATGCGGGCCAAACCCTACTCCAGCCTTATGCGCTCCTGACGGGCAGCCCCCGGTAACGCGCCGCCCGGTCGCCCGATCAGGCCCGGCAGGCACTGCGCCGCAGGTCATCGCAGGCATTCGAGGTCCGTACGCCCGATCGGGGGATGACCTCGAACAACGCGGGTGACGACTCGTCGGACGCGGACGAAACGGACATTCAGGATGATCGACTGACGGCCGGTGAGACGGCGCCACGGGAATTCCCCGCCATTGTCCGCCCCTGGGTGTGTCGTTAAATGTGACCGTGTACTTCGACGTGGCTTCGACGGCCCCCCTGCACCCCGTCGCCCGGCAGGCACTGACCGCCGCCCTGGACGAGGGCTGGGCCGACCCGGCCCGGCTGTACCGCTCCGGCCGGCAGGCCCGGATGCTGCTGGACGCCGCCCGCGAGACGGTCGCCGCCGTGCTCGGCGCCCGGGCGGACGAGGTCTCCTTCACCGCGAGCGGGACGCAGGCCGTCCAACTCGGCCTGCTGGGCGCGCTCTCCGGCAACCGGCGCCGCGGCGGGCACCTGCTGCACTCCGCGGTCGAGCACTCCAGTGTGCTGCACGTCGCCGAACGCCACGCGGCCGCCGGTGGCGAGGTGACGGTCGCACCGGTGGACCGCACCGGCCGGGTGGACCCGGCGGCCTTCGGCGCGCTGCTGCGCCCGGACACCGCACTGGCCGCGCTGCAGAGCGCCAACCACGAGGTGGGGACCGTCCAGCCGGTCGGCGAGGTCGCCGCGCTGTGCGCCGGGGCGGGCGTGCCGCTGCTGGTGGACGCGGCGCAGAGCGCCGGGCGGACGGACGTCCCGGCCGGGTGGTCGCTGCTGACCGCGAGCGCGCACAAGTGGGGCGGGCCGGCCGGCGTCGGGATCCTGGCGGTGCGCAAGGGCGTCCGGTACGCCTCGCCGCTGCCGGCCGACGAGCGCGAGGGCGGGCGGGTGCCCGGCTTCGTCAACGTCCCGGCGATCGTCGCCGCGGCCGCCTCGCTGCGGGCCGTCCGGGCCGAGGCCGAGCGGGAGAACGCCCGGCTGCACGAACTGGTGGAGCGGATCCGGGCCCGGGTGCCGCGGCTGGTGCCCGAGGTCGAGGTGGTCGGCGACCCGGTCCGGCGGCTGCCGCACCTCGTCACCTTCTCCTGCCTGTACGTGGACGGCGAGGTGCTGCTCACCGAACTGGACCGGGCCGGCTTCGCCGTCTCCTCCGGCTCGTCCTGCACCTCGTCCACGCTGACGCCGAGCCACGTGCTGGCCGCCATGGGGGTGCTCACCGAGGGCAACGTGCGGGTCTCGCTGCCGTACGGGACGGCCGAGGCGGACGTGGAGCGCTTCCTCGCCGTGCTGCCCGAGCTGGTGGCGGGCGTCCGGGCCCCGCTCGGGCTGGACCTGCCGGCGCCGACGCCCGAGCCCGTGGTCGGGACCCTCGTCATCGACGCGCTGGGGAAGCGCTGTCCGCTGCCGGTGATCGAGCTGGCGAAGCGGATCGGCGAGGTGCCGGTGGGCGGCACGGTCGCGGTGCTCGCGGACGACGAGGCGGCCCGGCTGGACGTCCCCGCCTGGTGCGAGATGCGCGAGCAGGAGTACGCGGGCGAGGCCCCGGCCGCCGACTACGGCGGTGACCGGGGCTCGGCCTACCTCGTGGTGCGTCGCTCCTGAGCGGGGACTACTTGACCAGGTGGGCGCGGACGTCCGCGGTGGCCTCGGCGCCGTAGGCCTCCTCGAAGCGCGCCAGGAAGGCGGTCGGGCGCAGCTCGTACTCCTGCGTGCCGACGGTCTCGATCACCAGGGTGGCGAGCATGCAGCCGAGCTGGGCGGCGCGCTCCAGTTCGAGGTTCCAGGACAGGCCGGCCAGGAAGCCGGCCCGGAAGGCGTCGCCGACACCGGTCGGGTCGACCTTGGCCTCCTCCTTGGCGCAGCCGACCAGGATCGGGGCCTCGCCCTTGCGCTCGATCCGCACGCCCTTGCTGCCGAGGGTGGTGATCCGGGTGCCGACCCGGCCGAGCAGCTCGTCGGCGTCCCAGCCGGTCTTGCTCTCGATCAGCGCGGCCTCGTACTCGTTGGTGAACAGGTACGCGGCGCCGTCGACGATCTCGCGGATGTCGTCGCCCTCCAGGCGGGCGAGCTGCTGGGAGGGGTCGGCGGCGAAGGCGTAGCCGCGGGTGCGGCACTCCTGGGTGTGGCGGACCATGCCCTGCGGGTCGTCGGCACCGATCAGCACGAGGTCGAGGCCGCCCACGCGGTCGGCGATCGGCTTCAGCTCGATGTTGCGGGCCTCGGCCATCGCACCGGTGTAGAACGAGGCGATCTGGTTGTGGTCCTCGTCGGTGGTGCACATGAAACGGGCGGTGTGCCGGGTCTCGGAGATGTGGACGGACTCGCAGTCCACGTTGTTGCGCTCCAGCCAGCTGCGGTACTCGGCGAAGTCCGCGCCGGCCGCGCCGACCAGGATCGGGCGCAGGCCCAGCACACCCATGCCGAAGGCGATGTTCGGCGCGACGCCGCCCCGGCGGATGTCCAGGGTGTCGACCAGGAAGGACAGCGACACGGTGTGCAGCTGCTCGGCGACGAGCTGGTCGGCGAACCGGCCGGGGAACGTCATCAGGTGATCGGTGGCGATCGAGCCGGCGACGGCGATACGCACGGAAGGTCTCCTCAGGGTGGCGGCATGGCCAGCGGGCAGGCATGGACGAACCCACACACGGTACCGGGCCGGGTGCGGGCGTCGGCAAGACCGCCTCGATCGGGGCTCGCCCGCCGGTGGCCCGCAGTGCCAGCGTGGCACCCTCCGGCCTCGAACGTGTACTACCTCCGGGTAGCACTGGTGGCGGTCCGCACCCCGGCCTAGGGTCGGCCCAGGGGGCCCGGCGGGCCCCGCCGCCGGCCGCGGCAGTGTCGCCACGGCCCTGGAATCGGAGCGATGCCCGATGACGACCGATCATTCCCCGCTGCCCTCGCTGCGCGCCGACATGGACTACACGATGGACGCGCTGGTGGACAACTCGCGCCGGCTGCGCCGGTTCTGGCCGCTGCTGGCGGACGGCCCGCAGCCCGCGGCCCCGACGCCGGCCGGGCTCGTCCGGGTGCCGTCCGGGGCACAGCGGCTGGTCGCGGGGATGGCCGAGTACGGCGGCTGACCCGGCCGGAACGGGGTGGGAACCGGATTCGACCCGGTCACGTCACATCCGCGCGGAGCAGCCGAGGAGCGGCGCCGCTGAGCCCTCGGGAGGATGTGCAGATGGATCTGGAGACGATGTCCCGGCGCCGTCGGCGGGCAGTGGCCCTGGCCGGTCTGGCGCTGGCGGCGGTGGTGACGGTGGCCGGCTGCAACGGCGACGGCAAGAGCTCGGACTCGGCGACCGGCAGTGCCTCCGCGACGTCCGCGTCCGCGAGCGCCTCCCCGCAGGCGCCGACCGCCTCCGGCAGCCCGTCCGCGGGGGCGACCGGCCAGCCGGCCCAGCCGCCGACCGCGTTCACCCCCACCCCGGCCTCGCCCCCGCCGGGGCAGTCCGTCCCGGGGGCCACTCCCCCGCCCAACGGGATCGCCCCGGGGGAACCCAACCCGAACGGCGGCGGCGTGGTCCGCCCGGCGGTCGGCTACCGGGCGGACGGCGGCAACAAGCTGACCGTCTACTTCTTCGGCGGGGTCTGCACCAAGTACGCGCTCAAGGCGGACGAGTCGCCGCAGGGCCGGGTGAACGTGCAGGTCGTGCCGGGCCCGCCGATCACCCAGCCGGGGCAGGTCTGCAACGCGCTGGCCAAGCGGCAGGCGGTCTCCACCGATCTGCGCGCGCCGCTGGCCGGGCGGACGGTGACCGACCAGTCGAGCGGCCAGGATGTGCCGCTGGAGGGCGACCCGCACGCCGGGCCGGACCCGGTGGGCCCGGACGGCGCCGCGCAGTAGCGGCGGCAGGAGCGCAGGAACGCGGAAGGCGGCCCCGGGATGATCCCGGGGCCGCCTTCTCCGCTCGCTCCAGGCTTAGCTGAAGGAGTCGCCGCAGGCGCAGGAGCCGGTGGCGTTCGGGTTGTCGATGGTGAAGCCCTGCTTCTCGATGGTGTCGACGAAGTCGACGGTGGCGCCACCCAGGTACGGGGCGCTCATCCGGTCGGTGACGACCTTCACACCGTTGAAGTCCTTGATCACGTCGCCGTCGAGCGAGCGCTCGTCGAAGAACAGCTGGTAACGCAGGCCGGAGCAGCCACCGGGCTGGACGGCGACGCGCAGCGCGAGGTCCTCGCGGCCCTCCTGCTCCAGCAGGCTCTTGACCTTGGCCGCGGCGGCATCGGTAAGGAGGATGCCACTCTCGACGGTGGTCTCGTCCTGGACGGTCATCTGCTTTCTCCCGGTCTTGACGACGGTCTGCCGCCAGTGCCAACCAACGGCCGTCCGGTTTCATTTCCCGGGCGGCGGACGTTTTTCGGTGGCCTGTCGGCGGCGGTTTTCCGTGGGCCGGGTGAACCACCCGTGTCCCCTACGCCACCCATGCTCGCACAACCCGGCGGGACCGGTCACCGCCGCCGTCCGCAGCCCGACCCCCGCCCGGCTCCCGATCCCGGCGAACGGGCCCCGCGGCGGCCCGGTGGTTGCCAGGATGGTCACCATGATCCTTCGCCCGGTCAGGGACACCGCCGCGGACGCGGAGGCCGTCCAGGAGCTGTCCTTCGCCGCGTTCGCCGAGCCCTCCGCCGACACCGCCCCGCCGCGGCCGACGCCGCTGCAGCTGGCCCGCACCAGACACCTGGCGCGCACCGATCCCGGGGGCTGCTGGCTGGCCGTGGTCGACGGGGAGCCGGTCGGGGCGGTGCTGTCGCTGCGGCGGGAGGGCCTGTGGGTGCCCTCGCTGTTCGCCGTCCGGCCGTCCGCGCAGGGCCGGGGCGTCGGACGGCTGCTGCTGGAGCGGGCGGCGGCGCACGCGGGCGGCTGCCTGCGCGGGATGGTCTGCGCCTCGTCCTCCCCGGCGGCGGCCCGCCGCTACCGGCTGGCCGGCTTCACCCTGCACCCGGCGATGCGGCTGACCGGGCGGGTGGACCGGGACGGGCTGATCGACCCCGGGGACATCCCGGTGCACCGGGGCAACGCCACCCAGCTGCACCTGCTGGACTCGGTGGACCGGCGGCTGCGCGGCTCCGCGCACGGCCCGGACCACGAACTGATGCTCGGGCACTTCGAGGAGCTGCTGGTCGCGGACGCGCTGGCCGGCAGCGGCTACTGCTACCGGGACGGCGGCGCCGTCCGGCTGCTGGCCGCCACCAGCAAGCGGATCGCGGCCCGGCTGCTGCGCGAGGCGCTGTCCCGGGTGCCGGACGGCGCCGAGGCGCGGGTGGAGTACCTGACCGCCGAGCAGGAGTGGGCACTGGACGTCGGGCTGGAGGTCGGGCTGACTCCGCAGACCCGGGGGTTCGTCGGGGTGCGCGGCATGCGGCCGCCGACGCCGTACCTGCCGAACGGGGCCTTCCTGTAGCGGCGCCGCAACGGCGGACGGCCCCACCGGGCGCGCCGGTGGGGCCGTGCGGGGCCGTGCGGGCCGTACGCGGGCCGCGGATCAGGCCATGGTGTCCAGGATCTCCCGGACCATCTCCATGGTGGTGCCCGGGTGCAGGAAGGCGAAGCGGGCGACCGTCTCGCCGTCCCAGCCGGTGGGGGTGACGAAGCCGATCTGGTCCGCGAGCAGCTGCTGGGACCAGCGGTAGTAGTCGTCGTTGGTCCAGCCCGTGCGCTTGAAGCAGACCGCCGACAGCTGCGGGTCGAACAGCAGCTCCAGGTGGTCCGTCTCCTCGATCAGCCGCGCGGTGTCGCGGGCCAGCCGCAGGCCGGTCTCGATGGCGTCGGTGTAGGCCTGGACGCCGTGGACGGCGAGCGAGAACCAGAGCGGCAGGCCGCGGGCGCGCCGGGTCAGGTGGTAGGCGTAGTCGGTGGGGTTCCACTCGTCGCCCTCGGTGTGCAGGACGTCCAGGTAGGAGGCGTCCTGGGTGTGCACGGCGCGGGCGAGCTGCGGGTTGCGGTAGATCAGCGCGGCGCAGTCGAAGGGGGCGAACAGCCACTTGTGCGGGTCGACGACGAAGGAGTCGGCGTGCTCGATGCCGTTGTAGCGCTCGCGCACCGAGGGGGCGAACAGGCCGGCGCCGCCGTAGGCGCCGTCCACGTGGAACCAGAGGTCGCGCTCGCGGGCGACCTCGGCGAGGCCGGCCAGGTCGTCGACGATGCCCTCGTTGGTGGTGCCGGCGGTGCCGACGACGGCGATCACCGTCTCCGGGTCGGGGTCGGCGGCCAGCGCGGCGCGCAGCGCCTCACCGGTGAATCGGCGGTTCACGGTCGGGACCTTGAAGGCCTCGACGCCGATGATGTTGAAGGTGTTCTTGACCGAGGAGTGCACCTGGTCGGCGACGGCTATCCGCAGCCGTGCCTCCGGACCGACGCCCAGGCGGCGGCGGGCGGTGTCGCGGGCGACGACGAGGGCGGACAGGTTGCCCGCCGAGCCGCCGGAGACGAAGCAGCCGCCGGCCGTCTGCGGGAGGCCGGCGCGGTCGGCGATCAGGCGCAGCACCTGGTTCTCGGCGGCGATCGCGCCGGCCGCCTCCAGCCAGGAGATGCCCTGCAGCGAGGCGCAGGAGACGACCATGTCGAACAGCAGCGCGGCCTTGGTCGGGGCGCACGGGATGAAGGACAGGTAGCGCGGGCTGTCGGCCGAGATCACCGCGCGGGACAGCTCGTGGTCGTAGAGCTTGAGCACGTCGGCCGGGTTGTTGCCGTCCTGGTTGAGCAGGCCGGACAGCTGGGCGCGCAGGTGCTCGCCGTCACCGGGGTGGTCGAGCGGAACGGGGTCGTACTGCAGCCGCTCCCGCATGTAGTCGAAAACCAGGTCGACCAGTTCGTTGTCGGGCCGGTGCATGCGGTCGGGTGCTGCGGACACGGCTGTCCCTCTCGGCTGTGGGGTGAAGGGGGCGGTCCGGTCGGCGGGACGCTCCACCGCGCGGAACCGGACGTGATCAGGGTAGGCAGCGGGAGGGCCCGGCCGCGCGTCGGAACGCGGCTGGTCAGGCAGGTTTCGGGCGTCTTCGGGCCGGTCGGCGCAGGTTTCCTGCGTACGGCCGAACGGTGTGCCGATCAGCCGGGCCGGCCGGTCGGCCGGGTTCAGCCGATCAGCTGGGAGAGGACGACGGAGGAGCGGCTGCGCTGCACGCCGGGCTCGCGCCGGATGCGCTCGATGACGGCTTCCAGGTGGCGCATGTCGGCGGCCCGCAGGTGCACGAGGGCGTCCGGGTCGCCGGTGACCGTCCAGGCGGCGACCACCTCGGGGAACTGGCGCAGGCTGGCCAGGATCTCCTCGGGGGCGGTGCGCTCGCGGCAGTAGACCTCGACGAAGGCCTCGGTCTGCCAGCCGAGCACGGCCGGGTCGAGCACCACGGTGAAGCCGCGCACCACGCCGCGGGCGCGCAGCCGGTCGATCCGGCGGCGCACGGCGGTGGCGGAGAGGTTCACCTGCAGGCCGATCTCGGCGTACGAGGCGCGGCCGTCGCTGCCGAGCCGGGCGAGCAGGAGCCGGTCGGTCTCGTCGAGGTCGGCCCCGACCACCTCGTGTGCTCGGCTGCTGGTCATCGGTGCGGGGCTCCACGGGTCGTGCGAGGGTCGGCGGCGGGGCGTCGCGTCGGCGGGCGGCACTGCCGAAACGGTTCGCCACCCATTCTGGCGGATGCCAGGAGCGAGTCCACCGCTGACAGATGACAGTCGGGCGACGTCCGGCTCACCGGCCGGAGGCAACCGGGACGGGACAGGACGACAAGAGCGGTTCTCGTCACATCGACAGGATGGCCATCGTCACTCTGACGCTAACCGGTTAGAATAGATAGCGTCAGTTAGACGAAAAGGCCCCACCGCTAGATCGGCCGCACAGAAGGGCACCCGCCCGTGACCACCACCATCACCGAGCCCTACGGCGTAGACCCCACTCCGACGCCGCTCGCCCTGCTCCTGCTCGGCCGGGAGGCCGACCCGAACAGCGAGCGCGGTGTCGAGTGCCCCGGTGACCTCCCCCCGGCCTCGGACCCGAACCTCGTCGAGCGCGCCCGGGCGGCCAAGGCCGCGCTCGGCGACCGCGTCTTCGTCCTCGGCCACCACTACCAGCGCGACGAGGTGATCGAGTTCGCCGACGTCACCGGCGACTCCTTCAAGCTCGCGCGCGACGCGGCGGCCCGCCCCGAGGCCGAGTTCATCGTCTTCTGCGGCGTGCACTTCATGGCCGAGTCCGCGGACATCCTGACCAGTGAGAAGCAGCAGGTCGTCCTGCCGGACCTCGCGGCCGGCTGCTCGATGGCCGACATGGCCACCGCCGAGCAGGTCGCCGAGTGCTGGGACGTGCTGACCGACGCCGGCATAGCCGACGTGACCGTCCCGGTCTCGTACATGAACTCCTCCGCCGACATCAAGGCCTTCACCGGCCGGCACGGTGGCACCATCTGCACCTCCTCGAACGCCCAGCGCGCCCTGGAGTGGGCCTTCGAGCAGGGAGAGAAGGTGCTCTTCCTGCCCGACCAGCACCTCGGCCGCAACACCGCCGTGCGCGACCTGGGCCTCTCGCTCGACGACTGCGTGGTCTACAACCCGCACAAGCCGGGCGGCGGCCTGACCGCCGAGCAGCTGCGCGACGCCAAGATGATCCTCTGGCGCGGCCACTGCTCGGTGCACGGCCGGTTCAGCCTGGACTCGGTGAACGACGTGCGCGAGCGGATCCCCGGCGTGACCGTCCTGGTGCACCCCGAGTGCAAGCACGAGGTCGTCGCGGCCGCCGACATGGTGGGCTCGACCGAGTACATCATCAAGGCCCTCGACGCCGCCGAGCCCGGCTCCAAGTGGGCCATCGGCACCGAGCTGAACCTCGTCCGCCGCCTGGCCAAGGCGCACCCGGACAAGGAGATCGTCTTCCTCGACCGCGCGGTCTGCTTCTGCTCGACCATGAACCGGATCGACCTGCCGCACCTGGTCTGGGCGCTGGAGTCGCTGGTCGAGGGCCGGGTGCCGAACGTGATCTCCGTCGACCCGGAGACCGAGAAGTACGCCAAGGCGGCGCTGGACCGGATGCTCGCCCTGCCGTAGCCGGCGAGCGGGCGCGGAACAGCGAAAGGGCGGGTCCCCTCCACGTGGAGGGGACCCGCCCTTTCGTCTGGCAGCAGCCGCAGTGCTACTCCGGGAAGCCCGGGATCACACCTTCGCCATCGGCCATCAGCAGCTCGCGGACCTCGTCGATGGTCGCGTCCGCGCTCGGCAGGATGAGCTCGGACGGCTCCAGCGAGTCCAGCGGCACCGGGGTGCCGTACTGCTTCACCGCGTCCAGCAGCTTGCCGTAGGCCTGCCTGAACTCGCCCTCGTCGCCCGACTCCAGCGCCCTGACGAGGTCGTCGTCGAGCTGGTTGAGCAGGTTGAGGTGGGCCTCCCCCACCTCGAACTGCCCCTCGCCCATGACCCTCATGATCATGCCGTGCGTCTCCCTGGTCCGTGCGGCGGGGCTCAGCCCTTGTTGTAGTTGATGCGGGGGGTGTCCTGCGGGTGCGCGTCCTGCGGCGCCTGCTGCGGCTTGCCCTGCTCGATCGCGGCCGGGCCGGAGGACGACCCGCCGCCCAGCTCGGCCTTCATCCGGGCCAGCTCCAGCTCGACGTCGGAGCCGCCAGCGACCCGCTCCAGCTCCGCCTCGATGTCGTCCTTGCGGCCGAGACCGCTCGCGTCGTCGAGCGCACCGGAGGCCAGCAGCTCGTCGATCGCGCCCGCCCGGGCCTGCATCTGGGCGGTCTTGTCCTCGGCCCGCTGGATGGCCAGGCCGACGTCGCCCATCTCCTCGGAGATGCCCGAGAAGGACTCGGCGATGCGGGTCTGCGCCTGGGCGGCGGTGTAGGTCGCCTTGATGGTCTCCTTCTTGGTGCGGAAGGCGTCCACCTTGGCCTGCAGCCGCTGGGAGGCGAGCGTGAGCTTCTCCTCCTCGGCCTGGAGCTGCTGGTACTGCGTCTCCAGGTCGTTGATCTGGGACTGCATGTTGGCCTTGCGGGTCAGCGCCTCGCGGGCCAGGTCCTCGCGGCCGAGGGAGAGCGCCTTGCGGCCCTGGTCCTCGTACTTCGCCGACTGCTGCTGGAGCTGGGTCAGCTGGAGTTCCAGGCGCTTTCGCGAGGTCGCGACGTCCGCGACGCCACGCCGTACCTTCTGCAGCAGTTCGAGCTGCTTCTGGTAGGAGTAGTCGAGCGTCTCACGCGGGTCTTCCGCCCGGTCCAAGGCCTTGTTCGCCTTGGAGCGGAAGATCAGCCCCATACGCTTCATGATTCCGTCGCTCATGGGCCTCGGGTGCCCCCTTCTCCGGCCTGCGGTATTAAATCTCGTTACCAGACACGACGAGTGTATGTGCAGCGAGCCCGTCGCCGCAGTGCACCTGCCTGCAACAAGACTGCTACAGCGACCGACGGCGGTTCCTCATCCCCCGGGTGGATCTGCCACTCATCCCCCCCATCGTCCCTCCGACTGATCCCCTACGGGAAGGGCTGGGAAAACCCCGGTCGGGCCGCGGAGCCGGATATCGATACGGGTTCGGATCCGAGGGGACCGGTGGAAGCTCCTCCGCACCCCGTACGCTGGTGTTGTGTTCCGACGCCGTTCAGATGATGCCGCCGCCTCCTCCTCCGTGCTGGAGAAGCAGGACGAGACGCCGCAGTCCCGCCACCCGGAGGCCAAGAAGGGCCGCCCCACCCCCAAGCGCAGCGAGGCCGAGGCCAGCCGTCGCACCCGGGTGGTCGTGCCCAAGGACCGCAAGGAGGCCGCCAAGCAGGCCCGCGAGCGGATGCGGGTCGAGCGTGAGAAGCAGCGCCAGGCCCTGATGGACGGCGACGAGCGCCACCTGCCTGCCCGTGACAAGGGCCCGGTGCGCAAGTTCGCCCGCGACTACGTGGACGCCCGCTGGTCGCTCGCCGAGTTCTTCCTGCCGGCCGCCGTGGTGATCCTGGTGATGAGCATCATCAAGATCTCCAACGTGCAGCTGCTGTCCACGCTGCTGTTCCTGCTGTTCTTCGTGTTCGTGATCCTGGACTTCGTCCGGCTCGGCTTCGGCCTGCGCAAGCAGCTCGCCACGCGCTTCCCGAACGAGAACACCCGCGGCGCGGTCGCCTACGGCATCATGCGCACCCTGCAGATGCGCCGGCTGCGCCTGCCCAAGCCGCAGGTGCGGCGCGGGGAGAAGCCCTGACCGCCGAACCGGTGGACTCCGGCTGGGCCCCTCCGCACTGGGAGGGGCCCGGCCTCTACGCACTCCCGGGGCAGGGCGACGGCGGTCACGACCGGATCGGCCAGGAGCGCCGGCTGCCCTCCCGCAGCGGCTCCTTCGCCGGCGGCACCGGCGCCTGGCTGGAGCGGCTCGGCGGACTGCGCAACTTCGTCCGCCAGGAGCTGGTCACCCGGCAGCTCGCCGAACAGCTGGTCGGGCGGCACGCGCAGCGCGTCCTCGACATCGGCTGCGGCCAGGGCACCCAGGCGCTCCGGCTGGCCCGGGCCGGCCACTACGTGACCGGCATCGACTCCGACCCGGTCGCGCTCGGCGTCGCCCAGGGGGCGCTCGCCGAGGAACCGCCCGAGGTGCGCGGCCGGCTGCAGCTGCTCAGCGGCGACGGCCACCAGTGCGGGCGCTGGTTCGGCCCGCGCAGCTTCGACGTGGTGCTCTGCCACGGCGTCCTGATGTACCTGCCCGACCCGGACCCGATGATCGCCTCGCTGGCCCGGCTGCTGGCGCCCGGCGGGCTGCTCTCCCTGCTGGTCCGCAACCGTGACGCGCTCGCGCTGCGGCCCGCCGCCGCCGGGGACTGGCGGGCCGCCCTGCACGCCTTCGAGAGCGACCGGTACTACAACCGGCTCGGGCTGGCCGCCCGTGCCGACCGGCTCGCCGACCTGACCGTCACCCTCTCCGAGGTGTCGGTGCCGCTGCGGCACTGGTACGGCGTCCGCGTCTTCACCGACACCGCGCCCGACGACGCCGCGCCGCCGGTGGACGGGCGGCAGCTGGCCCAGCTGCTGGAGGCCGAGGACCGGGCCAGCCGCACCGACCCGTACCGGCAGGTCGCGGCGCTGCTGCACGTCATCGGCTCCAAGTAGCCGGAGCCGTACGGCCTGGCGCTCAGGCCTCGTGCAGGCTCATCGAGTAGACGACCCGGTCGTCCTCCAGCAGCACGGCGTTGTCCACGCCGTCCTCCGCGAGCTGCTTCCAGGTCTCCCCGATCCAGGTCTCGGCGTCGCCCTGACCGGCGAACTCCTCCTGGCCGCCGGCCGGCGTCACCACGCTGCCGTCCGCCTTCTCGTACCGCCACGTCCAGACCATGTCGGCTCCTTCGCCCCTGACGCCGCGCCGCCTTGTGCGCTGCTGCGTGTGCTGCGCACCATAGCCTGCCCGCCCGGATCTTCCGTATGCCTGGTCGGGCAGGATGGGCACCATGGCGACCCACCTCCCGCTCCCCCGCACGCTGCTGCTCGGCGGCGCCCGTTCCGGCAAGTCCACCCGGGCCGAGGAACTGCTGGCCGGGCACCCCGACGTCCTGTACGTGGCCACCGGCGGCACCCGGGACGGCGACACCGAGTGGGCGCAGCGGGTCGCCCTGCACCGGGAGCGGCGGCCGGCGAGCTGGCGCACCGCCGAGACCTGCGAGCTGGAGGCCGTCCTCGCCGACCCCGCCGACCCGGCGCCGGTGCTGGTCGACTGCCTGGCGCTGTGGCTGACCGCCGTCATGGACGAGTGCGGCGCCTGGGACGACGGGGTGTGGGCGGACGGCGGCGAGGCGGCGGTGCAGCGGCGCTGCGACTCGCTGGCCCGGGCCTGGGCGGCCACCGGGCGCACCGTCGTGGCGGTGAGCAACGAGGTCGGCATGGGCGTCGTCCCGGCGACCGCCGCCGGGCGGCGCTTCCGGGACACCCTGGGCCGGCTCAACATGGCCGTCGCGGACGCCTCGGAACGGGTGCTGCTGGTCGTCGCCGGACAGGTTCTGACGGTCAAGCCGAGTCGGCCCACCCCCGGCGTGTAGCCTTCCGGACGATGGACACGACCGTGGATCTCGATACGTTCTCCTCGCTCGTCGAGCGCCCCGACGAGAGCGCCCGGCGGGCCGCCGACGAACGCTGGCAGGCGGCCGACCGGCCGCGCGGCGGGCTCGGGAAGCTGGAGGAGCTGGGCAGCTGGCTGTCGTCCGTGCAGGGGCGCTCCCCGGTACGGCCGGTGACGGCCCCCAAGGTGCTGCTGTTCGCCGGTGACCACGGCGTGGCATCACTCGGGGTCTCCCGGCTGCCCGCCGGCGGCACCGCGGCCCGGGTGCGGGCCGTCCTGGACGGCAGCGCGCCGGTCGCCCGGCTGGCCGCGCGCTACGGCGCCGAGGTGCGGGTGGTCGACGTCGCCGTCGACGCCGACCCGGCCGACTTCCCGGAGGAGGTGGTCGCGCACCGCGTCCGCCGCGGCTCCGGCCGGATCGACATCGAGGACGCGCTCACCCAGGAGGAGACCGTCCGGGCGTTCCGGGCCGGCATGGCCGTCGCCGACGAGGAGGCCGACGCCGGCACCGACCTGGTGCTGCTCGGCGACCTCGGGATCGGCTCCACCACGGTGGCCGGCGTGCTGATCGGCGCGCTGTGCGGGACGGACGCGGCCGCGGTGTGCGGGCGCGGCTCCGGCATCGACGACCGGGTGTGGATGGTCAAGTGCGCCACCATCCGGGACGCGCTGCGGCGGGCCCGCCCGGTGCTCGGCGACCAGCTGGCGCTGCTCGGCGCGACCGGCGGCGCCGACTTCGCCGCCATCACCGGCTTCCTGCTGCAGGCCGCCGCCCGCCGCCTGCCGGTGGTGCTGGACGGCGTGGTCTCGGCCGCCTGCGCGCTGGTCGCCCAGCGGATCGCCTTCCGCGCGCCGGAGTGGTGGCGGGCCGGGCAGCCCAGCGGCGAGCCCGCGCAGGCCAAGGCGTACGACCGGCTGACCCTGACGCCGCTGCAGGACCAGGGGATCACCATGGGCGAGGGCGTCGGCGCGCTGCTGGCGCTGCCGCTGCTGCAGGCCGCCGGGGACACCCTCGCGGACGAGGCGCCGCAGCCGTACGTGCCGCGCTCTCCGCAGGAGCCGAAGCCGCAGCCGAAGCTGCCCTCGGCGGCGGACCTGCTCCGCCGGCTGTAACCACGGCCACCCAACTGCCGCGCCGCCGGCCCGACTTCGGGACACGGGCGCCGGCCTTCCCCGCGCCCCCTGATGGGGCGCGGGGTTTCTCGTTGCACACGGAGGAGGAGCGGGGCCGATGCCGGACGGGCGTGAACGGGCCGACTGGGCCGAGGGGTTGCGGTTCGCGGTCGGGACGCTGTCGGTGCTGCGGGTGCGGGTCGACCGCTGGGACCGGGCGGCGGGCGGACGGGCGATGACGGCGGCGCCGCTGGTCGGGCTGGCGCTGGGCGCGATCGCGGCCTGCGCCGGGGCGTTCACGGCCTGGCGGGCCGGCGGACTCCTCGGCGCGGTGGCCGCGGTCGGCGTGCTCGCCGCCCTGACCCGCGGGCTCCACCTGGACGGCCTCGCGGACGTCGCGGACGGGCTGGGCAGCGGCAAGCCGGCCGAGGACGCGCTGCGGATCATGAAGCAGTCCGACATCGGGCCGTTCGGCGTGCTGACCCTGCTGCTCGTGCTGCTGGCCCAGGTCGCCGCGCTGGCCGGACAGTTCGGGCACTCGACGCTGCGCGGCGCGCTCGCGGTGCTGGCCTCGGCGGCCGCCGCGCGCTGCGCGCTCGCCTGGGGCTGCCTGCGGTCGGTGCCGGCCGCCCGGCCGGGCGGGCTCGGAGCGATGGTGGCGAGCACGGTCACGCCGGCCGCGGCGGTCGCGGCGACGGGCGGCACGGCGCTCGCCCTGACACTGCTCGGACTGTTTGACGGATGGTCAGCCCTGCGTCTCCCCGCGGCAGTTGTGCTCGGCGTCGGCTTCGCCCGACTGCTGCTCAGCCGGTGCGTGCGGCGCCTCGGCGGAATCACCGGGGACGTGCTCGGCGCGATGGCGGAGACGGCCGCCACGGGCACCCTGTTCGCCTTGGCGTTGCTCGGCTGACACCGGGCGGCGCGTGATCCCACCATGCGGACTACCATGCCTGGAGCACCGCAGCCCTGCACCGTGGCAGGTCCTGCCCGTCCGGCCCGTACCGCGGAGCCGGGGCCTCTGGTGTGCGCGGCCGCGACGGCGGACGCGCGCACCAGGGGGCCCGGACCCGGAGGCGCGCCGGCGGACCGGCCTGCGACGGCGGGCTGCGCCGGTGCGGCAGCCTCGCCGCGACCGGCCGTGGACCGCGAAAGAACAGGACGCATTACGTGACTGCATTGTCTGTGAGCACCTCCTCCGCCGCCTCGCTGCGCGCGGACGCCCTGGTGGTCGGTGTCGCCAAGGGCCCCAAGGGCATCGTGCTGGCCCCGGGCGCCGAGGCCGTGAACGAGGCGTTCGAGGGCAAGCTGGCCGAGGTCCTCAGCACCCTGGGCGCCACCGGCGCCGAGGGCGAGGCCGTCAAGGTGCCCTCCGCCGCCGGCCTGAAGGCCGCGCTCGTGCTCGCGGTCGGCCTCGGCGAGGCCGCCGAGTCCGGTTACGAGCTGGAGGCGCTGCGCCGCGCCGCCGGTGTCGCCGCCCGCACCCTGGCCGGCACCAAGAAGGCCGCGCTGGCCCTGCCGGCCGAGTCCGCCGAGGAGATCGAGGCGCTGGCGCTGGGCGGCCTGCTCGGCTCGTACGCCTTCGGCACCTACAAGGGCGAGGGCAACGGCAAGGAGCCGGTCGGCGAGCTGGTCCTGCTGACCGCCCGCAAGGGCAGCAAGGACGCCAAGGCCGCCGTCGAGCGCGCCGCCGCGCTCGGCGAGGAGATGAACCGCGCCCGCGACCTGGTCAACACCGCGCCGAACGACCTGAACCCGAAGAGCTTCGCGGCGATCGCCCAGGCGGCCGGCAAGGAGCACGGCCTCAAGGTCGAGGTGCTGGACGAGAAGGCGCTGACCAAGGGCGGCTTCGGCGGCCTGCTGGGCGTCGGCACCGGCTCGGTCAACCCGCCGCGGCTGGTGAAGGTGGCCTACACCCACCCGAAGGCGAAGGCCACCCTGGCCTTCGTCGGCAAGGGCATCACCTACGACTCGGGCGGCATCTCGCTGAAGCCGGCCGGCCACAACGAGACCATGAAGTGCGACATGGCCGGCGCCGCCGCCGTGTTCGCCGCCGTGGTCGCCGCCAAGCGCCTCGGCCTGACCGTCAACGTGACCGCCTGGCTCGCGCTGGCCGAGAACATGCCGTCCGGCTCCGCCACCCGCCCCGGCGACGTGCTGCGGATGTACGGCGGCAAGACCGTCGAGGTCCTGAACACCGACGCCGAGGGCCGCCTGGTGCTGGCCGACGCGATCGTGAAGGCCGGCGAGGAGCAGCCGGACGTCATCGTCGACGTGGCGACCCTGACCGGCGCCATGGTGCTGGCCCTGGGCAACCGCACCTTCGGCGTGATGGCCAACGACGACGAGCTGCGCGACACCCTGCACACCCTGGCGGGCGAGGTCGGCGAGCAGTCCTGGCCGATGCCGCTGCCGGCCGACCTGCGCAAGGGCATGACCGACTCGACCATCGCCGACCTGGCCAACATGGGCGAGCGGATGGGCGGCGGCCTGGTGGCCGGCCTGTTCCTGCAGGAGTTCGTGGCCGAGGGCATCGACTGGGCTCACCTGGACATCGCCGGCCCGGCGTTCCACGAGGGCGCGCCGTTCGGCTACACCCCGAAGGGCGGCACCGCGAGCGCGGTGCGCACCCTGGTCCGGTTCGCCGAGCAGACGGCCGCCAACGGCAAGGCCTGATCCGGTACCGCTCCACGACGGGGCCCGGCGCTTGTGCGCCGGGCCCCGTTTCGCGCTCCGCCTCGTACTCCGTGGCGGGTTACCTGCGAGTAGGGCGCTGATGTGGCGCGCACCCCTGTTCGCTGCGGGCGAAACTTTGTTCCACAGTGCGGAAGAGCCCCCGGCGGGACGCGCGGAAGACGCCCGTCCGGTGGCTGTCAACACCGCGCTGAGCTGCGATGATGCCCTTCGTCGGGGGGTGCCACCACCCCGGTGACCACTCTGTGGGACGCCCCCGGGGCAGACCCGGACATCAGCCACCGCGAACAAGTGCGAAGATGTATTTCCGGCACGACTGGGCGCCTCACAAAGGCTTCCGACCCACCGGACCGCGACCGGCCCGGCGACCCACCCCATTGCATGGAGGACGTGACGTGGCGAACGACGCCAGCACCGTTTTCGACGTAGTCATTCTCGGAGGCGGAAGCGGCGGTTACGCCGCGGCGCTCCGCGCCGCTCAGCTGGGTCTGAGCGTCGCCCTGGTCGAGAAGGGTGAGCTCGGCGGCACCTGCCTGCACCGCGGCTGCATCCCGACCAAGGCCCTGCTGCACGCCGCCGAGATCGCGGACGAGACGAAGGAGGCCGCCGAGTTCGGCGTGCTGGCCACCTTCCAGGGCATCGACATCAACGGCGTCCACAAGTACAAGGACGACGTCATCGCCGGCCTGTACAAGGGCCTGCAGGGCCTGGTGGCCTCGCGCAAGGTGACCTTCGTCCAGGGCGAGGGCAAGCTCTCCTCGCAGACCTCGGTGGACGTCAACGGCCAGCGCATCGAAGGCCGCCACATCGTCCTGGCCACCGGTTCCGTGCCGCGCTCGATCCCCGGCCTGGAGATCGACGGCAACCGCGTGATCTCCTCGGACCACGCCCTCAAGCTCGACCGGATCCCGAAGTCGGCCGTGATCCTGGGCGGCGGCGTCATCGGCGTCGAGTTCGCCTCGGTCTGGAAGTCCTTCGGCGTCGAGGTCACCATCGTCGAGGCGCTGCCGCACCTCGTCCCGCTGGAGGACGAGAACTCCTCCAAGCTGCTGGAGCGCGCGTTCCGCAAGCGCGGCATCAAGTTCGAGCTGAAGGCCCGCTTCTCGGGCGTCGAGTACACCGAGACCGGTGTCCGCGTCTCCACCGAGAACGGCAAGCAGATCGACGCCGACCTGCTGCTCGTCGCCATCGGCCGCGGCCCGGTCTCGGCCGGCCTCGGCTACGAGGAGAACGGCGTCGCGATGGACCGCGGCTACGTCCTGGTCGACGAGTACATGCGCACCAACGTGCCCACCATCTCGGCCGTCGGCGACCTCGCCCCGACCCTGCAGCTCGCCCACGTCGGCTTCGCCGAGGGCATCCTGGTCGCCGAGCGCCTGGCCGGCCTCAAGCCGATGCCGATCGACTACGACGGCGTCCCGCGCGTGACCTACTCCAACCCCGAGGTGGCCTCCGTGGGCATCTCCGAGGCCAAGGCCGTCGAGCTGTACGGCAAGGAGAAGGTCGTCACCCTCAAGTACAACCTGGCCGGCAACGGCAAGAGCAAGATCCTGAAGACCGCCGGCGAGATCAAGCTCGTCCAGGTCAAGGACGGCGCCGTGGTCGGCGTCCACATGGTCGGCGCCCGCATGGGCGAGCAGGTCGGCGAAGCCCAGCTGATCTACAACTGGGAGGCCCTGCCGGCCGAGGTCGCGCAGCTGATCCACGCGCACCCGACCCAGTCCGAGGCCCTGGGCGAGGCGCACCTGGCGCTGGCCGGCAAGCCGCTGCACGCGCACGACTGATCGCGCCCACCACCCCCCTTTTCCAGTACTTCCCGTACGCAAGACTTGATAGGAGTCGCTGAAACCATGGCGGTCTCAGTAACACTGCCCGCGCTGGGCGAGAGCGTTTCCGAGGGCACCGTCACCCGCTGGCTGAAGGCCGAGGGTGAGCGTGTCGAGGTCGACGAGCCGCTGCTCGAGGTCTCGACCGACAAGGTCGACACCGAGATCCCGGCCCCGGCTTCCGGCATCCTCTCCTCGATCAAGGTCGGCGAGGACGAGACCGTCGAGGTCGGCGCCGAGCTGGCGATCATCGACGACGGCACCGGCGCCCCGGCCGCCGCCCCGGCCCCCGTCGCCGAGGCCGCGCCCGTCGCCGCCCCGGCGCCGGTCGCCGCTCCGGTCGCCGAGGCCCCGGTTGCCGCTCCGGTCGCCGCCGCCCCGGCCGCTCCGGCCGGCGACGCCACCCCGGTGCTGCTGCCCGCGCTGGGCGAGTCGGTCACCGAGGGCACCGTCACCCGCTGGCTGAAGGCCGAGGGTGAGACGGTCGAGGTCGACGAGCCGCTGCTCGAGGTCTCCACCGACAAGGTCGACACCGAGATCCCGTCGCCGGTCGCCGGCACCCTGGTGAAGATCCTGGTCGGCGAGGACGAGACCGCCGAGGTCGGCGCCCAGCTCGCGCTGATCGGTGCCGCCGGTGCCGTCGCCGCCGCCCCGGCTCCGGTGGCCGCTCCGGCGCCGGTCGCTGCCCCGGCCCCCGCGGCCGCTCCGGCCCCGGTCGCCGCTCCGGCTCCGGTCGCCCCGGTTGCCGCTCCGGCTCCGGTCGCCGCCGCCCCGGCCCCCGTGGCCGCCCCGGCTCCGGCCCCCGTGGCCGCTCCGGTCGCCCCGGCCGCCCCGGTGGCCGACGCCGGTGACGCCTACGTCACCCCGCTGGTGCGCAAGCTCGCCGCCGAGCACGGCGTGGAGCTGTCCGCCGTCGCCGGCACCGGCGTCGGCGGCCGCATCCGCAAGCAGGACGTCATCGCCGCCGCGGAGGCCGCCAAGGCCGCTCCGGCCCCGGTCGCCGCTGCCGCCCCGGCCGCCGCGCCGAAGGCCGCCGCCGCGCCGTCCGCCCTGCGCGGCCAGACGGTCAAGATGACCCGCATGCGCAAGGTCATCGGCGACAACATGCTGAAGGCCCTGCACGAGCAGGCCCAGCTGACCAGCGTGGTCGAGGTGGACGTCACCAAGATCATGTCGCTGCGCGGCAAGGCCAAGGACTCCTTCCTCGCCCGCGAGGGCGTGAAGCTGTCCCCGATGCCGTTCTTCGTCAAGGCCGCCGCCCAGGCGCTGAAGGCCCACGCGGTCATCAACGCCCGGATCAACGAGGCCGAGGGCACCATCACCTACTTCGACACCGAGAACATCGGGATCGCGGTGGACTCGGAGAAGGGTCTGATGACCCCGGTCATCAAGGGTGCGGGCGACCTCAACATCGCCGGCATCTCGAAGAAGACCGCCGAGCTGGCCGACAAGGTCCGCGGCAACAAGATCACCCCGGACGAGCTGTCCGGCGCCACCTTCACGATCAGCAACACCGGCTCGCGCGGTGCGCTGTTCGACACCGTGATCGTGCCGCCGAACCAGGTCGCCATCCTGGGCATCGGCGCCACCGTGAAGCGCCCGGTCGTGATCGAGGCCGACGGCGGCACCGCCATCGGCATCCGCGACATGACCTACCTGTCGCTCTCCTACGACCACCGCCTGGTGGACGGCGCCGACGCCGCCCGCTACCTGGTCGCGGTCAAGGAGATCCTGGAGGCCGGCGAGTTCGAGGTCGAGCTCGGCCTGTAAGGCCGATCGGCTGTCGAACACAGTGGCTGTCGAGTACAGCGGCCGTGCGGAGCCCCGTGTCGTCCCCGGACGACGCGGGGCTCCGCCGTCCCCGGGCACCGGGCCCGGGTCGTGGCATGCGCGGAGACGAACGAACGGGGATCCTGGAGCGGTGATGGACGAGACGGACTTCTGGCAGATCATCGACGAGACGTGGGACGGCGCCGACGGCGATCCCGACGAGCAGGCGGACCTGCTGGTGGAGCGGCTCGTGCAGCTCACCCCGGACGACGTGATCGACTTCGCCCGGCTGTTCGAGGCCCGGTTCCAGCGCGCCTACCGCAACGACCTGTGGGGCGCCGCCCACCTGCTGCTGGACGGCGCGTCCGAGGAGGTCTTCGACCTCTTCCGCTGCTGGCTGATCGGCCAGGGCCGGGACGTCTTCGAAGGCGGCCTGGCCGAGCCGGACGACCTGGCGGACCTGCTGCCCGAGTTCGACGAGGAGGAGGACGGCGAGGCCGAGGACCTCGGCTACGCCGCCGACGAGGCGTACGAGCGGCTGACCGGCCTGCCGCTGCCCGAGGTGGGCGGGCGCCAGCCGGCCGCCCCGGCCGGGCCCGCGCTGGACTTCGACGACCCGGACGTGATGGCGAAGCGCTTCCCCAAGCTGTGGGAGCGCTACGGGGACTGAGGCGCCCCGGCAGGGCCCGGCACGGGCCCCGGCCGGCTCAGGTGGCGCTGCCGGAGCCGTCCTTGGTGATGCCCTTGAGGATCTGGTCGAGCACCGACGGGTCCGGCGCCTGCGGGTCGTCGTCCACACCGCCCTCGAACACCACGTAACCGCCGCCCTTGGCCTGGACGGCGGCCAGCAGCACGTAACCCTGGGTGCCGTCCGAGGTGCGGACGTGCCAGCGGACGGCGTAGCCGCGCACGCCGGCGACGCTGACGTTGTCGGAGCCGGCGTCGGTGTGCGAGGTGATCCCGGTGAAGATCTGCTCCGCGTAGGCGGGCATCGCGGCGTCGGCGGCGGCCTTGGCCGAGGAGCCCTGGATGACGTCCTTCTCGACCGAGAACTGGCCGCGGATGCAGGCCCCGCCGGTCGGGCAGGTGTACTTGCCGGTGCCGAGGTAGACGGTGGAGTGCGGGGAGTCGGTGGCCGCGTCCCAGCCGTCGTAGACCGGGACGCTGATCGCGTGCTGCGAGTCCGGGATCGTGGACTTGACCGCGGGCAGCGGCTTGGGCGGGCTGGGCTTCGGCGTCGGGCCGGGGGCGGGGGCGGTGCTCTGGGTACTGACCGTGGGGTTCGGGGTCGGGTCCGCCTGCGGGGTGTCGTCGCCCCCGCTGAGCACGAGACCGGCGATGATCCCGCCCACGGCGAGCACGGCGACGGAGACGCCGACGATCACGCCCGGCTTCGTCCGGCCGGGGCGCTGCTGCGGGTAGCCCGGGCCGGGGTAGCCGTAGCCGGCGCCCTGGAACTCCTGGCCCGGGTAGCCGTAGCCGGCGCCGCTGCCGTCCTGGCCCGGGTAGCCGTAGCCCGGGGCCGGGGCGCCGCCCGGGTAGCCGTAGGCGGGGGGCTGCTGCTGCGGGCCGCCGTAGCCGGGCTGCGGGGAGGGCGGCTGCCAGCCCTGGGTCGGGGCTTCGGCGAGCCGGGCGGCGCCGTCCGGGAGCGGGCGGGTCTCGCCGGTCCAGGCCCTGCCGTCCCACCAGCGCTCATGACCGGGGGTGCCGTCCGCACCGGGGACCGGGTACCACCCGGGAGGCGTCGAGTTGCTCACGGGCGTACCGTACCCGGCCCGGCGGCGCCGCAGACAGCGCGGTTGGGTCACGACTGTGCACCACCCCGGCAGCGTTTCTGACGATTGGTCAGGCGCTTCCGGGCGGGCGGTGCTCAGCCGGTCAGCCGGCGGGCCATCCAGACGTCGTCCACGTACCTGCCGTCGATCAGGAACTCCTCGGCCAGCGAGCCCTCGACCACGAAACCGCAGCTCTCGTAGAGCCGGCGGGCCGGGGCGTTCCAGCCGAGCACCCGCAGGCTCAGCTTGCGGGCGCCCTCGGCGCGGGCCGCCTCGCAGGCCTCCTCGACCAGGCGGCGGCCGACGCCCCGGCCGCGCACCGCGGCGTCCACGGCCAGGCCCTGGATCTGGCGGACGTGCCCGTTGCTCGCCAGCCGGGTCGCCGGGACCTGGCGGACGTAGCCGACGATCCGGCCGCCCAGGAGGGCGAGCAGATAGTGCTCGGGCCGGTGCCGCTCGTCGAAGACGGTGTCCGTCTCGCGCGGCGCCGGGGAGACGTCGGACAGGGTGGACCAGGCGGCGCGGTCGAGGGCGGCGAGTTCGCGCTCGTCCTCGGGCCGGGCCGGTCGGATGATCAGATCGTCGTTGGGCATGGGCGTCAGCCTAGGGAGGCGTGTGCGAACGTCACACCGGTTTAAGGACTGCGAGGATGGGCCCATGCGCATCGCTGTCACGGGCTCCACGGGATTGATCGGTTCGGCACTGGTCCGCTCGCTGCTGGCGGACGGTCACGAGGTGGTGCGGCTGGTCCGCAGCCGCTCCCGGACCGGGCCACAGCCGGACGGCAGCACCGCGATCGGCTGGAACCCGCTGCTCGGCCAGGTCGAGCGGGACGGGCTGACCGGGGTCGAGGCGGTGGTGCACCTGGCCGGGGCCGGGGTCGGCGACCGCCGCTGGACGGAACGGTACAAGCGCGAGATCCGGGAGAGCCGCGTCCTCGGCACCGAGACGCTCGCCGTCGCGCTGGCCGAGCTGAAGGAGCCGCCGCGCGTCCTGGTCAGCGCCTCGGCGGTCGGCTGGTACGGGCAGACCGGCGCCCGGGTCGTCGACGAGGACTCCCCGGCCGGCGACGACTTCCTGGCCGAGGTCTGCGTGGAGTGGGAGGCCGCGGCGCGACCGGCCGAGCGGGCCGGCATCCGGGTCGTCCACCCGCGCACCGGGATGGTGCTGTCCGCGGCCGGCGGCGCCGGCCAGCGGCTGTTCCCGCTGTTCAAGCTGGGCCTGGGCGGGCGGCTCGGCGACGGGCAGCAGTACTGGAGCCTCATCTCGCTGGCCGACGAGGTCGCCGCGCTGCGGTTCCTGATCGACCGGGAGGACCTCGCCGGCGCCTTCAACCTCGCCGCGCCGGAGCCGGCCACCAACGCCGAGCTGACCGCGGCGCTCGGCCGGGCGCTGCGACGGCCGACGCCGTTCCCGGTGCCGGAGGCTGTGCTCAGGGCGGTGCTCGGGGAACTGGCGGTCGAGGTGGTCGGCAGCCACCGGGTGGTGCCGCGGCGACTGCTGGACGCGGGGTTCCGGTTCGCGCACCCGGACGTGGACTCGGTGGTGCGGGCGGCGCTCTGACGGGCGCTCGACGCGGGGGGCGCGCCGCTGCGGGAGCGCCCCCTCCGGCTCCTCCCGGCGCCCGCTCAACCAGGGGCGCCCTTCCGTCGACGCGCGCCGGGTGGGGCGCGTCGGACGGCTGCGGCCACCGACTGCGGGTGGGTCGGCGGAGTACGTCCGGTGCGACGTTCGCCCTGGCCAGGGGCATATGCCGGGCCCGATCGGGCCTCCAGCGGACCGGCTCCGGGAGGGGGCGCACGGGAGCACACGGCGGGCGCGTCGCACGCCCCCGGTGACCGTACGCGCCCGTCGACCCCGGTTGGCGGCCACCACGGCGCACTGTCCGTGACCGCGCCCCCGGCCGGTGCCGCACAACCCTTCCCGGCCCCCGGATCGGGCCCGGTATGGCTGTCTGATGCTCATATCGACTGGGCATCACATCGTCGGACCGTGCCCGGCACCTCGCCGCCCGCGTCGGCCGGAGCCCCGGGAACCCTTGGGAGGGAGCACGCCAGTGCCCACGTACGACTTCACCCGCCGTACCCGTCGACCGTCCGACCCGGACGTCGTCGTGGTCGGTGCCGGACTCGCGGGCCTGGCCGCCGCCCGCGTGCTCACCGGCCACGGCCTCGCCGTCCAGGTCCTGGAGGCCACCGACCGGATCGGTGGCCGGATGGCCACCCGCGAGCTGGACGGATTCCGGCTCGACGACGGAAGCCACCTGCTCAACACCGCCTATCCGGAACTGCGCCGGGCGCTCGACCTCGACCGCCTCGAACTGCGCCCGCTCGCCCCCGGCGTGCTCGTGCACACCGCCGGCCGCCGCTACCGCACCGGCGACCCGCAGCTCACCACCGCCCGGCACGCCGCCACCCGCGCCCCGCTCGGCAGCCCGCTCGACAAGGCCCGGCTCGGCAGCTGGCTCGGCCGCCTCGCCGCCACCCCGGCCGCCCGGCTGCAGGCCCGCCCGGAGACCACCACCGCCCGCGCACTGGCCGGCCACGGGCTCGCCCCGCGCACCGTCGACGGCTTCCTGCGCCCCCTGCTGAGCGCCCTGCTCGGCGATCCGGCGCTCG
The DNA here is from genome assembly GCF_049543595.1 of Kitasatospora sp. NPDC094028. Classification (NCBI taxonomy): domain Bacteria; kingdom Bacillati; phylum Actinomycetota; class Actinomycetes; order Kitasatosporales; family Streptomycetaceae; genus Kitasatospora; species Kitasatospora sp. NPDC094028. The sequence goes on along the minus strand of NZ_JBMVFA010000001.1, from coordinate 188,299 downwards.
GCACCAGCAGCCGGATCGCCGACCTGGTGCTGCGCTCCTACGCGCGCGGACGGCTCTGTCTGCCCGCCGGCGGGATCGCGGCCGTACCGGCCCAGGTGGCCGAGTCGCTGCCCGCCGGCACCGTGCGCACCGGGGTGCGGGTCACCTCGATCTCCGCCGACGGCGTCGAGACCACCGCCCACGGGCGGATCGACGCCCAGGCCGTGGTCGTCGCCACCGACGCCCGCTCCGCCGCCGACCTGCTGCCCGGACTGCGGCTGCCGGACTTCCACCCGGTCACGACCTTCTACCACGCGGCCGCCCGCCCCCCGCTCGGCGAGGCCGTCCTGCTGCTGGACGGCGACCGGCCGGGCGGGCAACCGCCGCTGGTCTCGCACTCGCTGGTGCTCAGCGAGCTGCACCCCTCGTACGCGCCTGCCGGGCAGGCGCTGATCGCCACCACCGTGCTCGGGCGGCGCGCCTTCGACGCGGGCGGCCCGGCCGGGCTGGAACCGGCCGTCCGGGCGCGGCTCGCCGAGTTGTACGGCGCCTCGACGGCCGGCTGGCAGTTCCTGAGCGTGCGGCACCTCCCGGACGCGCTGCCCGCGATGCCGCCGCCGCACAACCTGCGGCGGCCGGTGCGGGTGCTGGCCGGTCTGTACGTCGCCGGGGACCACCGGGACAGCAGCACCGCGCAGGGCGCACTGGTGTCCGGGCGGCGGGCCGCGCTGGCCGTGCTGCGCGACCTGGGCCTGCCGGCCGGGGCCCGGGAGGCGGAGGCGGCGGCCTGACGACCCGGCCGCCCGGCCGGGAACACGTGGGCGGTCTGTCCGGGTGACGGACCGGCCACGTGCCAGGATGCCGATATGACCGCCCTGACCGATCCGACCGATCCGACCGATCCGACCGATCCGACCGATCCGACCGATCCGACCGATCATCGGACGATTCCGGCGATTTCCGCGAACCGTCCGTCCGCCGCGCCGTCCACGGGCCGGCCGGCCGCCCGGTGAGCGCCTCCGCCCAGCCGGTCGCGCTGATCCTGATCCCCGCGGCGGCCGTGGCCGCGCCGCTGCTCGCCGACCGGCTGCTGCGGTGGATCGCCGTGCCGACCGTCGTGTTCGAGATCGTGCTCGGCGTCCTGATCGGCCCGGACGTCCTGGGCTGGGCCCGCGTCGACGGCCTGATCGACGCGCTCTCCCAGTTCGGCCTGGCCATGCTGATGTTCCTGGCCGGGTACGAGATCGACTTCGCCAAGCTGCGCGGCGGCCCGCTGAAACGGGCGGGCGCCGCGTGGCTGGTCTCGCTGGCGGTCGCCCTCGGCGCGGGCGCGCTGCTCAACCGGGACCCGCTGGGCGGCGCGTTCGCCGGGCTCGCGCTCACCACCACCGCGCTCGGCACGATCCTGCCGATCCTCCGCGACTCCGGCGAACTGCCCACTCCCTTCGGCTCGTTGGTGATGGCCACCGGCGCGGTCGGCGAGTTCGGGCCGATCATCGCGATCGCCGTGCTGCTCAGCGGCAACTCCCCCGCCCGGACGGCCGTCATCCTCGGCGCCTTCGCGGTGATCACCGCGCTGGCCGTGCTCGGCGCCCGCCGGCCGCGCCCGGCCTGGACGACCCGGCTGATCGAGCGCACGCTGCGCACGTCCGGCCAGTTCGCGATCCGGGCGGTGATCCTGGTGCTCGCCGCGATGGTCGCCGCCGCGCTCTGGCTCGACCTCGACATGCTGCTCGGCGCCTTCACCGCCGGGATCGTCTCCCGGCTGCTGCTCTCGGACATCCGGCAGGCCGAGGAGGAGGTGATCGAGGCCAAGCTGGAGAGCATCGGCTTCGGCTTCCTGGTGCCGGTCTTCTTCGTGGTCAGCGGGATGAAATTCGACCTGGACGCGCTGCTCGACGATCCGGGCACGCTGCTGCTCGTCCCGGTGTTCCTGGCCCTGCTGCTCGCCGTACGCGGGGTGCCGGCCGTACTGCTCGCCCCGGCCGGGCTGGGCCGGCGGGACCGCGCGGCGCTCGGACTGTACGGCGCGACGGCACTGCCGCTGGTCGTGGTGATCACCACCATCGAGGTCGACGACGGGCACATGCCGTCCTCCACCGCGGCGGCGCTGGTCGGCGCCGGGATGCTGTCGGTGCTGGCGTTCCCGCTGGTGGCGCAGCGGGTGCGCGGCGCCGTCCGGGCAGGGGTTCCGGAGGAGGACGGGCAGCCGCGGGTGCGGGCCGAGAGCTGGTGATGCCGCTGCCGGCCCGGACCGTCCTCGTGCGGGTGGGCCGCCGGCTCAGATCACCCCCGCCTGGCGGGCCGTCTCCTCGAAGGCGCGGGCCACCGGGCTGCCGCGGTAGGGGGTGAGGCGGCGGTGGAAGTCCCGGACGTACTCCAGCGAGCGCGCCGAGCGCATCTCCCCCGCCGCCCGCAGCGCGTCGGTCGCCATGGTGCAGGCCTCGTCGAGGTCGCCCATGCCGAGCCGGGCGGTGGCGAGCACCAGCCGGCAGAAGATCCGGCTGCGGGCGTAGGCGGGCGAGCGCAGCCGCAGCGACTTCTCGGCGTGCTGCGCGGAGGTCCGCCACTGCTGGAGGTCGCGGTAGCAGTGCGCGAACTCGTCGGAGAGCTGGGCCTCGTCGAAGTACCGTGCCCAGGCAGGCAGTTCGTCCCCCGTCCGGGCGGCGGCGAGGGAGCGCTCGGCGCGCACCAGGGCCGTCGTGCAGGAGCGGACGTCGCCCAGCAGGCCGTGCCCGCGCGCCTCGGCGGCGTGCATCAGCGCCTGGACGGTGGCCGGGACGGCGGTGCCCACGCCCTGCTGGGCGACCCGGGCGAGCTGGACGGCCTCCCGGCCGTGGCCGAGGTGGACGGCCTGCTGGCTCATCGTCACCAGCACGTAGCCGCCGAGCGCGCGGTCCCCGGCGGCCTGGGACAGGCGCAGCGCCTGGACGAAGTACCGCTGGGCGAGGCCGTGCGCGGCGATGTCGAAGGACGTCCAGCCGGCCAGCCGGGTGAGGTCGGCGACCGCGCCGAACAGCGCCCGGCCGATCTGCTCGCCGTAGCGGCCGCGCAGCATCGGCTCGGCCTCGCTCTCCAGGTAGCGCACCAGCGCCTGGCGGGCGTGGCCGCCGCCGTAGGCGTGGTCGAGGGCGCGGAAGAGGTCGCCGACCGCGCGGATGGCGGCGATGTCCCCGCGGCCGACCCGCAGGGCGGGGCGGGCCTCGCGGGCCGGGTCGGAGTACGGCGGTTCGACGGCCGCGGGCGGGCGGCGGCTCTGGGTGGGGACGCGGCCGATGGCGGCGGCGGTGCCGGTGACCGTGGGCGGTGGGGCGCCGCCGGGGGCGCCCGGGGCCTGGAGGCGCGCCGGGCCGGTGACGGGCCCGGCGGGCCCGGCGGGCCGGTCACCGGCCGGCGGGCCCGAGGCGGCGTCCGGGCGGGCCAGGGTGGAGCCGTCCCGGGCGACCCGCTCGTCGGTGCGGCCGATCAGCCAGTCCCGGCTGGGGACGACCAGGCCGGCCGGGGTGAAGGCGATCCGGCGCAGCTCGGACTGCGGGCCGTTGTCCTTGCGCCACATGCTCGCGACGATGTCCACCGCCTCCTGCGGCGTCTCGGCGAACTCCAGGCCGGCGTAGACCGGGGCGCAGGCGTCCAGGCCGAGGTCCTGGGCGGTCAGGCGGCGGCCGAGGCGGCGGGTGAACACCTCGGCGATCAGCGCCGGGGTGGCGCCGCGCGGCTGCTGGCCGCGCAGCCAGCGGGTGACCGAGGTCTTGTCGTAGCGCAGGTCGAGGCCGTGCTCCAGGCCGAGCTGGTCGACCCGGCGGGCGAGGCCGGCGTGCGAGAAGCCGGCCTCCTCGATCAGCGCGGCCAGCTGGCCGTTCTGCGGGGCCGGGCCGGAGTGCGCCTTCCCGGCGGCGGGGGCCGGTGCCGCGGCGGGCGCGTGCCGGTCGTCGGGTGTGGCCTGTACGGGCAGCCGCAGCTCGTCCGCGGTGCCGACCTCGGGGGCCCGGGGATCGGTGGTCCGCGGGTCGGTGGCGGTCAGGACGTCGGTGGTCAGGGCGTCGGTGGTCAGGGCGTCGGGGGCGTCCGGAAGGGCCCGGCCGACCGGACCTCGGTGCTGGCCGAGCGGGTCGAGCGGTCCGTACGCCGGGCTGTCGGTAGCAGGCCGTTGGGGCATGATCAGTCAACACCTCTCGGACGTCGCACCGGGCTTCACCAGCACTTCGGCGGGCCGGGGCGGCGCCCCTGTCGGGAATCGGCGTGAATGTAGCGAGCATTCGGGCGCTATGGGCGGATCTGACCGAGCAATCCTCCGAACGGGTGAAGCATTCGCGCCCATCGTGGTGAAGCGAGGTCAGGAGGGGTTTGGCTGTCCGGGGGCGGACCGTCGATCGGGCCCCCGGTGGGCGTCATGGGGTCCGTCGCCACAGCCCGCCCGAGCGCTGTGGCGGCCCGCCACATGGGAGCCGGGCCGCCGGATTCCTACCGTTCACCACCATGGACACCACTACAGACCGCCCGCTCGACGGCCGTACGGCCCTGGTCACCGGGGCCGCCTCGGGCATCGGCCGGGCCTGTGCCGAGGCCCTCGCCGGGGCCGGCGCCCGGGTCTACGTCGTCGACCTCGCGGCCGATCCGGCCCGGGACGTCGCCGAGCGGATCGGCGGGCTCGCGATCGTCGCCGACCTCGCCGACCCGGCCGCCGTGGACGCCCTGCCGGACGACGCCGACATCGTCGTCAACAACGCGGGCCTGCAACACGTCGCGCCCGTCCACGAGTTCCCGCCCGAACGCTTCGCCCTCATCCAACGCGTCATGGTGGAGGCCCCGTTCCGCATCCTGCGCCGTACCCTGCCGCGGATGTACGAGCGGGGGTGGGGCCGGGTCGTCAACATCTCCTCGGTCCACGGCCTGCGCGCCAGCGCGTTCAAGTCCGCCTACGTGACGGCGAAGCACGCCCTGGAGGGCCTCAGCAAGACCGTCGCGCTGGAGGCCGCCCCGCACGGCGTCACCAGCAACTGCATCAACCCCGGCTACGTCCGCACGCCGCTGGTCGAGAACCAGATCGCCGCCCAGGCCCTCGCGCACGGCATCCCCGAGGACGAGGTGGTCGAGCGGATCATGCTCGACCGCACCGCCCTCAAGCGCCTCATCGACCCCTCGGAGGTCGCCGCCCTCGCCCTCCACCTCTGCTCCCCCGCCGCCGCCTCCCTCACCGGCGCCAGCCTCGTCCTGGACGGCGGCTGGACGGCCCGCTGACCCGGCCCCGGACCGATCAGCCCGCGCCCCGGCCGTACGGGGCGCGGGCCATCGGCGTGCGCCCGGGCGGAGCCGCCGACCGGCCGGGGGCGGCGAGGGGCTGGCGGGGACTGCCGGGGCTACGGGTGGTTATGGGGCGGCCGGGCATATCCACCCCCTGGACTGTGTGGGCCGGACACATAGGCCCGGGAGCGTGGGGTTCCTACCTTGTGGCGACGTCGTCTCCCCTGGAATCCCCCCGGAACGGATGTGGTGGGCATGAGCGCCCCTGCCAACGGTGCTGCCACGCGCGGGTCACTCCCGCGGGTGGTGGCCGCGAGTCTGATCGGAACCACGATCGAGTGGTACGACTACTTCTTGTACGGAACGGCCGCGGCACTGGTCTTCGGGAAGGTGTTCTTCCCGACGAGCGACCCGCTGACCGGCACCCTGCTGTCCTTCCTCACCTACGCCATCGGGTTCGCGGCGCGCCCGCTCGGGGCGCTGGTGTTCGGGCACTTCGGTGACCGGGTGGGGCGGAAGAAGCTGCTGGTGGTGAGCCTGCTGCTGATGGGCGGGTCGACCACCGCGATCGGGCTGCTGCCGACCTACGGGGCGGTCGGGGTCGCGGCGCCGGTGATGCTGACGGCGCTCCGGCTGGTGCAGGGGTTCGCGCTCGGCGGCGAGTGGGGCGGCGCGGTGCTGCTGGTGTCGGAGCACGGGGACCAGCGGCGGCGCGGCTTCTGGGCCTCCTGGCCGCAGGGCGGGGCGCCGGCCGGGAACCTGCTGGCGGCCGGGATCCTGTCGCTGATGACGGGAGCGCTCTCGGACGAGGCGTTCCAGTCCTGGGGCTGGCGGGTGCCGTTCCTGCTCTCGGCGGTGCTGGTCGCGGTGGGCCTGTGGATCCGGCTGGCGGTGGACGAATCCCCGCTGTTCCAGCAGGCGTTGGCGGCGCGTGAGGCGAGGAAGAAGCAGCAGGCCGCGGCCGAGCAGCCGCCGCTGGTGGCGGTACTGAGGCACCACTGGCGGGAGGTGCTGGTGGCGATGGGCGCCCGGATGGCGGAGAACATCTCGTACTACGTCATGACCACCTTCGTGCTCGTGTACGCCGTCAACCACGCGCACTTCGGCAAGCAGAGCGCGCTGAACGCCGTCCTGATCGCCTCGGCGATCCAGTTCGCGCTGATCCCGCTGTTCGGCGCGCTGTCCGACCGGGTCGGGCGCCGGCCGGTGTACCTGGTCGGCGCGGTCGGCGTCGGGGTGTGGGCGTTCGTCTTCTTCGGGCTGGTGGACACCCGTTCCTTCAGTCAGCTGGTCCTCGCCGTCACCGTCGGCCTGGTGTTCCACAGCGCGATGTACGCACCCCAGGCCGCCTTCTTCTCCGAACTGTTCGCGACCCGGATGCGGTACTCGGGCGCGTCGATCGGCGCCCAGTTCGCCTCGGTGGCGGCCGGCGCGCCGGCGCCGCTGATCGCGACCGCGCTGCTCAAGGACTACGGCAGCGCGACACCGATCGCGGTGTACGTGGCGATCGCGGCGGCCGTCACCGTCCTGGCGGTGCTGTGCGGCCGGGAGACCAGGGGGCAGGACCTCGCCGAGGTCGAGGAACGGTCCGCGACCGGGGAGACGGCCGAAAAGGCCACCGTGGCCTGAGGGTTGGACCGGATCGGGCCGGTCCGGGCCGAATCGGGACGGGCCGCGCCCGGCCGGGCCGGAAGCCGCTAGCATCGCGACTTCTCGGAAACCGCCGGACCGACGCCGATTGGCGGCCCCACCATGGACCACCCCGACGAGAGCGTCGCACCCGCGCTGCGGCGGCTGCTCGACCTGCTCGCCTCCGGCGCCGCCACCGAGGACTTCGCCGAGGTACCGGCCGACGCCCGCCGCCGCGGCGCGTCGGCCGCCGTCCTCGCCGAACTCGACCACGCCACCTGGCAGGCCCTGCGGGTGCACCGCACCCTGCGCCAACACCGGCGCCGCGAGGCCGAGTTGACGGCACTGTTCGACACCGCCGGGGACCTCGCCGCCTCCCGGGACCTGGACACCGTGCTGCAGGCGATCGTCCGCCGCGCCCGCATGCTGCTCGGCACCGACACCGCCTACCTGACCCTGCCGGACGAGACCGCCGGCGACACCTACATGCGGGTCACCGACGGCTCGGTCTCCGTCCTCTTCCAGACCCTCCGGCTCAGCCTCGGCGACGGCCTCGGCGGCCTGGTCGCGCAGACCGCCCGCCCGTACGCCACCCCCGACTACCGCACCGACGAGCGCTTCCACCACACCGGCACCATCGACGCGGGCGTCCTCGACGAGGGCCTGGTGGCGATCATCGGGGTGCCGCTGCTGCTCGGCGGGCAGGTCATCGGCGTGCTGTTCGCCGCCGACCGCTCGCCGCGCGCCTTCTCCCCCGACGAGGTCGCGCTGCTGTGCACCCTCGCCGCACACGCCGCGATCGCCCTCGACACCGCCAAGTCGCTGGCCGACACCCGGGCCGCGCTCGACGAGCTGAACGCCGCCAACGAGCTGGTCCGGGCCCACTCCGCCGCCGTCCAACGCGCCGAGCGGGCGCACGACCGGCTCACCGACCTGGTGCTGCGCGGCGCCGCGGTGTCCGACGTCGCCGCCGCCGTCGCCCACCTGCTGGGCGGGGAGATCGCCGTCCTGGACGCCGAGGGCGAGCCGCTCGCCGGACGGCCCGCGCCCGTCGACGGGCTGGCGACGGCGGTGGCCGCCTCCCGGACCGAAGGGCGGTCGGTGCGGCACGGCGGGCGGTGGATCTGCGCGGTGCTGGCCGGGCAGGACGCGCTGGGCACCATGGTGCTCACCGGCCGGCCGGACCTCGACGACCCGGACCGGCGGCTGTTCGAACGGGCCAGCGTGGTCACCGCGCTGCTGTTGCTGCTGCGCCGCTCGGTCGCCGAGACCGAGAACCGGATCCGCGGCGAACTCCTCACCGACCTGCTCACCGCCCCCGAGCGCGACCCGGCCGGGCTCACCGCGCGCGGCCGCCGGCTCGGCGTCGACCTCGCCCGGCCGCACCTGGTGCTGGTCGCCGAGCCGGCGGGCGCGGACGGCACCGGCGACCGGGAACGGCTGGCGGGCGCGGCCCGGCGGTACCTGTTCGGCTCCCGTGGCGTCAGCGCCGAACACGGCGAGGCGGTGGTGCTGCTCGTGCCGCTGGAGCAGGGGGCGGCCGGGGCCGTACCGGGCGTCGCACTCGACGGCGCGGCCGCCACGACGCCCACCGCCGCGCTCGCCGCCGTACCCGCCGCCGTACCCGCCGCCGCGCTCGACGCCGCCGAGGAGACCGCCCGGCAGGCCGCCGAGCGGCTGGCCCGGCTGGTCGGCTTCCCGGTCACCGTGGGCGCCGGCCGCCCTGCCGCCGGACCACCCGCGCTCGCCGCCGCGCACGCCGAGGGCCTGCGCTGCGTCCGGGCGCTGCGGGTGCTCGGCCGCGCCGGCCAGGGCGCCTCGGCCGGCGCGCTCGGCTTCCTCGGCGTGCTGCTCGGCGACGGCCACGACGTGGACGGCTTCGTCGGCGCGACGCTCGGCCCGCTGCTCGCCTACGACGCCCGGCGCGGCACCGAGCTGGTCCGCACCCTGCGCGCCTACTTCGACTGCGGCGGCAGCCTCACCCGGGCCAAGGACGAGCTGCACGTCCACGTGAACACCGTCGTCCAGCGGCTGGACCGGGTGGAGGCCCTGCTCGGCCGGGACTGGAACCTGCCGGAGCGCGCGCTGGAGCTGCAGTTGGCGCTGCGGCTGCGGCTGCTGTCGGGCGACTGAACGACCAGTACGACCGGGGGCGTACAGTGGCGAGGTTGGTCTCGAACGCCTGGCAAGGAGCGGTGGCCGTGAGCGAGCGGAGCGAGGTGTGCGCATGAGCCAGAACGTGCAGTTCGTGCGATGGGGCATAGGCGAGCACACCGTCCCCTACGAGGAGGCGTGGGCGGAGCAGCAACGGCTGCACGCCCTGCGGGTCGCGGACGAGATCCCCGACACCGTGCTGCTGCTGGAGCACCAGCCCGTCTACACGATGGGCAAGCGCACCAACCCCGCCGACCTGCCGCTGGACGGCACCCCGGTGGTGCAGGTCAACCGGGGCGGCGAGATCACCTGGCACGGCCCCGGCCAGCTGGTCGGCTACCCGATCGTCAAGCTGCCCGACCCGATCGACGTGATCGCGTACGTCCGCCGGCTGGAGGAGGCGCTGATCCGCTCGGTCGCCGACTTCGGCATCGAGAGCACCCGGGTCGAGGGCCGCAGCGGCGTCTGGGTGCTCGGCGAGACCATCCCGGACGCCGTGGTGGACCCGGCGCAGGTGGTGGACATCGGCAAGCTCACCCTCCGGCTGGGCCTGCCCCTGGGCATCGACCCGCGGCTGGCCGGCCCCGAGTACGCGCCCTCCAACGCCGGGCAGCGCGGCGACGACCGCAAGCTCGCCGCGATCGGCGTGCGGGTCGCCCGCGGGGTGACCATGCACGGCTTCTCGCTCAACTGCGCCCCGGACATGACCGGCTTCGACAAGATCGTGCCGTGCGGCATCCGGGACGCCGGGGTCGCCTCGATCGCCGGCGAGCTGGGGCGCGACTTCGCGGTCGGCGACGCGCTGCCGACCGTCGAACGGAACCTGGCGGACGTCCTCGCCGAGCTGCCCGAACCGGCGCTCGGCCGCTGAGCCGGCGGCCGGACCAGCCGCCGCACCGGCTGCTGGATCCGCCACTGAATCCACTGCCACTGGGAATCTACCGGCCAGTAGCCGCGTTGCCCTGCGATTGCGGGGCGGCAGGCCCGGCGAAGGCCGTACAACCACAGGCGTACCCTGGGGGTACCCCGTCTAGTTCTAGGAGTCGCACGTGTCCGCTGTCGCGCCCGACGGCAGGAAGCTGCTCCGCCTGGAGGTCCGCAACAGCGAGACCCCCATCGAGCGGAAGCCCGAGTGGATCAAGACCCGCGCGAAGATGGGCCCGGAGTACAACGCCCTCCAGTCGCTGGTGAAGAAGGAGGGGCTGCACACGGTCTGCCAGGAGGCCGGCTGCCCCAACATCTTCGAATGCTGGGAGGACCGCGAGGCGACCTTCCTCATCGGCGGTGACCAGTGCACCCGCCGCTGCGACTTCTGCCAGATCGACACCGGCAAGCCCGCCGAGTTCGACCGCGACGAGCCGCGCCGGGTCGCCGAGTCCATCGTCACCATGGACCTCAACTACGCCACCATCACCGGCGTCGCCCGCGACGACCTGGAGGACGGCGGCGCCTGGCTGTACGCCGAGACCGTGCGCCAGGTGCACGCGATGACCGCCGAGCGCACGGGCGGCCGCACCGGCGTCGAGCTGCTGATCCCCGACTTCAACGCGGTGCCCGAGCAGCTGGCCGAGGTCTTCTCCTCCCGCCCCGAGGTGCTGGCGCACAACGTCGAGACGGTGCCGCGGATCTTCAAGCGGATCCGCCCGGCGTTCCGCTACGAGCGCTCGCTGGACGTCATCACCCAGGCCCGCGCGGCCGGGCTGGTGACCAAGTCCAACCTGATCCTCGGCATGGGCGAGACCCGCAAGGAGGTCAGCCAGGCGCTGGCCGACCTCGTCGGCGCCGGCTGCGAGCTGATCACCATCACCCAGTACCTGCGGCCCTCGCTGCGCCACCACCCGGTGGAGCGCTGGGTCAAGCCGCACGAGTTCGTCGAGCTGCAGCAGGAGGCCGAGGAGCTGGGCTTCGCCGGCGTCATGTCGGGCCCGCTGGTGCGCTCCTCGTACCGCGCCGGCCGGCTGTACCGGCAGGCGCTGGAGCGGCGCGCGCAGGCGGCGGTCTGACCGTCCGCGACGGTTTCGAGCCAGGGGAAGGGCGGAGCTGCGGCTCCGCCCTTCCGGCGTTCACCACGCTTTGACGGCCTGGTCACGGACTGGTAACACGGGGTGGGGACGATGGACGCTCGGCAGGCGTTCGATTCTTCTCAGCCACGAGAGGAGCTGTTCGGGATGGAGATGCGGATCGGGCCGGTGGGGGTGGCGCTGCGGTTCGCCGAGAGCGTCCTGCTCGCGCCCGGGCAGCGGCGCGCGCGGCGCAACGCCTGGGCGGCGGTCTGCGAGAACCGCCGGTACGCGGCCGACCGCCGGCACGACGCGGCGGCGACGGCGGACGCCCGGGCGGTGGCGGGCGGTCGGGGAGCGACGGGTGGCCGGGGCGCCAGGAACGCGCCCCGGGCGTAGCTGTCCGCAACGGCGCACCGACGCCCGGGTCACGGTTCGGGCGAACGGGTACCCAGGCTTGGATATCCCGCACCCGTGCCACGTACCATGAGCCTTATGGCGAGGGAAACATCCGAGAACCCCGGGCGGCTGAAGCAGATCGGCCGGGCGTACAAAATGACCAAAGAGGTCGACCCCAAAATCGGCCTGATCATTGCCGGCGTCGGCCTGCTGACCTTCGGCGTGTTCCTCGCCATCGGCTTCGCGATCGACCACCCCATCTACCTGGGCATCCTGGGCTTCATCGTGGCCGTGCTGACGGTCGCGATCGTCTTCGGCCGCCGGGCCGAGCGCGCCGCGTTCGGGCAGATGGAGGGGCAGCCGGGGGCCGTCGCGGCGGTGCTGGACAACATCCGGCGCGGCTGGAGCTCCAGCACCACCCCGGTCGCGATCACCCGCAACCAGGACGCGGTCTACCGCGCCGTGGGCCGGGCCGGCATCGCGCTGATCGGTGAGGGCAACCCGAACCGGGTGCGCCAGCTGCTGGCCTCCGAGAAGAAGAAGATGGCCCGCATCGTCGGCGACATCCCGGTGCACGACATCGTGGTGGGCAACAGCGAGGGCGAGGTCCCGCTGAAGAAGCTGCAGATCCACCTGATGCGGCTGCCCCGCGCCATCACCGCCGCCCAGGTCACCGAGACCAACGACCGGCTGCGCGCGCTGGGCGACCTGCTCTCCAAGGCGCCGATCCCCAAGGGCCCGATGCCCAAGGGTGCCCGGATGCCCAAGGGCGGCCAGGTCCGCTGACCCCCTCTCCCTCCGACTGGTACACCGAACGGCCCCGCCGCGGAAGCTCCGCAGCGGGGCCGTTCGGTGTTTCGTGGTGCCGGGCGGTGCCGCGCCCGGCGGCCGTTCGTCAGATCCGCACCTCGACGGTGCCGACCGCCTTGTCGTGCAGGCCGCGGGTGTCGCGGTCCCAGACCAGCGGCGGCACCACCAGGCAGAGCAGCAGGGTGCGCAGCAGGACCTGCGGGATGGTCGCGCGGCCGCCGTCCAGCCGGACGACCCGCAGGCCGAACAGCCGCTTGCCGAGCGTCGTGCCGGTGGTGGAGAGCAGCAGGGCCGCCATCACGAAGTAGAGCGGGCTGGTCCACAGGTTCGCCTCGGAGGCGTCGCCCTTGGCGAGCAGCCCGTACGAGATCATCGCGACCAGCCAGCCGTCCACGAACAGGGCGCCGATCCGGCGGCCCGGGCCGGCGATCGAGCCGGAGCCCTCCTTGGGCAGGCCGAGGCGCTCGCCGCGGTGGCCGAAGTCGGCGCCCATCTTCTCGGCGGCCGCCTTAGGGCCGTCGATCCACGATCCCAACGCTTCTCTGGTGTCCACGAATCCACACTAACCGGGCTCACGCGGCAGCCCGGCATCGGCTCCCCCGTCGCCGGGGGCGTCGTCCACGACCGAGTGAATCCCGGTGACCGGCCCCGGTGATCGAACATCCAAGTGGTCCAGACCACTCCAGGGGCGCCACCTCGGAGGGCGGGTCGTTTTGCCCGGTCCCGTACGCCTTTGCCGCCCGCTCGGCGACCGCGCGTAACATTTGGGAAATGAAAGGGTCACCGAGCGGAAACGACCCGTTCCTAGGGTGAGCCCCATTCGCACGCCGAGGAGGACGAATGTTCAACAACGCCGCCGAAGTGAAGCAGTTCATCCAGGACAACGACGTGAAGTTCGTCGACGTCCGCTTCTGTGACCTGCCGGGCGTCATGCAGCACTTCTCCGTACCTGCGGCGACCTTCGACCCGTCCGAGACCCTGATGTTCGACGGTTCGTCGATCCGCGGCTTCCAGGCCATCCACGAGTCCGACATGGCCCTCGTCCCGGACCTCGCCACCGCCCGCCTCGACCCCTTCCGGGCCGAGAAGCACCTCAACATCAACTTCTTCATCCAGGACCCGGTCACCGGCGAGGCCTACAGCCGCGACCCGCGCAACGTCGCCAAGAAGGCCGAGGCCTACCTCGCCTCCTCCGGCATCGCCGACACCGCCTTCTTCGGGCCCGAGGCCGAGTTCTACGTCTTCGACTCGGTGCGGTTCGAGACCAGCGCCAACGCGTCCTTCTACCACATCGACTCGGAGGCCGGCGCCTGGAACAGCGGCGCCGCCGAGGGCGACGTGCGCGGCTACAAGGTCAAGTACAAGGGCGGCTACTTCCCCATCCCGCCGGTCGACCACTTCGCCGACCTGCGCGCCGAGATGTCGCTGGAACTCGCCGCGGCCGGCCTGGAGGTCGAACGCCAGCACCACGAGGTCGGCACGGCCGGCCAGGCGGAGATCAACTACAAGTTCAACACCCTGCTGCACGCCGCCGACGACCTGATGCTGTTCAAGTACATCATCAAGAACGTCGCCTGGCGGGCGGGCAAGACCGCCACCTTCATGCCCAAGCCGATCTTCGGCGACAACGGCTCCGGCATGCACGTCCACCAGTCGCTCTGGACCGAGGGCACGCCGCTCTTCTACGACGAGCAGGGCTACGCCGGCCTCTCCGACACCGCCCGCTACTACATCGGTGGCCTGCTCCGGCACGCCCCCTCGCTGCTCGCCTTCACCAACCCCTCGGTGAACTCCTACCACCGCCTGGTGCCCGGCTTCGAGGCCCCGGTCAACCTCGTCTACTCGCAGCGCAACCGCTCGGCCGCGATCCGCATCCCGATCACCGGCTCCAACGCCAAGGCCAAGCGCATCGAGTTCCGCGCCCCGGACCCGTCCTCCAACCCCTACCTGGCCTTCTCCGCCATGCTGATGGCCGGCCTCGACGGCATCCGCAACAAGATCGAGCCGCTGGAGCCCGTCGACAAGGACCTCTACGAGCTCGCCCCCGAGGAGCACGCCAACGTCCCCCAGGTGCCCTCCTCCCTCCCGGCCGTCCTCGACGCCCTGGAAGCCGACCACGAGTACCTCCTCGCGGGCAACGTCTTCACCCCGGACCTGATCGAGACCTGGATCGACTTCAAGCGCACCAACGAGATCGCCCCGATCGCCCTCCGCCCCCACCCCCACGAGTTCGAGCTCTACTACGACCTGTAGGACCTGCTCTGACCTGCGGAAACGCAGTTCGATCTCTCATTGTTTCCGCAGGTCAGCGAGGCGCTGACCTGCGGAAACGCCAGGCCGCCGACGCGCGCCGAACGCTCTGGGCTCGCGATGTGAAATGGGTGTGCACTGAGTTCGATCTCGACGCAGGACCTCTCATTGGCCTGAACCGCCACTACGCGACCCACAGCGACGTGATGATGAGCAGCCGTTGCCTTTGTGTCGTCCTGGCTACCGTTTAGCGGGCCAACCGAGAGGCCGCCGCATCACGTGGTTGATCAGGGCGCGAACAGTCCGCGCCTGCGGTCGGCTGGGTCTCACGGCCGACCGCATTGCATGGCAGCAGTCCAACTCATCGGCGAGGGCAAGCAAGCACTCCAGGCCGCCCACCCGCACGCCAGAGCAGCCGCACAACAGCCTCGCCGGGACTGCCCGTCACCGCAGCCCACCGGCGAACCGACTTCAACCGGGCAACCGGCCTCCGCAGACGAATCCCGAGCGGTGGAAGATCGTCGTCGGCGCCCTTACCGGCACCGGCCTGCGCGCTCTCAGCCCCGCACCCCCGGCGCCAGCCCGCTGGGCTGAACCGCCGCGGTGCCCTGCTTCGCGATCGTGGCAGCAGCGGTGGGGTGGGGCATCTCGGCGATCGTGGGACAGAGCCCAGGAGCACAACCGGCGGCCACGCCGGAAGACGCTGCCGGAGAACCGGCCTCGGGTAACCGTGACAGCATCGCGCAGTGACACCAGCCGTACCCCGGCAAAACGTGCACACGGTACCGATGCACCCCATGAGAACGAGACAATGGAGGTATGCCAGCTGTACTGCCCTCCAGCCCTAAGGTCTCGGCGCGGATGAGTCGCCAGACCAGCCGTGACACAGCGGCCGAGCTAGCCGTACGGAAGGTCCTCCATGCCTGGGGCTACCGTTATCGCACCCATTTCCCCGTGCCCGGCATGCGCCGCCGCAAGATCGACATCGCGTTCACGAGAGTCAGGTTGGCCGTTCTCATCGACGGCTGCTTCTGGCACGGCTGCCCGGAGCACGCCACGAGCCCCAAGGCGAACGCGGACTGGTGGCGGCAGAAGCTCGACCGCAACATCGCACGGGATCTGGACACGAACGCCCAGCTGATGTCCGAGGGTTGGACGGTTGTGCGCTTCTGGGAGCACGAGTCACCGGATACCGTCGCGCGCACAGTCGCCACGGCCGTGGAAGAGAAGAAGGCGGCTCGCACAGCTCCTCCTGAGGAGCCCTGTGACCGCGGACAACACCGCAGCGGCGAGGGGACTCCGCACAGAGCAGCGGCCCCGGTATTGCGGACTCGACAGGCCAAGGGCACCTGACGCTCAGCGCGCCCCTGGCTCACGACCAACCGATCGACACATCGGCGGCGTTGTCGCGGCGGCCGGATAGACTTCAGCCCCATGAGCAGCCCAGAAGCACAGACCGACCCTCTCGACGGAGTCCGCATTCTGGACCTCTTCGCGGGTCCCGGCGGTCTCGACGTGGCCGCGCACTTCCTGGGGTTCAAGAGCATCGGCATCGAATGGGATCGGAACGCCTGCGAAACCCGTTATGCGGCTGGCCTGCCGACGTTCCATGCCGACGTCAGCGTCATGCGCCAGACACGCTTCGACGAGATCCCCCGGTCGGTGGACGTGTTGGCCGGCGGCCCCCCGTGCCAGTCCTTCTCCGTGGCGGGGCGTGGCAGCGGAAGGGCAGCGCTGGACACGGTGAAGGAGTTCATCCGCCGACTCGTCTCCGGCGAGGACGACGCCCGGATCGACGAGGATCTCCACTCCCTGAACGTGGATCCACGCACCGCGCTGGTGTTGGAACCCCTCCGCTGGCTACTCAAGGCGATAGAGACCAAGGACCGTGACCCGTATCGGGTGATCGTCCTGGAACAGGTGCCTGCTGTGCTGCCCCTGTGGGACGTCTACGCCCAACTTCTGCGCAGTGGCGAAGGGCGACTCGGAGGCGTCAAGTACGAGGCGGATTGCTGGGAGTTGAAGACCGAGGAATTCGGGGTCCCGCAGACACGCACTCGAGCAGTGCTCATTGCGCGTCTCGTGGGCTCGGGTCCCGTCTCACGGCCCGGCGCGACCCACCGCACCTTCGACGTACGTCGTGGAAAGGGCAGGGCAGGCCAGACGGAGACGTTCGCGGTCGATTCCCGTCCTGCGCACAACTGGGTCTCCATGGCGGAGGCACTCGATGCCGCTGACGTTCTGCCGGGATCGACTGTCGACATGTCCAGGTTCCGCTGCAAGGGCCGGACGAAGTTCTTCGTCGTATCCAACTACGGTTCCAACGGCAACCCGAAGAAGCGTGGTCGGCGATTGTCCTCGGAACCCGCCTTCACCGTCACCGGAAAGGTGTCCCGCAACAAGATCTACCGGACACAAACGGATTACGATGAGAACAAGTTCGACCGTTTCACGATCGCCGAGTCCGGAGTGCTCCAGACCTTTCCGCACAACTTCCCCTGGTCGGGCAACGATCGGGCTCAGCAGGTCGGAAACGCCGTACCTCCCCTGCTCGGCATGCACGTGCTCGGCCACGCGCTGCACGACGCTGCGCCCTCGGACGCACAGTTGGCGGACTCGACGACCTGGCCGGAGGCGAGCGAGGACCTGACCGCGCGGCTGCGTGACATCGGGTGCGGCGACCGGAGCCGATGCCCCGAGGACAGCCACAAGGTCAGCCGGACTCCCCGGAAGCCCGCCCCCTGACTGAGACGTCGGAGAACAGGTCCTCGAACCGGGCGACCAGGTGCTGCACCGCGTCGTCCGGGACCCGTTCCTCCGCGGGTCCGTCCGGCAAGGTGTTCCGCGGAGTGGGAAGGGCCGAGGCCCCTTCCTCGATCCACTCACGCAAGGGGTCTCCGTCACGATCGACGTCAGGAGCGATGACGTCGTACATCAGGGTGGCCGCTGCGGCGTTGATCGCCGGCATCAGGGCGTTGACCTCCCGCCCGGTCCGCACCGTTCCCCGCTCCAGGAGTCGGACCAGGGCCTGGGCAGTCGGGCGGTGGTCGATGACGTCGAGCCGCACAGCGTAGTTGAGCATGTCCTGATAGCCACAGGCGGCGACAACCGGCCGATAGTCCGGGCCGTCACGGAACAGCTCGGCGGTCCACCAGAGCCTGGCGAACGCCTGCTTGTAGTGCGGACCGACGAACCTGTCCCGGGCCACGGCACGCGGCGACCCGTCTGCCTTCGGGTCGGGCAGGTGACGCCACACGACGTAGTCGGGCGCCACGCCGAGGGCCAGGTAGTTCCAGAATCCCTTCTCCGCGGCTTCCCTCCGGGTCAGTCGAAGGGTCTCGTGGAGTCTCGGCGCCAACCACGCGTCCGCCGCGGTCGGCCGTTCGGTGCGGAACATGTCCATCGCATCGTCGATCAGGTCCCGGACCCGATACGACTCTGCTCGCACGTCATCCCCGAGCAGCGGCTCCGCCACCTTGCTCAGGGCGATGGAGCGGACATCGTCCCGCCCTTCAAGCACTCCCGCCGTCAGGTACTCGGCGGCCTGTGCATCGGAGATCAGAGCGAGCCGCTCCGGCAGGTGCTCCGGTCGGGAAGTCACGCGTGGGTCTCCTGCTCGAATCGTTCGATATCGCGAACAGCGGTGGTCAATGCCTTGGGAACATCGGCACGACGAGCTGCGGCGTACTGGATCCGTGGTTGGAGATCGGTCCAGCTTCCCTCCCCGACACGCCTTTTGTGGACTTCGCGCAGGGCCGCCTCGGCCGATCGTCCGGGGACGATGTCCGGAAGCATCTCCCGGAGCACCGCACCGCGCCAGTCCGGCGGGAAGAGCGGGGTCCCGTCCTCCTCGATCTCCAGATCTCCGATGGCCGTGTGGAACACCGCCGTCCACACCTCCGCGCACATCTGCGCCAACAGCATCTCGCCCACCATGGCCTCTATCTTCGAACCCGGGCTCTGGACCAGTGCCGCGAATCCTTCGAAGTCGGAGTTCAGACGCACTGCGGGCATCCGTCCGGAGATGTCCACTATCCAGGGAACTTCCCTGAAGGGCCTCAACCACTCCTTGCCCCGGGCGAAGCTCACGGTGGTCACGTCCAGTTGGCGATCCCTCAGCGGCGCGTCGGAAATCACGTCGACAAGCCACTCCTGCTCTGTGGAGCCGATGATCCTGCCCGCCACACCTCCCACCGTCGCCACCACGTACACAGTGAGGGACGCCCGGTCGACGTGGCTGTCCCGGTCAAGCTCGACCTCCCCGGTCCACTCCTGGCCGCCATCGGTGCCGGGCTTCAACCGGGCCACCGTTCGGGCGTTGGTGACGCCCTCCGTCAGGACGGCGATGACGGCGACGTCCGACCAGTGCTTCTTCGTCTCGATCTCCCGAGCAGGCACCGTTACCGCGAGCGAGAGCCTGGCCATGTGCCAGTCGTCCCGCTCCGCCATGCCCAGCGCCACGACCTGCTCGACCACCGACCAGCCGCGGGATTCCAGGTGTTCCCGGCTTTCGCCCGGACCGCGCAGCCGGACCGCGGTGACCCTGGCCGTCACCGGGCCGGTCAACCGGGGATAGGCGTATGCCTTCATGCCTCGGTCTCCTTGCTCTCCTGAAGTTCGACGACGAGTCCGGCCAGCCCGGCTCGTACCGGATGCGTCGACACGTCGGTGACACCGCGGAACACCGCACGACGGCCCCCGCCCGGCGCGAAATGCAGCACACCGTCGACCAGTTCGCAGTTGCTGACGGCGGCCAGCTCGGACCATCGCACCAACGGCCGCGGGCCGGATCGCACTTCCACCTTCGCTACCGGGCTCATGGCCCACGCCTCCTCTCCCGGCGACACCTTGACGACAGCCGTGATCTGCCAGGCACCGGAGGAGTCGATGACGGCTTCCAGATCATCGAGCCGGGGCGGCGTGACCGTACCCCTGACCTTGACGGCGGGCTTCCCCGAGATCTTCAGTCGCCTGCCCACCCTGCTCGTGCCGTCGCGCTTGTCCTTCCTCGCAACCGCCACGAGCTGCTGCACCGCCTTGTTGATCTCCGACGTCATCGCCGCGATCCGACGGTGCGCCGAGGGTGAGTAGCGCATTCTCAGTTCGTCGGTCTGACCCCACTTGTTGTGCTCCGGCGGCTCCGAGGCACGCAGGAACTCCTCCGCCTCGACGGCGAACGGCGCGTCCTCCCCCGCCGCCCGGCCCGCGAGCAGCACGGCCTGGAACGGATTGGTCCCGACCGGGAGCCCCGGCACCCGGCTGGTCCTGACCGTCATGCGGTTCCCGCGCATCCCGGTCACCTGGTTGATCCTGCCGTCCGCGTCCGTGGCATCGGTGACCAGCAACACCGCGCGGTGCTCGCCCGCGGTGCCGGCAACGCCTTCCCGCCCGGGAAGGTTCAGGCGCACCGTGGCGAGAGCCACCTGCCCCGCGGCAGTGAGCCGGTCCACCGTGGTGCCGGCCAGGAATGCCTGGAGTGCGCGGGTACGAGCGGGCTGGTGCAGCTGGGGATCCACCCGCTCCTCCGCGATGTGCGTCACACCGTTGCACAGCGTTCGGACCGACGCCTCCAGGAGCGGAGGACGCCCCCCTCCCTCCGTCATCGCGGCCCAGAAGTTGCGTCCCAGCGCACCGACCAGACGCTGGTGCATGCGCTCCAGACTGTCCTCGTCGTCGCTCGGGTCGCCGCCACCGTCCGCTCCAGCACCGACGAGGCTGGCCACGTCGTGCGCCCCCACGATCAGGAAAGACGTCCCGGGGTCGTCGTGCTCCCTGGCGAGGTGCAGGCGCTCGGCCGTCTCCTCGTCCGCCCACCAGGAGCGGACCACGCTCGTGTTCTCCGCCTCGGGGTCGGGCTGCCCGAACCAGGCGGGACCCGCGAACCTCTCACCGGCCACCTCCCGCCACGGCAGGTCGAGCCGTCCGACCAACCGGCGCTCGGTGCGTCCCTCGTGCGGTTCGGAGAGTGTCGAGTTCATGAGCACGAGGCCGAGCCGACTGGTGGCCCACAGGGTCGCCTTCCCAAGGCCGTACGAGCCTCCCGCCGAGGCGTCCGCCTTCCGGCTGTCGAGCTGACGCCGGACCACCGCGGCGAACCGGCCGTCCTCGTAGTCGTCGCCGGTCAGGCCGCTCGCGTTGTAGTCGTCGATCCGGAGCAGAACCAGCCGTTTCCCCTCGGACATCTCGCGCAGACCTGTGCTGATGACGCGCCCGACCTTCTGGTCCTGTGCGGCGGCAGCCTCGTAGTGCGGCCTGAGGCCGTCCCAACGGATCGCGTCACGGAATCGGGCCAGATGGTCCCCGGTCAGCTCGTGGAGCGTATAACGGACCTTGACCGGACGGTCGTTGCGCCGATCACGCTCGTCCAAGCTGTTCTGCGTGGCTTCGCGTGCCAGTACCTCCAGATCCGCCTCGAAGGCGAACGCCGCCGCGTTGCCGAACTCCCGCCCACCGTCCTCGTGACCGGGCCGGTGGTACCAGACGGGCGGTACACCGACGCCACCCGAAGAACCCTCCACCATGGCCGGCGACCGCCTGAGCTCCGTGGCACCCATGCCGTGCCCGGCCACCGTCCCGGCGATCTGCGGACCGGGTCCGGTCTCCTTCGAGGTCACCGCTCCCCCTCTCTCCTCGGAACTGTGCGTTGTTTCCGCTTTGCCGACCGTGCCGCGGCGCCCCGCTGCTCCGCCGCGTGCGGCCCGATCGAGGGCCGCACGCTTCACGGCCGCCTTCGACCGCCGCCGCTCGGAAGCGGCGTTGTCCGGCAGCAGTCCGAACAGGACCGCGAGGTCCTTCAGCGCCCTGCTCTCGATCTGCCGAATGCGTTCGCGTGTGACATCGAAGCGTTTGCCGATGTCGTCCAGGGTCCACTGCCGGCCGTCGACGAATCCGAATCTCAGGAACAGCACTTCGCGGTCCCGTTCCGCCAGTCCGCCGTCCTCGAACCACTGTAGGAGCTCCTGGCGCTGGAACCGCGACCAGAGCGCGTGCTCCGGCCCCGGGACCGATGCCGTATCGACGACCATCAACTGTCCGAGCGTCACGCCGTCACCTGCGGGCTGGTCCATCGAGAAGACCCTCCGTCGACCGAGCCGCAGGTACTCGGTCACCTTCTCCAGGGACAGGTCACATGCGAGCGAGAGATCGAGGGCGGTCGGTCGGGTTCCTCGCTCGAGGAACTCCCTCTCTCTCCGCCGGAGTTTGTCGATCTCGGTCCATATGTGGACCGGAAACCGGATGGCTGACCCTTCGTCGGCCACTGCGCGAGTGATGCGCTGCCGGATCCACCAGGTGGCGTAGGTCGAGAACTTGCACCCGACGGAGATGTCGAACTTCTCCACGGCCCGCATCAGACCGATCGTGCCGTGTTGCAGGAGATCCTCGTAGTCGGGGTGATCCGTCCGGTATCCCAGCGCATGCGCGGTGCTCACGACCAACCGGCGGTTGTGGACGACCATCGCGGAGAATGCCTGATACGGCTCGCCGTCGCGTGCGAGAGAAGCGACGTAGCCCTCCGGCAGTTCTTCCTCTGCCGCGATGCCGTCGCGAAAGAGAAGGGAGAGTCCCACCTCCTCCTCCGCGCTCAACAGATATGCGTCCGGGGCTGGCCGCCTTCGATCGACGCGGAGCACGACCCGGGCCAGGCGGCGTGCAGCTTCCAGGTCATCGATACGCACCGTACCCCGGAGGCGGTCAAGGTCCGGAGTCTCCTCGTCGTCATCGGGGCCGCGCGAGGCGGCGTCCCCCATGTCATCGACGAACACCGCTTCGGACCGGTCGGCAGGCCCGGACCCGCACCCCTCCCCCTCGTCGGAGGAGGAGTCCACTCGGCTCCTAAGGACCGAATGCCACAGGTCGACGGCCTGCTCCTCGTCGAGTCGCGCGGCCCTCACCACCTGTGCCAACGCGGACCTGGCGTCCACCCCTTCGACTTGGAACCGACCGATCAGACCGACGAGGAAGTCCCGGTCGATGCTGTGCAGGCGCTCACCGCACGCACCACCGTTCACCATGATCGCCTCGCCTGCTCGCCGGTATCTGCCCGTAGTTCATCACTTAACCGGCCACTACTGCCAGCCACTGATCGCCACGGCCCGCACTCGAGGGCCGGAGGTCGGCATTCGGTATGTTGAAGATCCGTCGGTAAGGGTGGGGAGAATTGATGCGGATCATCCCGAGCGAGATCTCGAACAGCACGCAGAGCCGGGCGGAGCGCAGCGTCTTCGCGGCGCTCAAGGCCATCCCGGACGCCCGGAGCGTCGCCCTGCACTCGGTCCACCTCCCACGGCACGCCCGGAAGCGCGTCGGTGAAATCGACTTCGTCGTCATCATGCCGGAGCTGCTGCTCTTCATCGAGGTCAAGGGTGGCCGGGTCTGCCAACGGGACGGCAAGTGGTACTACGGGCCGTCCGGTACCGACGAGCGCCCCGGCGAGAGCCCCTTCTCCCAGGCCAGCGGGGGCATGCACGCGTTCGAGCGCCAGCTCGGCGAGCGGGTAGGCGATCTGCGCACGCTGAAGGTCCCGAGCGGATACCTGGTGATCACGCCGGACGTCGACCTCGACCGGACCACTGAGTTCGAGCCCGAGCAGTACCTGGGCAGCAATGCCTATGCCGGCGGGCGCGGGCTGGGCGAGGGCATCGCGCGGGCCACCCGCTTCTGGCGCACGCGCAACTGGTGGGCGGAGAGCGACGTACCGGCGGCGCTGCGAAACAAGATGCTCAACGCGATCCGCCCGGACTTCGACCTCGTACCGAACCTGCGCGCCCGGCTGACAGACCTGGACGTGGCCTTCGAGCGCCTCACCGAGGAACAGCTGGACAGGCTGGACGAGCTGGAGTCGAACCCCCGCCTCATCTGGACCGGAGGCGCTGGCACCGGAAAGACCTTCCTGGCGGCCGAGGCCGCGCGACGCAGCTCCGCCACCGGCAGTGTCCTCTTCACCGCCGCGAGTCCCACCCTGACCACCCACCTGGCCCGGATCCTCTCCGACCACCCGGTCACCGTCCTGCCGTTCGACCGGCTCGCGGAGGTCCAGGGTCATGCCTTCGACCACGTGATCATCGACGAGGCCCAGGACCTGATGACCTTCGACAGACTCGGCGTCCTGGACGACCTGTCGGCGGGCGGGCTCGAACAGGGCCGATGGATCTTCATGCTGGACCAGAACAACCAGGTGCTCGCCCCGACGACCTTCGACCCCGAGGCATGGGACTACCTGCGTGGCATGGGCACGGTGTACGGGCCGATGAAGCGCAACTGCCGCAACACCGTGCAGATCGTCAAGGAGGTCCGGACGTACACGGGTGCGGACCTAGGTGTCGCCTCGGCCGGTGAAGGGGAACCTCCATTCTTCCAGGATGTCCAGGACGTCCGGGACGAGGCCGCGCAGCTCGATGTCTACGTGAACAACCTGTTGCAGCAGGAGGTGTCTCCGCAGGACATCACGCTCCTGTCGGTCGCGGGCGACTGGGAGTCGAGCTCCGCCAGCTTCTCCCAGCGCGCGTCCAAGGTCGAGCGCTTCACCGACGTGGTCGGCTCGGCCCATACCAAGCGCAGGCTCACCTGGTCCTCCGTCGCCGACTTCAAGGGGCACGAGAACCACGTCGTCTGTCTCATCGATCTCGAGCCCCAGCACTTGGAAGGCCGGCTCGACGCGCTCTACGTGGCCTTCACCAGGGCTCGCGCCCAGCTCTGGATCGCATGCCGCCCAGGCGTCAGGAAGGCGCTGGGTAACCTGGGAATGGCCGTGATCACACGAGCGGGAGCACCGAAGTGACCGACACCGAGCTGTCGCTCTCCGCCCACCGGGATGCCTACGTCTCCTACCTCCGCCATCAACTGGTCGGTCCCGGGCCCGAGAAGGAGGAACACCTTGTCGATCCGCCGGACCGCCGCTATCTGATGGGCACGTTGTACCCGCGCGGTTCCTCCATGCTCGAACACGCGGCGTCCGAGGGCGAGGAGAGCTTCGACGAGTCCGAGGCCGGGTCCGGCGAGGAGGACACCTTCGCCGACGATCCGGTCGCCGAGGCCAACGCCTGGCTCCCCTCCTCCCTCGGTTTCTCCTTCTTCACCGACGCGCGTCGAATCGAGATTGTCTGCGAGGCCTCGCGCTACCTGACGCTCCGCGAGGGCGGGCGACGCAGCTGGAAGCGCCAGCCGCGGCTGTCGACTCCCATGACCGTGGAGCTCGGATCCGACTCTCCGGTCCCCTGCCTGGAGGGACACGGCCTGCTCCACGTCCGCTGGCGAAGCTTCGGCGTCGGGCATCTCGTCACCTGCGTACTGTCCAACGCGCACAAGGAGGAGGAGAGCCGTCACAAGGACCGAGAGCTGATGCTCTTCCAGGTCTCGCTCCGCGCCACCACGAGCGACGGCACCGTGCTCGAATACCCGAGCACCCGCCTCAACAGCCGGGACGAGGAGGAACAGGAACTGCGTGTCCAGTACCGGCACATCATCACCCGCGCCGTGGGCCACGGATGTGCCGTCGTGTGGGATGACAGCCCCGGTCCGGTGACCACCCTACGCACGGAGGTCATGCCGGAACAGGTCGTCGCCCACATCAAACCCGACGGACCCCGGAACCTTCCGGTCCTCAACCTCGCGTACCTGTCGAATCCCGAGCTCGCGGTCGAGGATCTGCGGGACGAGCTGAACTCGTTCGTCCTCGGGTACCGCAAGTGGTTCGAGACCCAGCGGTCCGAGGCCGAGTCCCTGCCGCGGTGGGCCGCCGCTCCCGCCGGACGTCTGCTGGGCCGGATCGGCGCTGCGCTCGACCGGATGGCCTCCGGAGTGGCCGCGCTCACCTCGTCGACACCCACCGGGAAGCGGGCGCGGGCTGCCTTCCGCCTGGCCAACCGGGCCATGGCGCTCCAGATGCTCCACAGCCGTCCCGAGCTGGCGGGCAGCCGCAGGCGCAGGAACAGCGAGGTGGTCGAGCTCACCGAGCCTCCAACCGACTACGCCTGGCACCCCTTCCAGCTCGCCTACTTCCTGCTCGTGGTCGAGAGCCTGATGATCCCGGAACACGAGGACCGGCGGACGGTCGACCTCATCTGGTTCCCGACCGGTGGCGGGAAGACCGAGGCATACCTGCTCACCGCCTGTTTCGAGATCCTCCGCCGTCGGCTCCAGTACGGCGTCGCGGGTGGTGGCACGGCGGTTCTGAGCCGGTACACGCTCAGTCTGTTGACCACGCAGCAGTTCCAGCGCACGGCGACCGCGATCTGTGCACTGGAATACATCAGAGCCGGGCACGACGGCGAGCTGCGCCACGACCTCGGGCAGGAACCCATCAGTATCGGGCTCTGGGTCGGCCAGGAGACGACGCCGAACAGGATCTCCGCCGCCGAGCAGGAACTCGACGCCCTGAAGCAGGCACCCGAACCGGACGACCGCTTCCTGTTGGAGCGCTGCCCTTGGTGCGGTACCGAGATCGTCCCCGAACGCAGCGGTCAGAGCCAGGACTTCGGCATCCACGCGAACGGAGGTGAGACCTGGTTCTTCTGTCCACGGCAATCGTGCGTCTTCCACGACCGGCTGCCCGTCGCCGTGGTGGACGAGCAGATCTATCAAGAACCGCCGACCTTCGTGCTCGGCACAGTGGACAAGTTCGCCCGCCTGGCGTGGGAGTCCGAGGCCGGCAGCCTCTTCGGCAAGGACGGCAGGCGGCCACCGTCCCTGGTGATCCAGGACGAGTTGCACCTGTTGGCAGGTCCCCTGGGGACCACGGTCGGCCTGTACGAATCCGCCGTCCTCGAACTCTGCTCCTGGCAGGGCACGACACCGAAGGTCGTTGCGTCCACGGCGACGATCCGACGTTCACAGGACCAGATCCGAAGCCTCTACGGACGTCCCGTCCAGCTGTTCCCACCCGCGGGTCTCGAGGCGGGTCACTCGTACTTCGCCTCACCCGACAACGAGAAGCCCGGGCGCCTGTACGTCGGCGTGATGGCCCAGGGCCACACCGCTTCCACGGCGACCGTCCACGTGGGCGCCGCCGGCCTCCAGGCGCCGATGGACCTGGGGGACGACGAGGCACAGCGGGACGCCTACTGGACCATGGTGGCCTACCACAACAGCCTCAGGGAACTCGGCCGGACCGTCACGATCGCGAGGGACGACATCCCGGCCCGGTTGGAGCACCTCACCAAGGACGAATGCCGACGCCGCCGACTGGACGACAACTCGGTGGTCGAACTCACCAGCAACGTCCCGCGAGCCGATCAACCCCGGCTGCTCGATCGGCTGGGAAAGCGGTTCGAGGAACAAGGCAGTGTCTCCTTCCTCGCCACCACCAACATGCTGTCGGTCGGTGTCGATGTTCCCCGGCTCGGCCTGATGCTCATGAACGGTCAGCCCAAGACGACTTCCGAGTACATCCAGGCCACCAGTCGTGTGGGCCGACGCGACGTACCGGGGCTGATCGTCACGTTGTTCCGATCGACCAAGCCTCGCGACCGGTCCCATTACGAGTCGTTCGGCGTCTATCACCGTTCGCTCTACCGGCACGTCGAACCCACCAGCGTCACCCCATGGTCGCTCCCGTCCCGGGATCGCGCCCTGCACGCCGTACTCACCATCCTTGTGCGCCACGGGATCGGGCTCTCCGCCGAGAACAGGGCCGGGGAGATCCTGGAGCACATGGACGAGGTCGCCCGGATCCGGGACCTCATCGTCGACCACGTGCGGCGTGCCGACCCGGACGAGGCCGAGGACACGGCGAAGCGCCTAGACGAGCGGATCGACGAGTGGCAGCAGGCGGCCGAGAATGCACGGGGCGAAGGCGGGCGACTGTACTACCGTCCCCAGGGCCGCACGTTCAGTTCCCTCCTGACCGACTTCGGCAAGCAGGAGGGCCTCTGGGAGACGGCCCAATCGATGCGCAATGTCGACCGCGACTGCCTTGTCGTCGTCAGGGGGGCGTGAAGCCGTGAAGGACATCCGTCGCAAGGTCCGCAGGACACAGACCATCGTTCCGTTCGGGGTCGGCGGGATCATCGACCTCCGAGGCGAATCGTTCGTGGCCGCGGACATCCGCAGTTGGTCCAAGACCGCCGTACGGGTGGAGTCCCCCCGGCTCGCGGCGAAATTGCGTGTGGAAGACTTCCGTTCAGCTCCCGTCATCCCGTCGGGAAAGGCGGCCTACACCAGCCGCAATGGGCCCACGTACGTGCGCTTCCCGAAGTGGCTCTTCTGCCCCCTCTGCCGGACGATGGCGTTCTGGAAGACCTCGCTCGAGGAGAAGGACCGGGTTCCCACCTGTGGGCGCTGCCTGGGCAGGCCGAAACTGGCGCCCATGCGTTTCATCCAGGTCTGTCGGGCCGGTCACCTAGCGGACATCCCATGGGTTCGCTGGGCTCATTCGGCGGGTGAGGGGCACGATCAACGACAGTGCCGGTCCAATCGGCTCCGATTTCTCGCCACCCCCGAATCGTCCGGCCTCGAGGCCCTGCACGTCGTATGCGAGACCTGCCACGCACGGCGGGATCTCTCGGGGATCAGCCACAAGAACGTCCTGCGGAAGTTGGGGATGAACTGCCCTGGGACCCATCCCTGGCAGTACGACGCCGACGAGCCGGAATCCTGCGAGGAGACCCCTCAGGCAGTACAGCGCGGTGCGGCCAACGTCTACTTCCCGGTCGTCCACTCCGCGATCGACATCCCAGCCCCGAGCGGCCTGTCGGAGCAGGACCCCGCAACCCAACTGGTCCTCGACAACCGCCTCTGGCCCGACTATCGGGACCGCTACGGCAGTCCGATCGCCGACAACTTCCGGGCCATCATCGCCGACGAGTGTGGGGTTTCCGAGGAGCTCGTCGAAGAGATCGGGCTCCGCGCCTCCGAGCAGGGCGCCCCGTCCTCGCCGTTCGGCTCGGACGAGCACCTCAGCATCGCCGAGTGGGCGGCGTTCTCCGATCCGGAGTCCGTGCCCGGGTCGAAGACGTTCTCCGTGCGCCGGACGCGTCTCGACATCGCCGGCACCGCCCCACATTCGATGCAGGAGCTGGATCGAAGGGTCGCCTCCGTCGTCGTGGCGGACAGGGTGCGCGAGGTCCGAGCGCTCGAGGGCTTCTCCCGCTACGAACCCAGCGCCGGCGACAGCGACGAGGGCGGTCGACTCGTCTCGGTCGACACCGCGAAGCGGGCGAAGTGGCTGCCCGCGGTCGAGACCTACGGCGAGGGGATCTTCGTATCCCTGGACGAAGAGCGCCTGACCGACTGGGAGCGACTCGAACCGGTCCGTCTCTGGACCCAACGGATCGAGCGGGATCTGACCACCTCGTTCAAGGTCGACCGGCTGAGGGACAAGTCGGGGCCGGTGCTGCTCCCGCGCTTCGTCATGCTGCACACGCTGGCCCACCACTTCATCCGTCAGCTGTCCTACGACAGCGGCTACAACGCGGCATCGCTGCGAGAACGCGTCTACGCCCGGAGCCACCCCACGGACAGCACGTACCCGCCACAGGCCGGCGTGTTCATCTACACGGCCGCCGGGGACACCGAGGGGACCCTCGGCGGGCTCGTACGTCAGGGTCGGCCACCGTATCTGGGGGAGACGTTGATCCGCCTGCTCGAATCGGCCCAGTGGTGTTCGCAGGATCCGCTGTGCGCCGACTCGTCGGGCCGGTCGCTGGCCAACCTGAACCGCGCGGCGTGCCACGCCTGCACCTTGCTCCCGGAGACCTGCTGCGAGATCGACAACTCCCTCCTGGACCGGACACTCCTGATCGGCGGCAACGAGGTTCCCGGCTTCTTTCAGGAGGTTCTGCAAGCGGCCCTGTTGGAGTCGGCCGAGGCGGTGGAAGGGGCGTGAGGTTCCCTTCGCTGCTGGAACTCAGGGACGACCAGAGGGCGGTGGTCGGACTACCGTTCCGGGGAAACCATGTCGTGACCGGTCCTCCTGGCGGAGGAAAGACCGTGATGGCCGTCTACCGTGCGTGGGCGCTGGCCACGACAGGCCGAGAGGTTGTCCTCCTCACCCGCTACAACCTGCTGCACCAGTACATCGCGCAACTGGCCTCGGAGCTGACCGGGACGCCACGCGTGACCACTTGCGCCCGGTGGCTCAACGCCTTGTGGCGGGAGAACTTCGAAAGCGAACCGCCACGGTCCGCCGAGGACGAGCGGCGCTACGACTGGGTCGAGATGCAGCGGAGCTGCGTGCTGCGGGGCGTAGGGCTGACAACGCATCTCGTCGTCGACGAGGGCCAGAACCTGCCGCTCGGCTTCTACCGCCTCTGCCGCGTCCTCGGTGTCGATGTCACCGTCTTCGCGGACGAGAACCAGCGCATCGGTGCGGAGGAGACGGCACTGTCCGAGGTCTGTCGAACGCTTGGTGTGCCGGCTGCTCCGATGGAACTGCGGCAGGACCACCGGAGCAGCCGTGAGATCACCCTGCTGGCATCGGAGTTCCATGTGGACAGCCGAACCGGGCTGCCGTTGCCCACGCGTTCCGGCAGCGTGCCCGTCGTCATGCGGGTTCCGTCCCTCGACGGCCTCCTCACCGGAATCGTCCAGTACTTCAACGCCCATCAGGACCGGAGCATCGGGATCATCTGCAGGTCGGTCCAGATGATCCGAGAGATCCAGGGCGGGCTGGCCTCCCGCGGGCTCGCGAAGATGACCCAGGCGTACGTCTTCGACGACCGTTACCGGAACGTTATGGACTTCTCGACCCGCCCCATCCGGATCGTCAGCACGGCAAGCATGAAGGGCCTCGAGTTCGACAGCGTCTTCGTCCCCGACCTGGACGGCTACACCGAGGACCCGACCGGAGTCGAGGCACGCCTCCGCTTCCTCGTGCTCTGCACCCGAGCCCGCGAGGATCTGCACTTCATCCATCGAGGAACTCACGAGCCCCCCATCACGGCAGCGATCCCCGACGCCCTGCTGACACGCCACCACGGCTGACAGGACTCGCTCCGTTCAGTGCGACAACCTCCCTCCTTCCGCTCGACGTTTCTCACCGCGTCTCGTCGTCAAGCGCTCCGAGTGTGCACCAGTTGTGAAATGATCTTCTCTGTGGACCATGTTTCTGCTGGTCAGAGGCATGTTCGATCAGAACTACGACCTGTAGGCCGACCTCTCGGGGCCGTCACGTTCCGCACCGGGCGTGGCGGCCCCTTCGCGTGCGCCGGGCACGTCGGGGCCGGGGGCGGGAAAAGGGGTTGCGGGGGTGGGTTGGATCGGGGGTGTGGGAGCTGGGCGGAAGGTGACGCCGACGGTTGCGGTGCTGTTCGCGAACCTGTGGGAGTGGGGTGGTCCGGTCAGCGTTCCGGCGTGAGGGCGAGGACGGCGAGGTCGTCGGCGAGCAGGCCGGCGAACTGGTGGACGTCCTGGGCGAGGAAGGACACCACCCGGTCCGGCGTGGTGTCGCCGAAGGCGGCGAGGCGGGCGGCGAGCGGGTAGAAGCCGCCGGTGGCGTCGCGGGCCTCGCTGACGCCGTCCGTGTAGAGCAGCACGGTGTGGCCCGGGGGCAGGACGACGGCGGTGGGTTTGCCGCGCTCGTCGGGCGGGCCGAGGTGGCCGAGGCCGAGCGGAAGCTCGTCGGCGCAGGAGACCGGGGTGATGGTGCCCCCGGCGAGCAACAGCGGGGTGGTGTGGCCGCGGTTGACGATCTCGACGCAGTCGGAGCCGGGCCGGTGCTGGAGCAGGACGGCGGTGGCGAAGAGCTCCTCGTCGCCGCGGTCGGTGGCGTCGCGCAGCACGGCGCGGTCGAGCTGGTCGGCGAGGTCGACCAGGCCGGGGGTGTCGTGCGCGGCGGCCCGGAAGGCGCCGAGCACGTCGGCGACGGTGCGGACGGCGCCGAGCCCCTTGCCGCGGACGTCGCCGAGCAGGACCCGGACGCCGAAGCGGGTGTCGCACACCTCGTACAGGTCGCCGCCGACCAGCACCTCGGCCTGGGCGGGGCGGTACAGCCCGGCGACCCGCAGGCCGCCGGCCCGCTCGGGGACGGGCCGCAGCACGGTGCGCTGCAGGGTCTCGGCGACGGTCCGGACCTGCAGCAGGTTGCGGTTCTGCCGGATGCGCTGCCAGGCCAGCGCGGTGCCCATCACGCCGGAGAGCAGGGTGGCGAGGTAGACCCAGACGTGGTGCTGCTCGTTGATGTGGCCGGCCCGCAGGGCGAGCAGGATCTGGAGGGTGAGGGCCGCGGCGGTGGTGGCGGCGGTGAGCGCCGGGCCGTAGCTGAAGGCGGCGACGACGGGCAGGGCGGTGAGCAGGAAGCCGGCGGCGACGGCGTCCGGGACGACGGCCTCGATGATCAGGTCGAGCACCAGGAGGACCACCGGCAGCCAGGGCACCCAGCGCGGCACCCGGGGCGGCTCGACCACGGGGTGCGGCGGGCGGCTTGGTGCGGGCACGGCGGGGACCTCCTGGCCGACCGGTCCGGCCGCCGGGGCCGCATGGGTCCCGGTATGACCGGTTCATCCCTCCATGCTCCCCCACCGCCCGCCCGGGGACGAACGGCGACGAACGGCGGCCGGGCGGGCAGGCGGGCGGGCGGGCAGACAGGGAGGCGAGGCGGACGGTCAGGGGGCGGTCAGCACACGGTCACCGGCAGGGTCTCGTAGCCGCGCAGCACCAGGCGGTCCCGCCGGGTGGGGACGCCGCCGGGGGCGAGCCGCGGGAAGCGGTCCAGCAGGGCGGGCACCGCGATCTCGGCCTCCAGCCGGGCCAGCTGGGAGCCCAGGCAGAAGTGCTGGCCGCCGCCGAAGCTGAGCGGCTGGCTGTCGGTGCGGCCCGGGTCGAACACCTCGGGGCGGTCGTACCGGGCCGGGTCGTGGTTGGCCGAGCCGATCAGCACGGTCACCGTGCTGCCGGGCGGCACGGGCAGGCCGTCGACGGCCAGGCCCTCCTCCAGCGCGACCCGGACGGTGGCCTGGACCGGGGAGTCGAAGCGCAGCACCTCGTCGGTGAACAGCGCCGGGGAGACGGCGCCGCTGCGCAGCCCCTCGGCCACCTCGGGGTGGCGGAAGAGCAGGGCGAGGCCGTTGCCGAGCAGGTTGGTGGTGGTCTCGAAGCCGGCCACCAGCAGCAGCACCAGGTTGGCCAGCAGCTCCTCGGCGGAGAGCCGCCCGTCGCCCTCGGCGGCGATCCGGGCCAGGTCGGTGACCAGGTCGTCCTGCGGGTGGGCGAGGCGTTCGGCGGCCAGCTCGGTGAAGTACTGGGACATCTCCTCGGCGGCCTTGTCGGCCGCGTGCAGTTCGTCGAGGTCCTTGAGGATCTCCAGGGCGACGGTCAGGTCGGAGGTGAGGCCGCGGAAGCGGTAGTGGTCCTCGTCGGGGACGCCGAGCAGCTCGCAGATCACGCCGACCGGCAGCCGGAAGGCGAAGGCGTCCATGAAGTCGACGGGCGAGCCGTCCGCGCCCTGCTCGGCCATCCCGTCGAGCAGCCGGCCGACCGCGGCCTCCACGGCCGGACGCAGCGCGGCGACCCGGCGGGCGTTGAACACCGAGGCGATCAGTGCCCGGACCCGGGGCTGGTCGGGGGCGTTGCGCTGCAGGATCGAGCGGCCGAACAGGGCGAGCGAGGAGTGCAACGCCAGCTCCGGGGAGATCCCCGCCATCATGTCGGCGGTCGCGACGCCGAAGCCGGGGGTGCGCAGCACCTTGTTGACCGTCTCGTAGCCGCTCACCACGAACATGCCGTCTCCGGCCGGGACGACCGGGCCCAGCGCCCGGGCCCGGGCGTACAGCGGGTACGGGTCGGCCCTGACCTCCGTGGTTATGAGCTGTTCGATGATCTCCGCGCCGTCCATCCGGCACTCCCCTCCGAGACGATGGTTCCGGTTCCTGAACCGCTCGTGGGCCCGACCGAGTTCCCGGGCCGTTCACACGGCCGCCGTGCCGGGTACCGCTCGGGGTCGCCGGGGCGGGCGCCCTCGGTAGGCTGGTCGGCATGGAGATCTGGATCAACCCCCGTTGCAGCAAGTGCCGGACGGCGCTGAGCGAGCTGAACAGCCACGGGGTCGAGTACACCGCGCGCCGCTACCTGGAGGACCCGCCGACCGTCGCCGAGCTGGAGCAGGTGCTGGAGCGCCTGGGCCTGGAGCCGTGGGACATCACCCGCATCGACGAGCCGACCGCGCGGGACCTGGCGATGCGGCAGTGGGGCCGGGAGCCGGGCGACCGGGCGCGCTGGATCGCCGCGATGGCCGAGCACCCGGTGCTGATCCAGCGGCCGATCATCACCGCCGACGACGGGCACGCCGTGGTGGCCCGCACGCCGGAGGCGCTGAAGTCCGTCCTCCCGTAGCGCCGGCCGACCGTAGTGCCCCGGCGGACCGTGGCGCCCCGGTCCGCGGGGCCGCCCGGCCACGCCGCCCGGGTCAGTGCAGCTGGATCCGCTCCAGCGGCCGGCCCGGGTGCCAGTTGAGGACCCAGAGGTGCTCGCCCTCCAGGGAGGTGTGCACCACCTGCCGCAGGTCCAGTCGGAACAGGTGGAACGGGGTGGGCGGCGGCTCCGGCAACTCGGCGGCGAAGGCGAGGAGTTCGACCTCGTCGGTGATCTCGACCGCGAGGCCGGAGATCTTGGAGTCGCCGCCCTCCATGGTCTCGTTCCCCGGGTGGGCGTGCAGCGCGAAGCGGCCGTCCCGCTGGAGGTCGCGGGCCTTGACCGCGTGGTGCATGGAGCCTAGCCAGAGGTCGGCGCCGACGAAGTCGACCTCCGTACCGCTCACCCGGGGCGAACCGTCCTTGCGCAGTGTCGCCAGGACGTGGTGCTTCTCGGCCTCGAACCGGGCCCTCACCAGGGCCGCGAGTTCGGGTGCCTCCTGCTCGAAATCCTGCCAGGTAGCCATGGCGCCAGTCTGGCACCCGGCACCGACAACCGCCGGGGACGAACGACCGCCGGGCGACGGCGACCGCGCGGCGGCCGCCCGGCGGCTGTCGGTGGCCGGTGCCACACTGGCCCGGTGACCACCACGACCACGTACATCGCGTTCCTGCGGGCCATCAACGTCGGCGGCCGGACGGTGAGGATGGAGCGGCTGCGGGCGCTCTTCGCCGAACTGGGGCTGGGCGGTGTCCGCTCGTACATCCAGAGCGGCAACGTGTTCTTCACGTCCGACGCCACCGACGAGCGGGGCCGCGCCGCGCTGACCGCGCGGATCGAGGAGCACCTGGAGCGCGAGCTCGGCTACCCGGTGCCGGTGATGCTGCGGACGGTCGAGGAGGTCGCCGGGCTGCTCGCCGCCGAGCCGTTCCGGGGCGTCGAGGTCACGCCGGACGTCCGGCTGGTGATCGCCTTCCTGTCGGAGCCGCTGCCGGCCGAGCTGGCGCGCCCGCACCGCTCGCCGAAGGGCGACGTCGAGGTGCTGGGCGCCGATCCGGGGGCCGCGTACCTCGTGATCCACCTGAAGGACGGCAAGTGGGTCACCAAGGACGCGTTCGACAAGTCCTACCGGGGATCGGTCACCTCGCGCTTCCTGCACACCACCGAGAAGATCCTGGCCGCCGCCCGCAAGGGCTGACGACCGGGACGGACCGGCCCCGCGCCCGGAACCGTCCGGACCGGCCGGGCGTCTGTCGCTCAGTGACGTACTCCCCCGGCGCCGGTGCACGGCGCGCGCTGGACACTCCGAGCCGGCCGAGCCGACAATCGGGCCATGACGCCTGCTGAGTTCCACACCGGTGCGGTCCGGCCGTCCGACGCCGAACGGGACGAGGCGCTCGGGGTGCTCAAGGACGGCGCGGGCAGCGGGCGGCTCTCGCACGACACCTTCCTCGGCCGGATGGAGATCGTCCTGCGCGCCGACAGCCGGGGCGAGTTGGACGCCGCGCTGGCCGGGCTGCCCACCGGCGGACCGGTCGAACGCTTCGTGCTGCGGACGGTCGGCCGGCTCTCCGGCTTCGGCGACCGGCTGGGGCGGGCCTGGCGCACCGAGCGGCTGCCCGGGCTGAGCCTCCCGCAGGCCGGTGCCGGGCAGTTGACGATCGGCCGGCTCCCCGGTTCGGGCCTGCGGCTGCACGACCCCTCGGTCTCCCGCCGGCACGCCGAACTGCGGCAGGACGACGGCGGCTGGGTGCTGTACGACCTCGGCTCGACCAACGGCACGCACGTCAACGGGCGCCGGATCGCCGGAGCCGTCCGGGTCGGCCCGGGCGACCAGGTGCGGTTCGGCAACCTGGAGTTCCGGATCTCCGCGAGCTGAGGGCCGCCGCCGCGACGGACCCCCGCTCAGTGCGGGAACTGCCGGCGCGGCCGCTGCCGGGGCAGCTCGTCCTGGAACTCCGCGATGGTGGTCGCGATCTGGCGCATCACCACGGTGTGCTCCAGGCGGTCCAGGTAGCGGTTCTCGGCGGCCAGCGCCTCCACCGTCACGCCGAAGTAGAGCGTCATCAGCGGGTTGATGAAGAGCTGGCCGCCCTTCGTCCGCTCGGTGAACCGGACGTCGCCGAACTCGCCGCGCAGCGCGGCCGCCACCGAGCCGTTGACGATGCTGGGGTGATCGGGGAAGGCGGCCCGGGCGTGCTCGACGGCGTCCAGGTAGAGCGCGCCCTCGCGGCTGTCGCGCGGGACGGAGAAGGCACCGAGGTAGCCGCCGGCCCGGTCGATCGCGGCCAGGTTCTCCAGCACCAGCGAGTGGTTGACGCCGTGGTGGGCGTCGATGCCGAAGCCCAGGCAGGCGACCAGCCGTTCCGGCACCTCGGTCAGGCCGGCCACCGCGGCCAGGCTCGCCATGTCCTCCTCGGGCGTGCCGAGGCCCATCTCGTCGCCGCGCATCAGGATGTCGGTGCCGCCGTCGACCAGCAGGATCGCGTCCACGCCCAGGTGGCCGACCAGCCGCCGGTACGCCTCGCGCAGCGGCTGGACGCCCACCGTCGGGAAGGCCCACACGGTGTCGGGCATGCCGTGCAGCCGCAGCCAGCGGGCCAGCGTGCGCTCGGGGAAGTAGCCCTCGGGAGCGGGGGCGTCCGGCCGGATCCGGGCCAGGTCGGGCTCGTGCCACACCTCTCCGGGCAGGCCGTAGAGGTGCGTGAACGAGAGGTTGGCCAGGTGCACTTCCTTGCCGGCGGCGCGCAGGGCGAGGGCGATCGGGAGGCCGGCGTACACGTCGAAGCCGCCGCCGGCCCCGGCCACGAGGATACGCTCGGCGGCCAGCAGCCGGGTGATCAGCGGGGGTTGCAGCAGAGAGGTCATCGGCGGACGGTAGCACCGCCGGCGTGGGGGCGGGCCGGTCGGGATCGGACCGAGGTGCGCCCCGGGATCAACGGCTGACGTGGTGTTCGGCGAAGTGGTCCTCCTTGCCCGACTGTCGCATCCCCCAAGGGAGCATGGGAGTCGGGACTCCCATGGGCCCCCGACCAACTGTCGGCATATGCCGGAGACCTATGCCACGCGCGTAGATCGGCGGGCCGCGAAAAGACCCGGCGCTCAGTCCGCGACGTTCCCCGGGCCGCCGGACGGCAGGCCGTCCGAGGAGAGCTCGCCGAACGGGATGCCGATGGACCGCAGGCCGGCGGCAGGGAGGTCGGCGGCCGCGACACCGTCCGCCACGAGGTCGCCGGGCGAGCCCCAGAGCCGCGCGGTGCAGCGCTGGTAAGTGGCCTGCCAGTGCGGCCAGTTGCGCGCCACGTCGTCGTCGCATTCGGCCAGCAGCCGCTCGACCTGCGCCGGGTCCACCCCGTCCAGCAGCCAGGCCAGCGCGTCCGGGGTGCCGGGGCCCTCCGCCGAGCACAGCAGGTCCAGCAGCTCGCCCAGCCCGCCGAGCCGGGAGCCCTCCGCGACCACGAGCTCCATCCGGGGCAGCAGTTGGCGCTCCTCGATCCGCAGGTGGGTCTCCAGCCGGGCGGCCAGGTCCTCCATCGCGTAGGCGACCGGCCAGGCGCTGCCGGTGTCCCGGGTGGCGATCCGGACCAGCGTGGTCACCCGGGTGAACGAGTGGTCCAGCGCGTGGTGGTCGTCCTCCAGCCAGTTGAGCAGCAGCCGCAGCTCGGGCGCGAAGCGGCGCACGATCGGCCAGATCCGGGTGTCCTGCTGCTCGTGGTGGCAGGTGAGCATCGCGGTCATGAAGTTCCAGTGCCGCAGCAGCGCCTCGCCCTGGTCGTCCTCCCCGGGCTGGATCAGCCGCAGCGCGTTGGGCAGCCGGGCGAGGTCGCGCCGCAGCGCGGCGTGCACCAGCCGCAGCCCGGCGAACCGCATGGTCGCCGGCTCGTCGTCGGCGTCGCGCCCGTACGCGGTCGCTCCCCGGGGCTCGACCCCGGTCTGCGACCGCTGCTCGGGCACGGACGGGGACGGCTGCGGCAGGAGGTGGATCGGCATGGCACTCTCTTCACGGCTGGGGGCGGATGGCGGCTGCCGGTGGTGAGGCGGCCCATCCAAGGTGCTCGCAGTCGATCAGAAGCGAATCAATGTCCGATTGACGCGCAGGTCACAGGCGTTTTCGGCGCCCGGACCGGGCGCGCGGGAGCGGGCCCGGGCGGGGGCTCCGGGCCCGCCTCCGGGTAAGCCTGCGGGTACGCGAAGGCCCGGGGCACGCAGGGTGCCCCGGGCCGGTGGACCAGCGGGTCAGTCGGCGGCCGGGCCCGCCAGCTGCTTGGTCAGCCACTGCAGCGTGTCCGGGATCATCTTCTTGAAGTCCGAGGTCAGGTGCTTGCCGCCGGGCTGCTCGTAGTACTCGATGGACACCGGTGCGACGGCCTTCTTCACCCAGTTCGTGACCACGGCCTTCTCGTAGCCGTTGGCGCCGCCCGCGGTGACGTACATCTTCACGTCGGCCTTGCCCTGGGTGACCAGGATGTCGGGGTTGTTGGCCGCCTTCTCGGCGTCGTGGCCCTTCCACAGCCCGGAGTCCGGGATGAAGTAGCCGTCGATCGGCACCGCGGCCTTGTAGACGTTGGGGTACTGCAGGGAGAGCTTGGCGCTGCAGAAGCCGCCGGTGGAGGCGCCCATGATGCCCCAGCCGTCGCGGCCCTTCACGGTGCGGAAGTTGGCGCGGACGAAGTCCGGGATGTCCTCGCCCATCCAGGTGCCCATCTTGGGCTGGCCCGGGATGTCGGAGCAGTCCAGCGCGTTCTTCTCGTCGCTGTTGAAGTTCTGCACCGGCATGATCATGATGAACGGGTGGGCCTTGCCCTCCTTGACCAGCCGCTCGTCCTCCTCCTGGATCGGCAGCTGGTTGTCGGTCCAGGTGTTGTAGCCGTTGCTCTGGCCGCCCGCGTAGAGGGTGAGCACCGGGAAGCCGGTCTTGGCGTACTTGGGGTCGTTGTACTCGGGCGGCAGCCAGACCCAGACCTGGCCGGTCACGCCGGACTTCGCGCCGGTGACCTTGGTCGAGAAGATCGGGCCGGCGGCGGTGTCCCGGACCTTGCTGAGGCTCGCGGCCGGACCGGTGGGCATCAGCACCTTCCCCGAGGCGGGGGCGGTCGTCGCACCGGCCGCCGGGGCGCCGGCGGGGCTCGTCGGCGCGGCGCTGTCGGCCGCGGCCGGGGTGGCGTCCGCCTTGGCGCTGTCCCCCTTCCCGCCGCCGGAACTCCCCCCGCAGGCCGCGAGCGTGGCGGCCAGGGCGAGCGTGGCGGCGCCGGTCAGGAGGGCGCGGTAACGGGACGACTGCCTAAGCACGGTGAGGACTCTCCGACCGATGTCACACCCGGACCGTCTGACCGGGTGGTGGCCCCCCGGTGGGGCCGGACAGGCCCGGTAACGCGGTGCTGGTGCGTCCCCCGGGCAGCGGTTCGCCCTCCTTCACGGGCGGCGAACCTTCCTGCGATCCTATGACGTGGGTCGGGGTGGGCCGGTTGCGCGGTGGCCACCGGAAATCCAATGTTTGTTCGCGATCAGGTAAAACCCTTCACCGGGCCCGCCGAGCGGCGGGGGCCGGACGGCGGGGGCCATGGCCCGTACCACACAGCGCGGCACGGCCGTGGCTTCCTGCTTCAGCGACCTGTGCCGCCGTTGCCGACGGTCTTACCGAGTCTCCACAGGCTTTCGAGCCCGAAGGCTCCGTTCCCGCCCGTCCGGCGGTACCTGACATGGGCATCGCACTGGATGCCGGATCGCCTTGACAGCGATTCCCCCAGGGGAGGGGCCCTCGTCAACAGCGGGCTGACGAGGGCCCCGAAACCTCCCCGATTCGGCGACGGTTCACGGCCGGTTCGGCACCAGGACCGTCTGGCCGGGGCCCGCCCGCCGCTACGGCCGCCAGGTGTCGTTCAGTGTGACCGCGCCCGAGCCGGGCGCCGTCGCGGTCCGGTTGGCGCCGGACTCCCAGGTGACCGCGCCGCTCGCGTCCTTGCGCACGTACTTGTACTGGAAGGCGGTGCCGGGCGGCAGCGAGAGCGCCAGCGACCAGATCGGGTAGCCGGACGAGGACAGCGGCAGCGCCTTGGCCGGGTCCCAGCCGCCGAGCGCGGGGACGTCGCCGACCACGTAGACGTTCTGGCCGTACGAGGTGGTCGCGTTGACGTTGAACGAGGCGCCGGACACCGCCGCCCCGGGCTGGACGTACAGCGCGACCGCGTCGCCCGCCCCGACCGTCGCGGTGAACTGCCCGTTGGCGCCGACCTGGTACGTCGGGCCGGTGCAGCCGCCGCCCGGCTGCGGGTCGCCGTGCTGGACGTCGCAGTAGGTGCCGGCCGGCAGCCCGGTCTGGAAGGTCTGGGTGATCGCGCCGCTCTCGTGGTTGATCGCGACGTAGCCCCGGTTGCCGCGGCCGAAGGCGATCGCGTTGTTGCCGTTGGACCACCAGTCGGTCACCCCGGTGCCCGCGACGGCGTTGCGGAAGCCGACCATGTTGGCGACCTGCCGCCAGGCGTGGGTGCAGTTCCAGCCGTCCTGGTAGCAGGCGTTGACGGTGCCGCCGTTCGGCGGGCCGTCGTCCTTGTTGGTGAAGGCGTAGCCCGAGTACACGTTGGGCGAGCCGTACGTCGAGGCCAGCAGGAAGACGTTGGCCAGCGTGTAGGTGTTGCCGTAGGTGTAGTTGAGCGTGGAGCCGTTGCGCTCGGTGTCCCAGTTGTCGATGAAGCTGCGGGCCTGGTCGCTCGGCAGGTAGCCCCAGGAGGCGCCCCAGCCGTTGAGGTTGGCGAGCTTGTCGCTGGTGAAGATCCGCTTGAGGTCGGTGCCGACCCGGAACTCGTCGACGTCGCCGTTGCCGGTGTACTCGGTGGGCTGGATCGGCTCGCCGGCGCCGTAGATCACCTCCTGCACCCAGTAGGCGTTGGGGTTGGCCATCTTCGCCTTGATCGCGGCGAGTTCGGTGGCGGCGATGTGCTTGGCGGCGTCGATCCGGTAGCCGTCGACGCCGAGCGAGCCGAGGTCGTCGAGGTAGTGCGCGATGGTGGTCTGGACGGACGCGCTGCCGGTGTCCAGGTCGGCGAGGTTGACCAGTTCGCAGTCCTGCACGTTGGTGCGGTCCTGGTAGTTGGTGATCGGCTGGCGGCAGGTGTGGAAGTCCTGGTCCTGGTAGGTGCCGGGGTAGTTGTACTTGGTGTACGCCGTGCCGCCGGTGCCCGTTCCGGAGCCGGCCGACATGTGGTTGACGACCGAGTCGGCGATCACCTTGACGCCGGCGGCGTGGCAGGTGTCGACCATGTTCTTGAAGGAGGTGCGGTCGCCGAGCCGCCCGGCGATCTGGTAGCTGACCGGCTGGTACGAGGTCCACCACTGCGGGCCCTGGATGTGCTCCTGCGGCGGCGAGACCTCGACGAAGCCGTAGCCCTTGGGGCCGAGGGTGGAGGTGCAGGCCTGCGCGACGGAGTCGAAGCGCCACTCGAAGAGGGTGGCGGTGACGTCCTTGCCGTTGTTCGCGGGTGGGGCGGCCTGGGCGGTGGGGGCGGCTATGGCGGTGCTCAGCGAGAGCGCGAGCGCTGCCGAGGCGGCGAGCGCGCCGGCCGCGCGGGCAGGCCGGCGCGTGGGGGCGGTGGTGACCACGTCGTCTCCATGGGGGGTGGCTGGGGTGGGGGCAGCCGATTGCTCTGCAGGAAGTTTCTGTAACTTGCCGGAAACTTGCAGTGAACCTAGAGCCGTGGAAAGACAGCGTCAAGACCAGGGACAAAACGTTTCCGCATCGGTCCCCGGCGAGCATGACGAAGGCCCGGCAGCCGCAGCCGCCGGGCCTCCCACCTGTCCTGGTTCACCGGCCCCTCAGGAGCCGGTGCGACCTCAGCTGGTCTGGATGGAGGTGTCGTCGATCACGAAGCTCGTCTGCAGCGAGGAGTCCTCGACGCCGGTGAACTTCAGGGTGACCGTCTGGCCCGCGTAGGACGAGAGGTCGAAGGTGCGCTGCTGGTAGCCGGCGGCCGCGTCCACGTTGGAGTAGGTCTTCAGCGTGGTGCCGTTCACCGACACGGTCAGCTTGTCGTACGCGGTCGAGCCGGTCTCCGCGGTGTCGATGTGCAGCCAGAAGCTCAGCGTCGCCTTGCAGCCGGCCGGGATGCTCACCGTCTGGGACAGCGTGTCGGTGTGCGCGCTGCCGTAGCCGTTCAGCCAGGCCTTCCACGAACCGCTGTGCGCCGCCTGCGAGGAGCTGTTGTCGACCACGCCGCTCGAAGCCGTCCACGGCGCCGCCGTGCCCGTCTCGAAGCCCGCGTTGCCCAGCAGCTGCGCCGGGGTGCAGGTGCCACCGCCGCCACCGGTCACGGTCCAGGTGAAGCTGGTCGTGCCGGTCTTGCCGGCGTTGTCCTTCACCGTGACGGTGACGTTGGAGCTGCCCGCGGCGGTCGGCGAGCCGGTGATCGCGCCGGTCGAGGCGTTGATCGCCAGGCCGGCCGGCAGGCCGGAGGCCGAGTAGGACAGCGGCGCGGTGCCGCCGGAGGCCTTGATCGACAGGTTGACGGCGGTGCCGACCGCGGTCGACTGGTTGCCCGGGTTGGTGACGGTGACGCCGCCCGGGTTCGGCAGCGAGCCGACGTTGACGGCGGCCCAGGCGGTGGCGACCTGGTTGTACTCGGTGCTGTTGGCGCCGTACAGGTCGGTGGCCGCGTTCAGGGTCGCGGTGCGGGCGGCGGCGTAGTCGGTGGTGGAGGTCATGTACGCGGTCAGCGCCTTGTACCAGACCTGCAGCGCCTTGTCCCGGCCGATGCCGCTGACGGTGATGTTGTTGACCGTCGGGCTGTTGTAGTTGAAGCCGTTGATGGTCTTCGCGCCGCTGCCCTCGGACAGCAGGTAGAAGAAGTGGTTGGCGACACCGGACGAGTAGTGCACGTCCAGGTTGCCGACGCCCGAGTACCAGGAGTCGGCCGAGGAGCCGTCCGTGGAGGGCTTGTCCATGTAGCGCAGCGGCTTGCCGTCGCCGTTGATGTTGATGAGCTCGCCGATCAGGTAGTTCGGCGGGTTGGCGGGCAGGTTGGCGTAGAACTCGACGCCGGTGCCCATGATGTCGGAGGTCGCCTCGTTGAGGCCGCCGGACTCTCCCGAGTAGTTCAGGTTGGCGGTGGCGGAGGTGACGCCGTGGCTCATCTCGTGGCCGGAGACGTCGAGTTCGGTGAGCGGGTGGGTGTCGCTCGTGCCGTCGCCGTAGGTCATGCAGAAGCAGCCGTCGTCCCAGAACGCGTTGACGTAGCCGGTGTCGTAGTGCACCCGGCTCATGGCGCCGACGCCGTCGTTCTTGATGCCGCTGCGACCGAAGGTGTTCTTGTAGAAGTCCCAGGTGGCGGCGGCGCCGTACTGGGCGTCCACGGCGGCCGACTCGCGGTTGCTGACCTGGCCGTTGCCCCAGGTGTCGGTGGACTTGGTGAACAGGGTGCCGTTGCCGGACGTCCCGTTGTTCATGTCCGTGGTGTACTGGCCACCGCGGCTGGCGTCCTTGAGCTGGTACTGCGAACCGCTCTGGGTGGTGGTCAGCGGCACGTTGCCGACGAACACGCCGGTGCCGGAGCCGCGCTTGATGCCGTCCGCCTTGCTCAGCACCTCGCCGGTCTTGGCGTCGGTGACGACGTGCAGCTTGCTCGGGGTGCCGTCCGACTCCTTGCCGGCGACGACGGTCTCCCAGGCGAGCTTCGGCGCGTCGCCGGCGGCCCAGACGACCAGGCGCGGGGCGGTCTCGACGGAGCCCTGCTCGGCGGCCAGCGCGGCCTCCTGGGCCTTCGGCGCGGCCAGGGCCGGGGCGGTGTCGACACCGGCGAGGCTGGCCTGGCTGGCCTTGGTCACGCTCTTGGTGGCACCGGCCGCGTCCTGGTGGACGATCAGGTCGCCGCCGAGGACCGGGAGTCCGGCGTAGGTGCGCTCGTAGCGCAGGTGGCGGGCACCGTTGGCGTCCTGGACGACGTCCTTGGTGACCAGCTTCTCCTGGCCGCTGAGGCCGAGGGCCTGGGCGAAGGACGCGGACTGCTGGTTCGCGGAGGCGATCAGCGCGGCCCGGGAGGACTGCGCGGCGGCGACGGCGGTCGGCGCGTCGGGGGTGGCGGCCTGCGCGATGACCGGTATGCCGGTGACCAGCAGCGCGGTGGTGGCGGCCATGACGACCGCTGCCTTCCGGACGTGAGCGGAACGTGACATGCGGACTCCTTTTCCGACCGGGTGCCGGTTCGCACCCGGTGGAGAGAACCTGGGCCGCAGGGTTGCGGCGCAGTGGGGGCCCCCGCCCACGGTGTGTGGTGGGGGTGCGGTTGACGGTGCTCACTAGTCGTTGCAGGGACGCGCTGCACCTGGACTGGTCCTGCTGCACCGGGGGGTGGGGCCCCCTCGTCTGCAGCCGGAGGAATCGTGGCAGCAAACGGCTCGTTAATGACAGATGCATGCCACTGATTGGCCGATTCATTACCGAAACCGTATGGATGACCGGTCGTCAGTTGTGTTACGGCATGACCAAGCCTGAACACGGTTTTCATGCCCCCCGTGAAGTTCGATCACCATCGGCGGTCACTGACCAGCGGCCGCTTCCACCGCCCGTACCGCCGGGTAGGCGGCAGCGCCGCCCCTGCCCGGCACGTCACACTTCCGGCCGTGCCAAAGACTGTTTCCGGCCACCCCCGACCGGACGGCACCTCCGCGACACCCTCTGGTGCACCCCCCGCACGACGACGGCCCCCGCACCACCGGAACGGCGGTGCGGGGGCCGTGATTTTCCGGCCTCGGGACCGGATCGGGTCCGACGCCGGGTCAAACCCGGGTCAACTCCCACTCAAGGACGGCTCAGTTCTGCACGAACACCGCCACCGTCCGGCCCGGCACGGTGAAGGTGCCGGTCACGGCGTCGAAGCCGGACCGCTTCACCACCTGGTCCGCGCCGCCCGCCTGGACGGAGTGCAGCGCCTGGCTCGTCCCCTTCAGGGCGTCCACGGTCTGCGCCTGCGCGCTCGGCGTCGCGTTGAAGACCACCGTGACGCCCTTCTCCGCGCCCGCCAGCCCGGTGCCGTCCAGGTGCAGGGTGATCACCCCGGGCGTCTCGCCGGCCGTGCCGGAGAGCGGGTACGACAGCCGC
Organism: Kitasatospora sp. NPDC094028; assembly: GCF_049543595.1. Taxonomy (NCBI): domain Bacteria; kingdom Bacillati; phylum Actinomycetota; class Actinomycetes; order Kitasatosporales; family Streptomycetaceae; genus Kitasatospora; species Kitasatospora sp. NPDC094028. The sequence goes on along the minus strand of NZ_JBMVFA010000001.1, from coordinate 143,470 downwards.
TGCTGGACGTCGGCCAGGGTCGGCAGCGAGAACAGCGGCGAGGACCGCTTGATCCGCAGGAACTCCTGGAACTGCGCCGTGGTCGCCCGGATGTCCTCGGCCCCCACGGTCAGCTTCGGGTCGCCCAGCAGGGACTTGGCGGTCGGCCACAGCTCCTGGTTGTCCTTCGCCATCGGCAGGCCGCGGCCCCAGCCGTTGCCCTGCGTGGCGTCCCAGTGGATCGCGTTGAACCAGTCCCCCGAGTCGTAGGAGTTGGAGTCGAGCGACTTGGAGCGCAGCAGGTCGCTGCCGGCCTGGGCGAAGCCCGCGCCCTGGGTGAGCGCGGTCAGCGACAGCCCGAGCGCCTGCATCCGCGCGCGGTCGGCCGGCGAGGTGCCGGTCGGCAGCTTGTACGCGAGCGCGTCGAACAGGTCGGTGTTGTCGTGGGCGTCCACGTACTCCACCGCCTCGCCCGGCCTGGCGGCGTACCCGGTCGGGGCGCCGTTGTAGTCGACCTGGGCGCCGGTGACGGCCTTGCCCGAGCTGTCGGTGAAGGAGTAGCCGGCCAGGTTGCCGGTGAGCCCGACCTTCAGCTGGTCCATCTGGTGCAGCAGCCGGGCCTTCTGCTCCGCCGGACCGCCGTTCGCGGCCGAGCCGTTGGGGTCGGAGTACAGGCCGGAGGCGAAGCCCTGCTGCGGCGCGGAGTTCAGCATGAAGTTGCCGCCGCGGGCGGCGTCGCGCAGCCGGTCGTCGAAGGTGGCGATGCCGGTGCCGGCCATGTTCTGCTGGGTGGCCTGCTCGAAACGGGCGTTGTTCGCGACGGCGCCGAAGTTCCAGCCCTCGCCGTACAGGAAGACGTTCCTGCCGTCCACGCCGTCCGACTCCGGGGTCATCTTCCGCAGCGCGGCCTGCACGTCCAGCATGGTGGACTTCGGGTCGAGGCCCATCAGGTCGAAGCGGAAGCCGTCGACCTGGTACTCGCGGGCCCACAGGGTGACCGAGTCGACCACCAGCCGGTTCATCATGGCGTGCTCGGGCGCCGTGTCGGCGCAGCAACTGTCCGTCGTCACCTTGCCGTTGGCGTCCAGCCGCTGGTAGTAGCCGGGCACCACCCGGTCCAGCACCGAGTGCTCGGCCTGGCCACTGGCGGCGGTGTGGTTGTAGACCACGTCCAGCACCACCCGCAGCCCGGCCGCGTGCATCGCCTGCACCATCTGCCGGAACTGCAGCGTGCGGGCCGTGCCGGTCGGATCCGTGGCGTACGAGCCCTCCGGCACGTTGTAGTGCAGCGGGTCGTAGCCCCAGTTGTAGGCGTCGTCGGCGGCGACGGCCGCCACGCACTCCTGCTGCTTCGGCCCGTCCGGCGGGAGGGACTTGAGGTCGCAGGCGGGCAGCTTCTGGTCCGCCCGGTTCTCGTGGATGGTGGCGATGTCGAAGGTCGGCAGCAGGTGGACGGTCGTCACCCCGGCCTTGGCGAGGTCCCGGAGGTGCCGCATCCCGGCCGAGTCCGACTCGGTGAACGCCAGGTAGGTGCCGCGCTCGGCGGCCGGGACGGTCGAATCCTCCACCGAGAAGTCCCGGACGTGCAGCTCCTGGATCTGCTGCTGCGCGGGCGGGACGGCCTGCGGGCGGGTCTGCTCGTCCCAGCCCTGCGGCTTGAGCTCCTTGGCGTCCAGGTCGGCGACCAGGCTGCGCTTGGAGTCGGTGGCCAGCGCCACCGAGTACGGGTCGGTGACGGTGTTGACCACCAACTGCTGCACCGAGGGCGCCCAGACCTTCACCTGGTACAGGTAGTACTTGCCGTTCAACTCGCCCTTGTCGCGGACGAGTTCCCACACCCCGGTCTCGTCGTCCAGCTTCATCGGCAGCGTCTTCGGGGTGCCCCCGGTGGCGCTGTCGAAGACCTGGACGGACACCTGCTGCGCGGTCGGCGCCCAGAGCGAGAGGGCGACCTTGCCGTCGTAGTAGGCCGGGCCGAAGTCCACCCTGCCGGTGCGCCGCGCGTACAGGTCGTCCAGCACGCCCGGGATCTGCACGCCCGTGCCCGCCAGCACGGCGCCGTTCGGCAGGTGCTCGGTGAACAGCAGCTGGCCGCGCAGCGCGGCCGGGACGCGGGCGGTGTCCCGGGCGTCCACGGTGAAGGCCCGGTAGCCCGCCAGGTGCGGGTACTTCGCCTTCTGCGCGTCGGTCAGCCCGCCGGCGACGGGGGTGAGCCGGAGCCACCTGCCGGGCTTGCTCAGCACGCCCTTGTCGGCGCGGATGCCGCCCTCGGGGTCGTAGACCAGCTGGGCGCTGGTGCCGCCGGCCAGCGAGGCGTCGCTCGCGCCGTAGCCGGCCGGGACGACGACGCTCCGCGCGTCGATCCACTGGGCCCTGGCACCGCCCAGGTCGATCTGCGAGGAGGCGGCCGGGTCCTGCGGCAGCAGGTAGCCCTCGCGGCCGCCCAGGATCCAGACCTCCTTGCCGTTCACGGCGAAGTCCAGCGACTGGTCGGCGGGCAGGTCCTTGTCGTTGCCGTTGTGCAGGATGTAGCTGAGGCTGGTCGCGCCGGGGGCCAGCGGCACCTCGAAGACGGCGCCGAAGGCGTCGCGGCGTGCGGGCAGCAGCGGCTTGCCCCAGTCGGTGGGGGTGGCGGCGCCGGTCCAGTCGTGCAGGCCCCAGCCGTCGTAGTTCCCGTCGGCCCGGTTGTAGTGGATGACGGCGGTGTTCGCGGGCTGGCTGTCGGCGGGCCCGGGGTTGGCGGTGCGCACGGTCGGGTCGCCCTGCTTGAGCCAGACCTCCCCGGCGGCGCCGACGTCGAGGTGCCGGTCGGCGTCGACGTCCTTGGTTCCGTTCTTCTCCACGATGAAGCCGAGGTCCGAGGCGCCCGGCTTCAGCTTCACGTACGCGAAGGCGCCGTACGCGTCCCGCCCGGTGAAGGGGTGTCCGGCGGGCCACTGGGTGCCCTCGCCGTCCGCGAGGTCGCCCCAGGCGTAGAGGTTCCAGCCGTCGTAGTCGCCGTCCGGCCGGTTGTAGTGGACGACGGCGTACGGGCGGGCGCCGGCGGTGGGCGCCGGTGCGGGTGCGGGGGTGCCGGTGGTGAAGCTCGCGGTGGCGGAGCGCAGGTGGCCGCCGGAGTCCTGCACGACGGCCTTGTAGCGCACCACCGTGCCGGGGGCGACGCCGCCCAGGTCCTGGGTGACGGCGTACTTCCCGGTGTCCGAGGTGCCCAGCGTCCGCCAGGGCCCGTCGCCGATCTGCGCGGCGAAGCTGACCCGGTTGAAGCCGCCGTCCGCCTTCGCGCCGATGGTCACCAGCCCGGTGGAGCCGTCCGCGGGCGGCTGCACGGACAGCTGCGGCGCGGCGCCGACCGGCGCGAGCCTGCCGCCCGCCTTGAACACGACGGAGGACAGCGCCGGCACGGTGACGGTCACCTTGCGGTCGGCGCCGGAGGTCAGCGAGGCACCGGCCGCCGGATAGATCCGGTCGAAGCCCATGCCCGCCGAGAAGGTGTCCAGCGTGACGGTCTTCGCCTCGGCGGCGTTGTTCACCGCCACCAGGTACTCGACCTGCTGCCCGGCGTCGATCCGGGAGAAGGCGTACACGCCCGCGCCGTCCGCCGCGTAGCGCTCGATCTGCGCGCCGTCGGCCAGGGCCGGGTTGTCCCGGCGCAACTGGGCCAGCCCGGCGATGCCCCGGTACAGCTCGCCGCCCTGCCCGTACCGGTCGGCCGGCCCGGAGGCGCCGCCGAGCACCCGGTCGCCGTTGTAGGAGGCGGTCTTCGAGGCGAACATGTCCTGCCGGGCGTCCTTGTCGCCGCCGGCGCCGGTGAAGCCCTGCTCGTCGCCGTAGTAGACGACGGGCTGGCCGCGGGTGAGGAACTGCAGCTCGCTGCCGAGCCGGTCCTTGCGCAGCAGGGTGGCCTCGTCGGCGCCGGGGTTGTCGGCGAGCAGGAAGGAGCCGAAGCGGCCCATGTCGTGGTTGCCGAGGAAGGTCGGCAGCTCGTAGGCGTCGGTGTCGGCGCTGGTGTAGCGGTAGTCCTGGCCGTACACGTCGGCCAGGTTCTTCGCCGAGCCGCCCTGGGAGACGTACGAGCGGGCCGCGCCCTGGAACGGGAAGTCCAGGGTGGCCTGCAGCCTGCCCTTGGTGACGTACGGCGAGGTGACCGCGGGGTCGCCGGAGTAGACCTCACCGAACATGAAGAACTTCTTGTTGCCCTGCTTGGCGGCGAAGTCCTTGAGCGCGGGCGCCCACTGCTGCCAGAACGCCATGTTCACGTGCTTGACGGTGTCGATCCGGAAGCCGTCCACGCCGGCGTCCTTGACCCACTGCTGGTAGACCTTCTCGAAGCCCTGCACCACCCGGGGGTTCTGGGTGTCGAGGTCGTCGAGGCCGCTGAAGTCGCCCTCGGTGGCGGACTCGCCGACGAAGGTCGAGTCGCCGCGGTTGTGGTACAGCGCCGGGTCGTTGAGCCAGGACGGGCTCTTGGCGCCGGCGTCGGCCGGGGTGCGGAAGACCGGGGTGTAGGGGAACGAGTCCCTGGTGATCCGCGGCCAGGGCGCGCCCGCGTCGGCGGTCGCGGTCTCGTCGACGGGGTTGCCGTCCGCGTCGAGCGTCGGGTACGCGCCGGTCGAGCGGTAGGCGTGCTGCTGCTCGGCGTAGTCGATGACGTCGGCGGTGTGGTTGGTGATGACGTCGAAGAAGACCTTGATGCCGCGCGCGTGCGCCTTGGCTATCAGCTCCTTCAGCTGCTCGTTGGTGCCGAAGTGCGGGTCGACCTGGGTGAAGTCGGTGATCCAGTAGCCGTGGTAGCCGGCCGAGGCCTGGTCGCCGGTGCCCTGCACGGGCTTGTTCTTGAAGATCGGCGCCATCCAGATCGCGGTGGTGCCGAGGTTCTGGACGTAGTCGAGCTTCTGGATCAGTCCGGCGAGGTCACCGCCGTGGTAGAAGCCCTTGTCGGCGGGGTCGAAGCCGTTCTCCAGCCGCCCGCCGGTGATGCCACCGGTGTCGTTGGCGGTGTCGCCGTTGGCGAAGCGGTCGGGCAGGACGAAGTAGAACTGCTCGCGGCTGAGGTCGTGCCGCCCGGCGGTGGCCGCGAGCGCGGCGTCGGAGGGCGGGGCCGGCGGGGCGGCGGCGAGGGCCGCGGGGGCGCCGCCGAGCGTGGCGGCGGTCAGTGCGGCGGCGAGCAGGACGGCCGTGCGGCCGCCGCGTCTGGTCCGGACCGCGGGTGGGGTGGTGCTCCGTGGACGGCGGAGCGGCGTATCGGCCACTGGGGCTCCCTCGGGGGAAGGGGTCGATCGAGTTGCCAGGAAGCTAGCGGCCTGCAATATGTTTCAGCAAGGTGCAGAAACGGTTTCGGGCCCGGAAACTCGGGCCCGCCCGGGTCATCGCCACCCCGATTACGCCGGTGGAACGGTCGGCGTGACAATGGGACGTATGTCCGTCCCACCGGTAAGCACCAGACCCGATCAGGCCCCCTACCCCGATGGGATCCGCCCCCTACCCCTCAAGGGGGACATCCGGTGAAGAATCCACTTCCAGAGGATGAGCAGACGGCTACGGGAGGTCTGGCAGACTTCTCGTCCATGGGGGAACCGACCGAGATCCAGCAAGGCGACGCCGGGCGCGCCGACGCGGCCCACGGTGACGGTTCCGGAGCGGCGGCGGCCACCCCGGCCCGCCGGCCCGAAGGAGCCACCCGTGTCGCCCAGTCCCGCTCCGCCGCGCTGCGCGGTCGCATCCGCGACCAGCGCCGCTCCCCCGCCCGCCCGCGGATCTGGTTCGAGCTCGCGCTGATCGGCGTCAGCTACTGGCTCTACTCGCTGGTCCGCAACGCGGTCCCCGAGCAGGAGTCGATAGCCCAGAAGCACGCGCGCTGGATCTGGGACCTGGAGCAGAGCCTCGGCATCGCCGTCGAGCGCTCGATCAACCACGCGATGGACGGCGTCGGCTGGCTCATCACCGGGATGAACTACTACTACGCGACGCTGCACTTCATCATCACGATCGGCGTCCTGGTCTGGCTCTACCGCAGCCACCCCGGCCGCTACGTCGCCGCCCGTACGGTGCTGTTCGTCACCACCCTGATCGCCCTGGTCGGCTTCTACGCCTTCCCGCTGGCCCCGCCCCGGCTGATGACCGACGGCGGCTTCATCGACACCGTGCAGACCCACCACACCTGGGGCTCGTTCGCCTCCGGGCCGGCCGCGCACGTCTCCAACATGTACGCCGCGATGCCCTCGATGCACATCGGCTGGTCGATGTGGTGCGGGCTGGCGATCTTCTTCCTGGCCCGCCGCGCCTGGGTCCGGGCGCTCGGTCTGATGTACCCGGCCGCCACCCTGCTGGTCATCGTCTCGACCGCCAACCACTTCTGGATGGACGCCGTCGGCGGCGAGATCTGCCTGGCGCTGGGCTTCCTGGCCGCCCGCTGGCTCTACCACGAGTGGGTCTACAGGCTGCCGCAGGTCCCCGCCCGGGGCGCGGCCGAGACGCCGATCACCGTGCCGGAGCAGTGGAGCGAGCCGGCGGTCAGCACCGCACGCCGCTAGGCCTGCCGCACACGACGAAGGGGCCCCTCCGGGAGGGGCCCCTTCCGCGTTGCCGCGGCCGTCAGCCGGAGCCGTAGAACAGCCGGTCCACCACCGCCCGGGCCCGCCGGGTGGTCCGCCGGTAGTCGTCCACCAGCTCCCCGCTGTGCCCGGCGCCGTACCCGAGGTAGCGGGCCACCCCGGCCAGTTCCCGGGCCTCCCCGGGGAAGCTGTCGCCAGGCCGGCCGCGCACCAGCATCACCGCCGAGCGCACCCGGGAGGCCAGCACCCAGGCGGCGTCCAACACCTCGGCGTCCGCCGCCGACACCAGCCCGGCGTCGGCGGCCGCCGCCAGCGCCGCCCTGGTCCGGGTGGTGCGCAGCGCGGGCAGCTCGTGGCCGTGCCGGAGCTGGAGCAGCTGCACCGTCCACTCGACGTCCGCCAGCCCGCCCCGGCCGATCTTGGTGTGGGTGGTCGGGTCGGCGCCGCGCGGCAGCCGCTCGGCCTCGATCCGGGCCTTGATCCGGCGGATCTCCAGCAGGTCCCGCTCCGGCACGCCGACGCCCGGGTAGCGCAGCGGGTCGATCAGCTGCCGGAACCGCGCGCCCAGGTCCTCGTCCCCCGCCACCGGCTCGGCCCGCAGCAGCGCCTGGCTCTCCCAGGCGTGCGACCAGCGCCGGTAGTACGCCGCGTACGAGGCCAGCGAGCGCACCAGCGGGCCGCTGCGCCCCTCCGGCCGCAGGTCGGCGTCGACCAGCAGCGGCGGCTCGGTGGAGGGCGCGGCCAGCAGGGTGCGCAGTTCGTTGCAGACGGCCTGGGCGGCGCGGGCGGCGTCCTCCTCCAGCGAGCCGAGCAGCGGCTCGTGGACGAAGAGCACGTCGGCGTCCGAGCCGTAGCCCAGCTCCCGGCCGCCGAAGCGGCCCATCGCGATCACCGCGATCCGGGTCGGCAGGTCCCCGTTCGCGGCCTCCCAGCCGGCCACGCAGGCGCTCAGCGCGCCCTGCAGGGTGGCCGCGTTGAGGGCGGTCAGCGCCTCCCCGGCGGCGTCCAGCGCCTCGGCCGGGTCGTCGGCGAGGCGGCCGAGCACGTCCGCGGCGGCGGTGCGGAACAGCTCCCGGCGGCGCACCGAACGGGCGGCCGCCACCGCGGCGGCGGCGGACCCGGCCCGGCCGACCGCGGCCAGTATCTCCGCCTGCAGGGCCGCCCGGCCGCGCGGCTGCAGGCCCTGCGGGTCGCCCAGCATGGCCACCGCCTCGGGGGCGCGCAGCAGCAGGTCGGGGGCGAGCCGGCCGGCCGACAGCACCCGGGCCAGCTGCTCGGCGGCGGCGGACTCGTCCCGCAGCAGCCGCAGGTACCAGGGGGTGCGGCCGAGCGCGTCGGAGACCTGGCGGAAGTTGAGCAGCCCGGCGTCCGGGTCGGCCGAGTCGGCGAACCAGCCGAGCAGCACCGGCAGCAGGGTGCGCTGGATCGCGGCCTTGCGGCTCACCCCGGAGGCGAGCGCGCTGAGGTGGCGCAGGGCGGCCGCCGGGTCGGCGTAGCCGAGCGCCTCCAGCCGGGCCCGGGCCGCGTCCGGCCTCAACCCGGCCGCGCCGGTGGGCAGTTCGGCGACGGCGTCGAGCAGCGGCCGGTAGAACAGCTTCTCGTGCAGCCGCCGCACCTCGACGGCGTGCCGCTTCCACTCGCGCTGCAGCGCGGCCACCGGGTCGGAGCGGGTGTCGTCGTTGATCAGCGGGGCGAGCGAGCGGGCGAGCCGGCGCTGGTCCTCGTCGGCGGTGGGCATCAGGTGGGTGCGGCGCAGCCGGTACAGCTGGATCCGGTGCTCCAGCGAGCGCAGGAAGCGGTAGGCGCGGTCCAGCGAGGCGGCATCCGCCCGGCCGACGTACCCGCCGCGGGAGAGCGCGGCCAGCGCCTCCAGGGTGTTGCCGCTGCGCAGCGCCGGGTCGGTGCGGCCGTGCACCAGCTGGAGCAGCTGGACGGAGAACTCGACGTCGCGCAGCCCGCCGGGGCCGAGCTTGAGCTGGCGGTCCAGTTCGGTGGCCGGGATGGAGTCGACCACCCGGCGGCGCATCTGCTGCACGTCGGCGACGAAGTTGTCGCGGGCGGCGGCCTGCCACACCATCGGGGCCAGCGCCTCGACGTAGGCGGCGCCGAGCTCGGCGTCCCCGGCGACCGGGCGGGCCTTCAGCAGCGCCTGGAACTCCCAGGTCTTGGCCCACCGCTGGTAGTAGGCGAGGTGGCTGGCCAGGGTGCGCACCAGCGGGCCGTTGCGGCCCTCCGGGCGCAGGTTGGCGTCCACCGGCCAGATGGTGCCCTCGCCGGTGGTGTCCGCGCAGAGCCGGGTCAGGGCCGCGGCCAGCCGGGTGGCGGCCTTGATCGCCTGGTGCTCGTCGACGCCCTCGCGCGGCTCGGCGACGAAGACGACGTCCACGTCGGAGACGTAGTTGAGTTCGCGGCCGCCGCACTTGCCCATGCCGATCACGGCGAGCCGGCAGGCCGCGGCGGCCTCCCGGTCCTGCGCGGCGGCGAGGTCCAGGGCGGTCTGCAGGGTGGCGCCGGCCAGGTCGGCGAGTTCGGCGGCGGTCTGGGCGAGGTCGGTGGTGCCGGTGAGGTCGCGGGCGGCGATCGCCAGCAGGCAGCGGCGGTAGGCGATCCGCAGCGCGTCCGCCGGGGTGTGCCCGTCGCGCTCGACGCCTTCGGCGAGGGCGCGGCGGAAGTCCTCGGGGCCGGGGTGCATGTCGCGCAGCTCGAAGGTGACCAGCACGTGCCAGTCGTGCGGGTGCCGGGCGAGGTGGTCGCCGAGGGCGGCGGAGACGCCGAGCACGCCGAGCAGCCGGTCGCGCAGCGGCTTGGCGGTGGTGAGGGTGTCGCGCAGGGTGTGCCGGTCGGCCTCGTCGGCGGCCTCCAGCAGCCGGGCCAGGCCGAGCAGCGCGAGGTCCGGGTCGGCGGTGGCGCCGAGCGCGTCCAGCAGCACCGGGTCGTCGGCCAGGCCCTCCAGGCCCGGGCCCTCCAGCAGCCGTACGGCCTGCGCCGGGTCGGTGAACCCGCGCCTGACCAGCCGCATCTCCGGCCGGCTCACCCGGCCTCCGGCCCGCTGCTCCTCCACCGTCATCGCTCTCCCGGCACTCCCAGTGGCCCGCGCCGTCACGCGGGCCCTGGACCTACCATCCCAGGCGCCGGTCCCCCCGCGCCACGGGGTCGTGGCGCGGGTGCCGTCACGGCGTCAGACCCGCTCCGGCATCCGGTTCACCAGGTGCCAGAGCAACGCCGACACCAGGACCGAACCGGTCGCGGCGGCCCCCGTCAGGAGCAGGGACTCCTGGTCGAGCAGCCGGCCCGAGAGCACTCCGAGCAGGCCCGCCCCGGCGCCCGTGACGGTGAGGACGAGTCGTCGCCGTTCCGACATCCGGGTGATGACGACCCGGCGTCCCTGACGGCCGGTCCAGGAGGTCAGATGCTTGCCCAGCACCCATTCCCGGAACATCACCCAGAGAGAGACGACGGTCCCCATGGTGCCCACGACGAGATACGCCGGATAGTTGGCCAGCGTCCGCCGGACACCGATTTGCAGGGCGGCCGTCCCGAAAGTCAGCACCACCATCATCAGGAACCACACGCCCATCCACCGGAAAGCGTCGAAATGGGTGAACCTGGTGGCCAGCTGATAAAGCAGGGACAGATATCCGGACGCCATCAGGGCACTGTCCACGAGCATCGCGCCGAATACCCTGGTGAATCCCCAGCTGCGGAAGAACAGGCCGCGGTGCTTGTACAGCGCCTGCGCCCAGCCGGCCGCCCACCGATGGGTCTGCGCCCAGTAGACGGACCAGCTGCCCGGGTCGCGCACGCATACGTACGCACCCGGCACGAAGCCCGCCTTCCGCCCCGCGCGATTCATCTTGAGCGCCAGTTCGACGTCCTCGCAGAGGCCGTCGGTGGACCAGCCGCCGACCGCCCGGACCGCCTCCGTGCGGTACACGCCCGCGCAGCCGGACAGCACGGCGACCCAGCCGTGCCAGGACTCCACCGTCCGGGACATCCGGTGGGCCGCGGCCCACTCGATCACCCGCGAGCGCTGGAACACGCCCTTCACGCTGTGCGGTGTCACGGACATGCAGACACCGCCGTAGTCCTTGGCGCGCATCCGCTCCAGGCAGATCTCCAGCGCCTGGGCGGAGGCGAAGTAGCCGTCCGCGTCGAGCAGGGCCACGAACTCGGTGGTCACCTCCGCGAGCGCGAGGTTGAGCGACTCCGCCTTGCTGCTGCGCTCGACCTCCAGCACCTCGGCGCCGCACTGCCGGGCGATCGCCGCCGTGTCGTCGGTACAGGAGTCCGCGATGACCAGCACGGTGCGCGGTCCCACCGTCTGCTCGAAAGCGGACTTCACCGCATCCGCGATGAAGTCCGCCTCGTTGTGGGCCGGGATCAGCACGGTCAGCGATTCGGTCACCGCCGGGCGAACCACTTCACGGCCGCACCGATCGCGGCGGCGGCGCCGCCGGTCGCCAACAGCGCCAGGGAAGCGACGCCGGTGTGCGCTAGTCCGTACATGATGACTCCTGTCTGGCCGCCGACATTTTGTTCGGTTAATTCGTGCAGAATTCGAAGGAATTCACGAGCGCGATCCACCGGAATAAACTCGCACGATTTCTATCACGAACCGGACCGGTCGACGCCATTAACACACCATTCCGGGAACACGCGAGGCGGCGGTCCGACGGGAATTCACCCGGACGGCCCTGCCTGCTGCGCGGACCGGCCGGCCGGCGTGGATCCTGGGCGGCATGGCAATCCGACTACTGCTGGCGATAGTGGTGACGGTCGTCACGACACTGACCGCCTTCCCCGCCGGGGCCGCACGCATCGCTGCGCAGACGCGGGCCTCCTCCGCGCTGCTGGAACGATTCGGCACGCTGAGCCTGGGGCCGGGCCAGCGGTGGGGCTGGCAGAGCGCCGCGTACGCCAACTGCACGGAGAATCCCCACAGCTGGAAACTCGACCGGCTGACCACCGATGCGCTGAGCACGGACAGCGGACACCTGACCGTCACCGCCACCCACCGTCAGGACGGCGCCTGGAACACCGGCCTGCTGACCACCGGCGACTCCTGCGACTCGGGCGGCAGCGGCACGCAGGTTCGCACCGGCGACCTGGTGGTGGTGCACGCGCGGATGCCCGCGGCGGGCACCGGCGCCTGGCCCTGCCTGTGGACCTGGCGGGACGGCGGCGACGAGCTCGACCTGTTCGAGTGGTACGCCGACCACCCGGACCGGATCGAGTTCGTCAACCACGTGCGTCCCAACAGCACCGTCTACTCCGGCCCGGAGATCGGCGCCGAACGCTGGGTGTACGTGGCGGTCAGGCTCGGTGCCGACAACGACACCTGGTACGTCGGGCCGTCCCGGGACGAACTGACCGCGGTCTGGTCCGACGGAACCGGCGTCGGGCCGGACTTCTCCGCCTACCTGATCCTCAACCTCTCGATCGGCGACGGGACCTTCCACGACCCGCCGTCCCGCACGGACCCGGTCACCATGGAGGTCGACCTGCTGAGCATCGAGCGCCCCTGAGACCGGCGACGGACCCGACCGTACGGTCCGAAACGGGCCGCCGCTCAGCGCAGTTCCACCGGCGGCACCCGTCCGGGCGCCATCGCTTCCTCCCGGACCAGGCTCCCCCAGACCACCAGCCGATAGAGCGAGGTGTAGACCGGGGTGCAGGTCGTCAGGGTGATGTAGCGCCCCGGGGAGTGGTACGGCGAGCCGACGGGGACAGGCGCGATCACGCCCGCGTTGTCCGGGGAGGTCTCCGGCAGCACCCCGTCGACCCGGTAGACGTACCAGCGGTCCCTGGTCTCGACCACCAGGGCGTCACCCGGGCCGACCCGGTCCAGGTCGTGGAACTTCGCTCCGTGGCCGTCCCGGTGCGCTGCCAGGGCGAAGTTCCCGTCGCCCGCCCACGGCGGCACCGAGCGGTACGGCGCGGTGTACACCCCGGCCACGCCCGCCGACAGGGTCTCCTCGTCGGTGCCGAGCCTGATCAGCACCGCGTAGTCCCGGCCCAGTGCCGGCACGTGCAGGAATCCGAGATCCCCCTGGTCCGGTGGCGCCGACTCGGCCGAGGGGGTCGGCGCCCCCGGTGTCGCGGCGGCCGCCGGCGCGGCGACCGCCCAGTCGCCGCGCAGCCGGGCCTCGGCACCGCCCGCCTCCCGGTTCGCCGCCAGGTCGGTCCACCAGACCGCGTACACGACGAACAGCACCAGGACGACGCCCAGGGTCAGCAGCAGATCTCCCGCCACCTGTCCCACCGCACGCACCGCCGCACCGACGTTCCGCCGCTTCGCCACCCCGGTCCTCCTTCGCCCGTCGGCCCGACTGCCGCGGCCACTCCAGCGGCCCTGCCCGGGTCGCCGCAAGGCGACACACGCGTCGGCGACGGGTCTGGCCCGTTCGTGGTAATCCGAAGGGGCCGGAGCACGCGAGGGCCCGCCCGGCGACAGGTCGTCGGGCGGGCCCTCGGTGGTCGTCCGCTCAGAGCACCTGGAGGTTCTTCCGCAGCTCGAACGGCGTCACCTCGGAGCGGTACTCCTCCCACTCCTGACGCTTGTTCCGGAGGAAGAAGTCGAAGACGTGCTCGCCCAGCGTCTCGGCGACCAGCTCGCTGCGCTGCATCAGGTCGATCGCCTCGCCCAGGTTCTGCGGCATCGGCTGGATGCCGAGGGCGCGGCGCTCGGAGTCGGTCAGCGCCCACACGTCGTCGTCGGCGCCCGGCGGGAGCTCGTAGCCCTCCTCGATGCCCTTCAGGCCGGCCGCGAGGGTGACGGCGTAGGCCAGGTACGGGTTGCACCCGGTGTCCAGCGAGCGGACCTCGATCCGGGTGGAGCCCTGCTTGCCCGGCTTGTACATCGGCACCCGGATGAGCGCCGAGCGGTTGTTGTGGCCCCAGCAGATGTACGACGGCGCCTCGCCGCCGGCACCGGCGGTGCGCTGCGAGCCGCCCCAGATGCGCTTGTACGAGTTCACCCACTGGTTGGTGACGGCGGCCGTCTCGGCGGCGTGCTTCAGCAGGCCGGCGATGAAGGATCTGCCGACCTTCGACAGCTGGTACTCGGCGCCGGACTCGTGGAAGGCGTTGCGGTCGCCCTCGAACAGCGAGACGTGGGTGTGCATGCCGCTGCCGGGGTGCTCGGAGAACGGCTTGGGCATGAAGCTCGCGTGCACGCCCTGCTCCAGCGCGACCTCCTTCATGACCAGACGGAACGTCATGATGTTGTCCGCGGTGGACAGCGCGTCCGCGTAGCGCAGGTCGATCTCCTGCTGGCCGGGCGCGCCCTCGTGGTGCGAGAACTCCACCGAGATGCCCATCGACTCCAGCATCGTGATCGCCTGGCGGCGGAAGTCGTGGCCCACCCCGCGCGGGGTGTGGTCGAAGTAGCCGGACTGGTCGGCGGGGATCGGCGGGGTGCCGTCGCCCGGCAGGTTCTTCAGCAGGAAGAACTCGATCTCCGGGTGGGTGTAGAAGGTGAAGCCCTGGTCGGAGGCCTTCTCCAGGGTGCGCTTGAGCACGAACCGGGGGTCGGCGTAGGAGGGCGAGCCGTCCGGCATCAGGATGTCGCAGAACATCCGCGCCGTCCCCGGGGTCTCCGAGCGCCACGGCAGGATCTGGAACGTGGTCGGGTCCGGCTTGGCGATCATGTCCGACTCGTACACCCGGGCGAAGCCCTCGATCGCCGACCCGTCGAAGCCGATGCCCTCCTCGAAGGCCTGCTCCAGCTCGGCCGGCGCCACCGCCACCGACTTCAGATAGCCGAGCACGTCGGTGAACCACAGCCGGACGAACCGGATGTCACGCTCTTCGAGCGTCCGAAGCACGAACTGCTGCTGCTTGCCCATGGGGACAGTCTCACCTCTGCTCTTTACGCGCGTGTTACGCCCCGGAGGCCGCGGAGGGACCTCGTGGAGCGACTGCCCCCATCATGGCCGATCCCCGCCCGGCACGGCACCGCCGACCCCGGCCCCGACCGGGGCGCGGAGCCCGACAGCGCGCCCGGCACCGGCCCCCGCGCGGGACATCGCGTCAGTTAGACGATTACACTCGTGGCATGCCCAATCTCCGTCTCGCCCTGAGCCAGATCGACCCCTGGGTCGGTGACATCGCGCGCAACAGCGATGAGGTGGTGCGCTGGACCAAGCAGGCCGTGGAGGCCGGTGCGCAGCTGGTCGCGTTCCCCGAGATGGCCCTGACCGGGTACCCGGTCGAGGACCTCGCGCTGCGCCGTTCCTTCGTCGAGGCCTCCCGCGGCGCGCTGGTCGAGCTGGCGGGCCGGCTGGCCGACGACGGGCTGGGCGGGGTGCCGGTGGTGGTCGGCTACCTGGGGCGGTCCGAGCACGCCTCGCCGCGCTTCGGCCGGCCGGCCGGGTCGCCGCAGAACTGCGCGGCGGTGCTGTACGGCGGCGAGGTGGCGACCCGCTTCGCCAAGCACCACCTGCCCAACTACGGCGTGTTCGACGAGTACCGCTGGTTCGTCCCCGGCGACCAGCTGCCGGTGCTGCGGGTCGGCGGGGTGGACGTCGCGCTGGCGATCTGCGAGGACATCTGGCAGGACGGCGGCCGGGTGACGGCCGCCCGCGAGGCCGGGGCCGGGCTGCTGCTGGTGATCAACGGCTCGCCGTACGAGCGGAACAAGGACGACCAGCGGCTGGAGCTGGTCCGGCGACGCGCGGCCGAGGCCGGCTGCACCCTGGCGTACGTCAACATGGTCGGCGGCCAGGACGAGCTGGTCTTCGACGGCGACTCGATCGTGGTCGACGCGGACGGTGAAGTCCTCGCCCGCTCACCGCAGTTCGAGGAGCACCTGCTGGTCCTCGACCTCGACCTGCCGCACGCCGGAAGCGACCACACCGACGGGCTGCTGCTGAGCGACGGCCTGCACCTGGTCCGCACCGAGCTGGGCGACGAGCCGCGGCCGGCGCCCGCCGGAAAGCTGACCGCCGAGGTGGCACCGCGGCTCTCCGACGAGGCGGAGGTCTGGGCCGCGCTGGTCGCCGGCACCCGGGCGTACGTAGAGAAGAACGGCATGCGATCGGTGCTGATCGGCCTGTCCGGCGGCATCGACTCGGCGCTGGTGGCCTCGATCGCGGTGGACGCGATCGGCGCCGAGAACGTGCACTGCGTCTCGATGCCCAGCCGCTACTCCTCGCAGCACTCCCGGGACGACGCCGCCGAGCTGGCCCGCCGCACCGGGCTGCACTTCCGGACGGTCCCGATCGCCCCGATGTTCGACGCGTACATGGGCGCCACCGAACTGACCGGCCTGGCCGAGGAGAACCTGCAGTCCCGGCTGCGCGGCACCCTGCTGATGGCGATCTCCAACCAGGAGGGGCACCTCGTGCTCGCGCCGGGCAACAAGAGCGAGCTGGCGGTCGGCTACTCGACCCTGTACGGCGACTCGGTGGGCGCCTACGGCCCGATCAAGGACGTCTACAAGTCGCTGATCTTCCGGCTGGCCCACTGGCGCAACGAGGAGGCCGAGCGGCGCGGCGAGGTGCCGCCGATCCCGGAGAACACCATCAGCAAGCCGCCGTCCGCCGAGCTGCGGCCGGACCAGGTGGACACCGACTCGCTGCCCGACTACGACCTGCTGGACAGCGTGCTGGACCGCTACATCGAGGGCGACGAGGGTCGGGACGCGATCGTCGCGGCCGGCTTCGACCCGGCGGTGGTGGACCGGGTGGTCCGCCTGGTCGACACCGCCGAGTACAAGCGGCGCCAGTACCCGCCGGGCCCGAAGGTCTCGGTGAAGAACTTCGGCCGGGACCGCCGCCTGCCGATCACCAACCGCTGGCGGCGCGGCTAGCAGCCGCTAGCCCTGGTACCGGAAGGCGGCGGCCACCGGGAGGTGGTCGCTGCCGTCCCGGGGCAGGGTGCGGGAGTCGACCGGCTGGAGCCCGCCCTTGCTCATGATCTGGTCGATCCGGGCCATCGGGAACGACGACGGCCAGCTGAAGCCGAAGCCGTCCCCGGCGGCGCCCTGGGCCGAGCGCATCTGCGAGGTGACGGGCGCCAGGCTGCGGTCGTTCATCGTGCCGTTGAGGTCGCCGAGCAGCAGCACCTTCTTCAGCGGCTCGGCCTGGATCGCGTCGCCGAGGGCCTGCGCGCTGACGTCCCGCTGGTGGACGGTGAAGCCGCCCTCGGCCTTCAGCCGCACCGAGGGCAGGTGCGCGACGTACACCGCGAGCGGGCCCTGCGGGGTGGTCACCTGGGCCCGGAAGGCCCTGGTCCAGCCCATCCTGAGGTCCACCGGGGCCACCTCGCCGATCGGGTACTTCGACCAGAGGCCGACCGTCCCCTGCACCGCGTGGTACGGGTAGGCCGCGGCGAGCCCGGTCTCGTACGTGTGCAGCGCCCGGCCGGCCAGCTCCTGCAGGGCGACGATCTGCGCGCCGGAGTCCACCAGGCCGCGCACGGTGCCGGGCACGTCGGTGTTGTCGGCGGCGACGTTGTGGCTGACCACCGTCCAGTCCGCCTTCCCGCCGCTCTTGTCGGTGAGCAGGCCGCCGAACAGGTTGGCCCACAGCGCGGCGGGCAGCAGCAGGGCGATCAGCGCGGTGGCGGAGCGGCGCAGCAGCGCGGGCACCAGCAGCACCGGGACGGCCAGGCCCAGCCAGGGCAGGAAGGTCTCCAGCAGACTGCCGAGGTTGCCGACGCCGTTGGGCGCCTCGGCGTGGAAGGCCAGCAGCGCGCCGACGGCCACGGCCAGGGCGGCGACCACCAGGCCGCGCCGCCACGTACCGCTGCCGCGCCCGTCGCGCCCCCACTGCCGGAGCCCGAGGAAGCCGCCGGGACGGGCCGCCTGGGCCGGGGCGTCTTCGACGGCCCCGAGCCGTTCGGTCCTGTCCGCCTGCGTCATCCGTGACTCCCGTCGCTCGTGCCGTCCGCCGGTCCGCTCCCGGTCCGCGTGGTGCGCGGACGAAAAGCCGGATCGGTACCGGTTTGATCGGGTACCCGGCTCAGCCTATGCCGGGACAGACGTGGGGCCCGGCCGCTCGGGTTCCGGCGCGGCCCGTTCCGTGAGCTTGGCCACGCCGGGCGACGGGAGGACGGTCTAGGGTGCGAGGCCGTCGAGCAGCGAGTCGATCATCTTGCGGGCCAGGTCCGGGTCCTCCAGGTCGGAGTCGTCCCAGAGCATGCTGCGGTAGACGATCGGGCCCATCAGCAGGTCGCCGAGCAGTTCGACGTCGAGGTCGGCGCGGAGCACGCCCTCGTCGACGGCCCTGCGGATGACCTGCAGGGCCGCCTCGCGCCGGGGCTTGATCACCCGCTCGCGGTAGGCGAGGTGCAGCCCGGGCAGGCTCTGCATCTGGCCGAAGGCGGCCTTGAGGACCCAGGCGCTGCGCTTGGCGAGGCCGCGGCGGCGGGTGTAGTCGACGATCGAGATGAGGTCGTCGCGGGCGGTGCCGCCGGTCGGTTCGGGGATCTGGAGCTCCAGCCGGCCGACGACGTCGACCAGCAGGGCCTCCTTGTTGGGCCAGCGCCGGTAGATGGTGGCCTTGCCGACGCCGGCGGCGGTGGCGATGCCCTCGATGGTCAGCTCGGACATGGTGGTGCCGGCCGCCATCAGGTCCTCGACCGCGGTGAAGATGGCCTGCTCGGCGGCCTCGCTGCGCGGTCGGCCGCGGCGCGCGGCCGGGCAGGGCTGCCCGGTGGTGGCGGTCGGGTCGTCTGCTCCGGCGGCCGGGGTCTCCGTCTTCACCGCGTTGGTCTCCCTCGCTGTCCGGGGCGCGCGGGCGCCACTGTCGTCTCTGCCGTTCCGTCCGTGCCGGCCGTCCGCGGCCGGGTGGGGCCCGGCGCGGACCGAGGCCCCGCCGACCGGGCTGCGCCCGGCCGACAGGGCCATTGTCGCTCAGAGGTGTTTCGAACCGATTGCCCGTCAGGCGTCGGCGGTCTCGCGGGAGCGGTCGGGCTGCCCGGCGGGGGCCGGGCCGCCGGGGGCGGCGACGCGGCCCGGCAGCAGGAACCAGGCGACCAGCACGCCGACCACCGAGACGCCCACGGAGAGCCCGGCGACGACGTGCATGGCGTGGATGAAGGAGTCGTTGGCGGGGGCGATCAGGGCCTCGCCCTTGGCGCCCATCCGCCCGGCGACGGCCAGGGTGGCCTCCAGCGACTCGCCCGCCTTGTCGCGGTACTCGGCGGGCAGGTGCTGCAGCGTGTCGGACATGCCGTCGCGGTAGACGGTGGAGAGCACCGCGCCGAGCACGGCGACCCCGAGCGAGCCGCCGACCTGCCGGAAGGTGTTGTTGACGGCCGAGCCGGCGCCGGCCTTCTCGCGCGGCAGCGAGCCCATGATCGCGACGGTGACCGGCGGCATGACGTGCGCCATGCCGGCGCCCATGACCAGGCCGATCACGATCAGCACCCAGATCGGGCTGGTCGCGGTGATCACCACGTAGCCGACGAAGCCGAGGGCGACCAGGGCCATGCCGCCCGCGGCGGTGGCGGCGACGCCGAAGCGCTCGACCACCAGCCGGGCGCGCGGCGCGAACAGCAGCTGGGCGGCGGCCAGCGGCAGCATCAGCAGGCCGGCCTGCAGCGCGCTGTAGCCGCGGACGCTCTGGATGTAGAAGACGCCGAAGAAGGAGACGCCCATCAGCGCGAAGAAGATCACGCCGACGACCGCCACGGAGGCGCTGAAGACCCTGTTGCGGAACCAGGTGACGTCCAGCGCCGGGAACGCCGTCCGGCGCTCGAACCAGACGAAGGCGACCAGCGCGACCACGCCGACCAGGGTGGGCACCCAGGCCTCGGCGGCGGTGAAGTCGGCCAGCTCGCCGCCCTTGATGATGCCGTAGATCAGCGCGACCAGGCCGATGATCGACAGCAGCACGCCGACCGGGTCCATCCGGCCCGGGTTCGGGTCCTTGGACTCGGGGACGAGGACCACCATCGCGACCAGCGCGATGATCACGACCGGGACGTTGACCAGGAAGACCGAGCCCCACCAGAAGTGCTCGATCAGCAGGCCGCCGGTGATCGGGCCGATGGCGATGGCCAGGCCGACCGCGCCGGCCCAGATGCCGATCGCCTTGGGCTGCTCGGAGCGCTCGAAGACGTTCATGATGATGGCCAGCGTGGCGGGCATCGCGAGCGCGCCGCCGACGCCCATCAGGGCGCGGTAGCCGACGAGTTCACCGGGCGACGAGGCGAGCGCGG
The DNA here is from genome assembly GCF_049543595.1 of Kitasatospora sp. NPDC094028. NCBI lineage: Bacteria > Bacillati > Actinomycetota > Actinomycetes > Kitasatosporales > Streptomycetaceae > Kitasatospora > Kitasatospora sp. NPDC094028. The sequence goes on along the minus strand of NZ_JBMVFA010000001.1, from coordinate 123,773 downwards.
AGAGCAGCGAGGCGATGCCGAAGACCACCATGCCGGCCAGCAGCGCGCGCTTGCGGCCGAACCGGTCGCCGAGCAGGCCGGAGGTGAAGAGCAGCCCGGCGAACACCAGGGTGTACGAGTTGATCGCCCACTCCAGGTCGCTCTGGGTGGCGCCCAGGCCGACCGGGGCCGGGGTCGCGATGGTCTTCATCGCGACGTTGAGGATCGAGTTGTCGAGCACGATGACGAGCAGGGCGAGCAGCAGGCTGCCCAGGATCGCCCAGCGCCGGCGGTGGATGGCTTCCGGCACGCGAGGCGGCGCGGCTGCGGTGGTCATGGGTCTTCCCCGTCCGTGTTGGCGTTGCACTGGCGGGAAATTTTCGAGCCGCAGGCGTCTCGTATCCCCCCGCGCCAGAGTACCGCTCATTTCGATACGAGACGACTCCGTTTCGCAAAACGGGGGCAAAACCGGGAGTGACCGTCCGGTGTGGCGCGGATCGCACCTGCCCGCGCACGCCCCTCTTTGCGCGCACGCCGGGGCGTGCAAGCATGGAGGTGATCCGGGGACGCCGCACGGCGCCTCGAGACGACAACCCTTCAGGAGCCCGTTCGATGAACGCTTCTTCGCCTTCGCCTGCCCAGAACCAGGCGTCGACCGCCACCCTCTACGGTGGGGTGACCAACCGCCGCGTCACCGTCCGCGACCTCGCCGCCGCCAAGCAGCGCGGCGAGAAGTGGGCGATGCTGACCGCCTACGACGCCCTCACCGCCGGGGTGTTCGACGAGGCCGGCATCCCCGTCCTGCTGGTCGGCGACTCCGCCGGCAACTGCCACCTCGGCTACGAGACCACCGTGCCGGTGACCATGGATCAGATGGTGATGCTCTCCGCCGCCGTCGTCCGGGGCACCAAGCGCTCGATGATCGTCGCCGACCTGCCGTTCGGCTCCTACCAGGAGTCCCCCGCGCAGGCCATGCACAACGCGGCCCGGCTGATGAAGGACGCCGGGGTCGGCGCGGTCAAGCTGGAGGGCGGCGAGCGCAGCGCCCGCTCGATCGAGCTGCTGGTCGAGGCCGGCGTCCCGGTGATGGCCCACATCGGCCTCACCCCGCAGTCCGTGCACGCCCTCGGCGGCTACCCCGTCCAGGGCCGCGGCGACGAGGCCGCGCACCAGCTGCTGCGCGACGCCAAGGCCGTGCAGCAGGCCGGCGCCTTCGCCGTGGTGCTGGAGGCCGTCCCGGCCGAGCTGGCCGCCCAGGTCACCGAGCAGCTGGCGATCCCGACCGTGGGCATCGGCGGCGGGCCGGACACCGACGCCCAGGTGCTGGTCTGGACGGACATGGCCGGCATGACGGCGGGCCGGGTGCCCAAGTTCGTCAAGCAGTACGCCAACCTGCGCGCCGTGCTCGGCGACGCCGCCCGCGAGTACGCCGAGGACGTCCGCAGCGGCGCCTTCCCGGCGGCGGAGCACAGCTTCCACTGACGGTTCTCCGCACGGCCCTGTTCCCCCGGGAGCAGGGCCGCTGTCATGCCCGGGCAGGCCGTGACAGCGGGCTGACAGCGGCGCCGGGCCCGCGACAGGGGGGTGACAGGCGGGGCGGGCACCTTGGGGGCATGACAGGAATCGCCACCGCCCCGAACACGCGGGGAACAGCCGGCAACGCCGTCGAGGTGCAGGGCATCGTCAAGCACTTCGGCACCACCAAGGCCCTCGACGGGGTCGACCTCACCGTCCGCGAGGGCACCGTCCTCGCCCTGCTCGGCCCCAACGGCGCCGGCAAGACCACCCTCGTCCGGGTCCTCTCCACGCTGATCAAGCCGGACGCCGGCACCGCGTTCGTCGGCGGCTACGACGTCGTGCGCCAACCCAAGCAGCTGCGCCGCACCATCGGCCTGACCGGCCAGTACGCCTCCGTCGACGAACTGCTCTCCGGCTACGAGAACCTCTACCTGATCGGCCGGCTGCTCGACCTCCCCAAGCGCGAGGCCAGGGCCCGGGCCGTCGAGCTGCTGGAGCGCTTCTCGCTCACCGAGGCCGCCAAGCGCGCCGCCAAGACCTACTCCGGCGGCATGCGCCGCCGCCTCGACCTGGCCGCCAGCATGATCGGCCGCCCCCGGGTGCTCTACCTGGACGAGCCCACCACCGGCCTGGACCCGCGCACCCGCAACGAGGTGTGGGACGAGGTGCAGCGGATGGTCGCCGAGGGCAGCACCGTGCTGCTCACCACCCAGTACATGGAGGAGGCGGAGCAGCTCGCCGACGAGCTGACCGTCATCGACCGCGGCCGGGTCATCGCCAACGGCGGCATCGCCGAGCTGAAGGCCAAGGTCGGCGGCCAGACCCTGCAGGTCCGCCCGGCCCACCCGGCCGAGCTGCCCGAGATGGCCCGCTGCCTGCACGAGCACGGCGTCACCACCGCGACCTACTCGGCCGACACCGGCCTGCTCGCGGTGCCCATCGCCGACGAGACGCAGCTGACCGCCGTCATCGGGGTGCTCGGCGGGCGCGGCTTCGCGATCGCCGGGATCGACACCAAGGTGCCCAGCCTGGACGAGGTCTTCCTCGCCATCACCGGCAAGCCCGCCACCGCTGCCGCCGCCCAGCACGCCCAGCCCGTCGAGGAGACCGTCGCATGACCACCGCCACGCTCACCCGCACCCCCGCGGCCGTCCGGACGGAGGACCCCCGGATCGGCCTGCGCGACCACCTGCGCCACATCGGTGCGCTGACCAGGCGCAACCTGATGCGGATCAAGGAGGACCCGGAGTCGATGTTCGACGCCGTGCTGATGCCGATCGTCTTCACGGTGCTGTTCGTCTACGTCTTCGGTGGCGCCATGTTCGCCGGGGACCAGGACAAGTACAAGCAGTTCATGATCCCCGGCCTGCTCGGGCAGACCGGCATCACGCTGGCGCTGGCCGTCGGCACCGGGCTCAACAGCGACTTCCAGACCGGGGTGATGGACCGCTTCCGCACCCTGCCGATCGGCCGGGCCTCCGTCCTGCTCGCCAAGATCACGGCCGAGACCCTGCGGGCGCTGCTCTCCTCCGCGATCCTGCTGACCTTCGCCTTCATCCTCGGCTTCGAGCTGAAGACCGGCGTGCCGGAGCTACTGGCCGCGGTCGGCCTGTCGCTGGTGTTCGGCATGTCGATCGTCTGGATCTCGATGTTGCTGGGCATGTCGATGAAGAGCGCCCAGGCCGTGCAGGGCGTCTCCATGCTGGTCCTGATGCCGATGCAGTTCGGCAGCTCGATCTTCGCGCCGACCGACACCATGCCGGGCTGGCTGCAGGCCTTCACCAAGGTCAACCCGCTGTCCCAACTGGCCGACGCCTCGCGCTCGTTGCTCAACGGCGAGGGGCCGCTGGCCCACCCGGTGATGATCGTGCTGATCTGGTCCGCCGCCGCGACCGCGATCTTCGCCCCGCTCGCGGTGGCCCGCTTCCGCAAGCGGGTGTGACCCCCGGCGGACCGGCCGGCCGTCCGCGGGGGTGACGGCCGGCGCGCAGGACGGCGGGCGGCCCGGGACAGGCCGCCCGCGCGGAGAAAGGGAGGGCCGGACGGCGACCTGGGGACGGGCGCCGGCCGGCCCTCCCGCGCACCCGCGTCCGTCAGCCGAGCAGTTCCCTCAGCAACTCGTGGGTCTGGCCCTGCGTCATCCCGTCGCCCGCCGCCCGGGCCGCCTCGTACGCCTCCGCGCCCAGCAGGTCGCGCAGCACGGCGACCGACCTGTCCTCCTCCGCCTGCTCCAGATAGCCGCCCTTGGGCCCGTTGAGCCCACTGCGCGCGCCGATCAGCCGCGCCGCCAGCCGGGCCCGGTCCAGGTCCCCGTCGCGCTGGGCGAAGCCGACCAGCGCCCCGACCACGGCCGGCACCACCATGACCGTCATCTGCTCGGCGAAGCCGGAGGCGGTCTGCATCGACCTGAGCATCCGCCAGCCCTCGCCGATCATCGCGAACCCGGTGTCCGGATCACCGGACCGGGCGATGATCCAGCCCCGGGAGGCGCTCAGCAGCCCGGCGGTCACGCTCGGGGCGAACCAGCCGACCCTGGTCCCGTCCAACACGTCCAGCTCCGCCAACGCCTTGGCGAACTCGCCGCGTTGGGCGTGGATGCCGCTGAGCGTCAGGTGGCCGAGCAGGACCGCCCCGGTGGCCGCCTGATCGGTGGGCGGACCATCGAAACCGGCCAGCGCCTCCCGGATCATCCGCTCGCCGGCCGCCAGGTCCCGCGCCAGCATGGTGCCCGCCAGGCTCACCCGCAGGACCGGCACCTCCTGCGGCGCCCCCAGCCGCTCGGCCAGCTCGATCGCGCGCCGGTACGCCCGGCCCGCGCCCTCGTCGTCCCCCCGGTTGGCCAGCGCCTCGCCCTGGGCCGCGAGGGCCTGGGAGAGCCCCCAGAGGTTGCCCTCCCGTTCGAAGATCTCCAGCGAGCGCTCGACGTCCCGGATGCTCTGCTCCTGCCCGCCCGGCCAGTCGTTCAGCGCCTTGGCCCGCACCTGCAGGATGAACGCCAGGTCGTTCGGCTCACCGTGGACCTCGCAGCCGCGCACGGTGTCGTCCAGCAGATCCTTCATCAGTTCCAGGCGGCCGGCCAGGAAGGCCCCGAACACCCGCATCAGCGCGGGGAACCGGTAGGACTGCGGCAGCTCCGGGCTGTAGACGTCGAGCAGGCGGTTCGCGACGGCGACCGCCTCCGGGTCGCCGAGCACCTCCAGGTTGCCCTCGAACAGCCCGAGCAGCCGGTACAGCACCAGCAGCCGGCGGGCCTCCTCGACCACCCCCTCGGGCATCGGCAGGCCGTACGCGGCGACGCTGCGCTCCAGCGGCACCGGCGGCGGCGTGCCCGGGGCGAACGGGTCCGGGCCGAGGGCGTCGACCGACCGGTACCAGGCCGAGGCCTCCTGGTTGTAGCCGCGCAGCGACCAGTACCAGGCCATGCAGAGGACGAGGGTCAGCGCCTGCTGCTCGTCCGCGCGGTCGATCGCGCGGCGCAGCGCGGCCCGGATGTTGTCCAGCTCACGGTCCACCACGGTGAGCCAGTGCAGTTGCTCCGGGCCGTGGAAGCCCTCGGCGGCGTCCGCGACGACGGCCCGGAAGTGCGCCAGGTGGCGGGCCTCGGCGGCGGCGCGCTCGGCGGCGGACTCGGCCAGCCGCTCGGTCGCGTACTCGTGGATGGTCTCCAGCATCCGGTAGCGCGGCAGGGCGGCGGCTTCCAGGTCGGCCACCAGCAGCGACTTGTCGACCAGGGAGAGCAGCAGGTCGGCGACCTGTTCCGGGGCGACCTCGGCGCCGTCCGCGCAGACCGCCTCGGCGTCCTCCAGCTGCCAGCCGCCGGTGAACACCGAGAGCCGGCGCAGCACGGCGCGTTCCTGGTCGCCCAGCAGCTCCCAGCTCCAGTCGACCACCGCGCGCAGGGTCTGCTGGCGCGGCAGCAGGGTGCGGCTGCCGGCGGTGAGCAGCGCGAAGCGGCCGTCCAGGCGGTCGGCGATCTGGCGGGCCGTCATCACCCGCAGCCGGGCGGCGGCCAGTTCGATGGCGAGCGGCAGGCCGTCGAGGCGGCGGCAGATCTCGGCGCAGGCCTGCGGGTCGCTCGCCGGGTCGAAGCCGGGACGGGCGGCGGCGGCGCGCTCGGCGAGCAGCCGCAGCGCGACCGGGTCGGGCAGCGGCTCGACCGGCAGCACCGTCTCACCGGGCACGCCGAGCGGCTCGCGGCTGGTGGCGAGCACGGTCAGCCCGGGGCACTCGGCGAGCAGCACGTCGACGAGGTCGGCGGCGGCCTGGATCAGGTGCTCGCAGTTGTCCAGGACGAGCAGCATCCGGCGGTGGCCGCAGTGCTCGACGAGGCGGCGCACCGGGTCCTCGACGCGCTTGTCGATCACCTCGGCGACCATGCTGCTGCTGGTGTGCAGCACCAGCTCGCGCAGGCCGAGCGCGGAGACCACGGCGGCGGGGACGGCCTCCGGGCTCTCCAGCGGGGCGAGTTCGGCGATCCACACGCCGCCCGGCCAGGCCCCGGTGGGCTGCTGGGCGCGGCCGGCCTCGACGGACAGGCTGGTCTTGCCGGAGCCGCCGGGGCCGGTCAGGGTGATCAGCCGGCGATCCGCCAGCAGGCCGTGCAGGGTGGCGAGATCGGCGTCGCGGCCGACGAAGCTGGTCAGCCGTCCGCGCAAGTTACCGACCGTGCGCGGCGGTTGCGGCGCGGGGGCCACGGGTGCGGCGGGCGCCGGCGGCGCGGGGGCCGTCGTGGAGGACAGCAACTCCGCGTGCAGCTCCTGGAGTCGGCGGCCCGGGTCGACGCCCAGCTGCTCGGCGAGGGCGCGCCGGGTGCGCTCGTAGTGGCGCAGCGCCTCGGCGGTACGGCCGCTGAGGTGCAGCGAGCGGACCATCAGCGCCTGCAGGGACTCGTCCAGCGGCTGCCGTTCGCACAGTTCGGCGAGTTCGGCGACCAGGTCGGCGGCCCGGCCGAGGCCGAGGTCGGCGGTGATCCGGTGCCGGCGGGCCTCCTCGCGCTGGGCCTCCAGCCGGGCGGCCGGGCCGGTGCGGTCGGGCAGGTCGGCGAGGGCGGGGCCGCGCCACAGGGCGAGGGCGGCGTGCAGCCGCTCGGCGGCGAGCGCGTGGTCGTCGGCGTCGAGGGCGCGGCGGCCCTCGCCGCTCAGGCGCTGGAAGTCGGCGAGGTCGCTCGCGGGGGCGGTCAGCCAGTACCCGGCCGGGCCGGAGCCGACCTCGTCCCGGCCGATGGTGCGGCGCAGCCGGCCGACCAGGGTCTGCAGGGCGGCCGAGGAGTCCTGGGGCGGTTCGTCGTCCCACACCTCGTCCGCCAGCAGGTCGGCCGGGACGGGCCGGCCCTGGCGCAGGGCCAGCGCGGTGAGCAGGGCCCGCAGCCGGGCGCCGCCCAGCGGCACCGGCGTGCCGTCGTCGCGGTGAGCGGTCGTCGTCCCGAGGATCCCGTAGTGCACCGGACCATTCTGGTCGATCGGCGGGCCCGCGAGCACACGATCACACCGGTCGGCTGCCGCGGCCCGGCCCGCGCCGGAACCCGGGCGGGGCCTCGGACGTTCACCCGGCACGGCTTGTCGGGCCACCGGCCCGCCCGGCATGATCGAGCCCGAAACCCTCTCCCCCGCCCCTCGGAGCACCCACACCATGACCTTCGCCGCCATGCAGCGTTCCCGCAGCGAGGACCGCCGGATCAGCCCGGTGTTCTGGGTGCTCCTGGCCGTCCTCGGCACCTCCGGCTGGGCCCTGCACGCCGACTACGGCAACATGCGGTTCGGGGTCTTCCTGTTCGTGGTGTCCGGCTGGATGGTCTCGCTCTGCCTGCACGAGTACGCGCACGCGCGCACCGCGCTGCACGGCGGCGACATCACGGTCGGCGCCAAGGGCTACCTCACGCTCAACCCGCTGAAGTACACCAACGTGCTGCTCAGCTTCGTGCTGCCGCTCGTCTTCATCATCCTGAACGGCATCGGCCTGCCCGGCGGCGCGGTGTGGATCGAGCGCAGCCGCATCCACGGCCGGCTCAAGCACAGCCTGATCTCGGCGGCCGGCCCGCTGGTGAACGTGGCCTGCGCGGCGGCGCTGCTGATCCCGGTCGGCGCGGGCTGGATCGACGGCACGGGGCTCGTCTCGGCGATGTCCTTCCTCGGCATGCTGCAGATCAGCGCCGCGCTGCTGAACTTCCTGCCGGTGCCCGGCCTGGACGGCTACGGGATCGTCGAGCCCTGGCTGTCGTACCGGACCAGGCGGGCGATCGAGCCGTTCGCGCCGTACGGCATGCTCGCGGTGTTCGTGCTGCTGTGGCAGCCGCAGGTCAACCAGGTGTTCTTCGACGCGGTGCGCGGCGTGATGGACCTGTTCGGGGTGCCCGGGTTCCTCGGCGACCTCGGCTACCAGCTGTTCCGCTTCTGGGTCCAGTAGGAACCGGCCGGAACCGGCGGGGCGCGGCGGGCCCGGGCGGGGCTCAGCCCCGCTCGGCCATCGCCTGGAGGATCCTGGCGCGGCGGCGGTCCATCCAGATCACGTTGCTCGCCACACCCGCCATCAGCGGCCACAGCCCCAGGCCCCACCAGAACTGCACCACCGCCGAGATCACGGTGGCCGCCAGCGCGAGGACGACGACGATCAGGGCGAAGAGGGACGTGCGGGGCATGGCGGGGGCTCCTGGGGCGGGGGTACGGCCGGCCGGTCGCGGCCGGGACCCATTGTCGCCGACCTCACCCCGGGGGTGGGCCCAGGGGCCCGTGTTCGAACTCGCGTCGTCCGCCCGGAGGGCGGGCGTTCGAAGACGGGCCCCTAAGGTGAGGGCGACACGGCGTCCGGCTCAGACGTCGGTGATCCGCAGGCCCGCGTGGGCCTTGTAGCGGCGGTTGACCGAGATCAGGTTGGCCACCAGCGCCTCCACCTGGTGGGCGTTGCGCAGCCGGCCCGCGAACACGCCGCGCATGCCGGGGATCCGCTCGGCCAGCGCCTGCACGATGTCCGTGGCGGCCCGCTCCTCGCCCAGCACCATGACGTCGGTGTCGATCCGCTCCACCGACTCGTCCTGCAGCAGCACCGCCGAGAGGTGGTGGAACGCGGCGGTGACCCGGGAGTCCGGCAGCAGCGCGGCGGCCTGCTGGGCGGCGCTGCCCTCCTCCGGCTTGAGCGCGTACGCGCCCTGCTTGTCGAAGCCGAGCGGGTTGACGCAGTCGACGACGATCTTGCCCGCCAGTTCCTCGCGCAGCGCGGTCAGGGTCGCGGCGTGCCCGTCCCAGGGCACCGCGACGATCACCACGTCGCTCTCCCGGGCGACGGTGGCGTTGTCCGCGCCGCGCACGCCGAGGCCGTCGCCGAGGCCGGCCGCCGCGGCCTCGGCCCGGGCGGCGTCGCGGGAGCCGATGATCACCTGCTGGCCGGCCCGGGCCAGCCGCAGGGCGAGGCCCCGCCCCTGGTCGCCGGTGCCGCCGAGGACGCCGACCACCAGCTGCGAGACGTCCGGCAGTTCACGGGCCGGCTTCGGCGCGGGCTTCGACGCCGGATCTGTCGCTGAATCGAGGGAAGTCATGGGCCGATCCTGCCAAACCCCGTACCGGAGGCGACATCCTGACCCGCATGGACGCGGTGCGGGTGGCGGCAATCCGGGAGCAACTGGTGGGAACCGGCTGGCTGGAGGCGGTCGGCGGCTTCGCCGGGTCGCTGCGGCGCTCGGTGGAGCGGCGCGGCGCGGGCGGCCTGCTGCTGGTCGGCACCGAGGCGTACGAGCCCTGGCACCTGGCCGCCCACCTGGAGGACGAGGCCGCCTGGTCGGCCGTCCCCCGGCTGGCGCCCACCCTGCTGCGGCACCGCCCGCCCGTCGGCGCCCCGGCCCACCTGGGGCACGGTCTGCGCCGGCTGGCCGAGGCCGGGCGCGGCGCCACCGTCCTGGTGGTGGCCCCGGGGGCGGCCGGCGGGCCGCTGCTGGAGCGGGTGCGGGACGCCCGGCGGCACGGCGCGACCGTCCTCGCCCTGGACGGCGCCGCGCAGGCCCCGTCCGAGGACCTCGCCGGGCTGGCGCACGAGCGGCTGGCGGTCGGCACCGCCGCCGAGGAGCCCTTCGACCTGGCCCAACACCTGGTCAGCGCCGCCGCCGGACAGCGGCCGACCCGCCGCTCCGCGCTCGGCCGCCTCGCCGAACTGGCCGGCCGGCTGACCGCACCACCCCCGATCGGCCGCTGGTGAAACACCCGTTGCGGCACCGAAGTCGCCGCCCGCGGACGGTCGTTCATGACCGACGCAGGCGGAAGGTGCACCGAGCGTACCCGGCATCCCCCGCAACCTGTCGAACCGTCACGGCCACAAGCCGGCGGACCGCACCGACAACGACGGCGGCTACTACGCCCCGTCCTTCGGCTTGTCGCTCCAGCGCGGATCGTTGCGCCATTCCCGGTTGCGCTCGTCCGCGAGGTCCAGCGCGTGCGCGGCCTCCTCGGGGCTGGCGTACGGGCCGAGGCGGTCCTTGGCCGGGCACTCCGGGCCCTCCTCGACCTTGCCGTGCTTGAGGCAGTAGAACCACTCACCGGGCTGACCGGTCGGCTTGCGGCGGAATCCGATGGGCATGGTGCGCTCCCGATCCGTTGGGGTGGGTCGGTCCGATCATTCCCCGCCCGGGGCGGCTCCGCACACCACCGGGCCGCCGCCGGGCCGACGACTAGACTCCGGAGCATGGCTCTCGTACCCGGCATCCAGTCCCCGCAGCGCAAGGTCCCGGCGCACATCGCGCGCCCCGAATACGTCGGCAAGCCCGCCCCGACGCCGTACACCGGGCCCGAGGTGCAGACCGCCGAGACGATCGAGAAGATGCGGATCGCGGGCGGGATCGCCGCCCGGGCGATGGCGGAGGCCGCGAAGCTGATCGCCCCCGGCGTCACCACCGACGAGCTGGACGCCGTCGCCCACGCGTACATGTGCGACCACGGCGCCTACCCGTCCGACCTCGGCTACCGGGGCTTCCCCAAGTCCGTCTGTACCTCGATCAACGAGGTGATCTGCCACGGCATCCCGGACTCGACCGTCCTCCAGGACGGCGACATCGTCAACATCGACGCCACCGCGTACATCCACGGGGTGCACGGCGACCTCAACGCCACCTACCTGGTCGGCGACGTGGACGAGGAGTCCCGGCTGCTGGTCGAGCGCACCGAAGAGTCGCTCAACCGGGCGATCAAGGCCGTCAAGCCGGGCCGTCAGATCAACGTGATCGGACGGGTCATCGAGTCCTACGCCAAGCGCTTCGACTACGGCGTGGTGCGGGACTTCACCGGCCACGGCATCAACACGTCGTTCCACTCCGGCCTGATCGTCCCGCACTACGACAGCGAGCGGGCCACCGAGGTCATCAAGCCCGGCATGACCTTCACCATCGAGCCGATGCTGACCCTGGGCACGTACGACTACGAGATCTGGCCGGACGGCTGGACGGTGGTCACCAAGGACCGCAAGCGCACCGCCCAGTTCGAGCACACCCTGGTGGTCACGGCGGACGGCGCGGAGATCCTCACCCTGCCGTGACCCCGCTCGGGCGTCGTCAGCCGATGATCCACTGCTCCTCGGCGACGGCGCCCACCTCGGTGCAGGCGTCGGTCAGCACGTCCAGCACCCGCAGCGGGTCCGGCAGCGGCTGCTCGGGCCCGCGCAGCCACCGCACCTGGGAGCCGTCCGGCAGCGCGGCCGGCGGCAGCAGGGTGTACGAGCCGCGACAGTGCCAGCGCAGGCCGGGGTGCTCGGAGACGGTGTCCGGGGTGGAGTCCAGCGCGCTGTCCCACCACTCGTCCTCGTCCTGCGGGGTGCCGCGGGTGGCGGTGAAGAAGAGGTAGCGGTCCTCGCCCACGGCGGCGACCGGGCCCTCGACGCCGAGCGCGGTCAGCCGCTCCAGCGCCAGCCGTCCGGCCTCGGCCGGGACGTCCAGCACGTCGTGCACCCGGCCGGTGGCGGTGATGAAGTTGGCCTGCGGGTCGCGGGAGAGCCAGCGGGACAACTGCTCGGGGTCGGTGGTGGCCTGGGTCTGCCAGGCGAAGGAGACCGGGTGCCGGGCCGGGGCCGGACAGGCCACCCGGTCGCAGGAGCACCGGTAGCCGGCCGGATGGGCCGCGGGTGCGAGCGGGAAGCCGGCGCGCACGGCGCCGAGCAGCTGATCCAGTCTGGCGGCCGGGCTGTCCGCGCCGCCCGGACGCTGACGATCACGCTTCTGCCACCAGGTCGTCCACCTGCTGCCGGCTTCCATCGGGCCCCTTCCGCGCAACTGCCGTGCCTGGTGCGACACAGCGTTCGACGTACCACTCCGACGCAACGCCCAGCGCCCGCCGCTGCTTCCCGGTTCCCGGGGCGGTGTTCGGCCCTGTCGTCCGCGCCCCGCCGACCGCGGCCCGGGATCACCGGACGACCGACGCCGGGCCCGCGGCACGGAGGGCGGAGGGAAGTCGCGGCAGCACGCTGTCCGCGCCGGCTCCGGCCGGAGGGCACGCCGATCCGCACCCCGCCCGGCCCGTTCGGGGCCCGCTGACCCGGGTGATTCCCGAGGGCGTACAGGAAAGGATAGGGGTGCGCGGGGCCTCCGGTTGACCGGGGGCGGTGCCTGCCCGGTCACACTCCCGGCACTGCGCCCTCACCGGGCCTCCGTCTCCGCGTGGCCACCCCGTGGAGGTGAGACCCTGGAGGGGTGAAGAGCGCGGACACCGAATTCGTGGGCGGCCCCCTGGACGGGCAGGTCCTCCCCATCCCGCTGGGCCCGATGCTCGGCGTGCCGAAGAAGTACCGGGTGCCCGTCCCCGCGCACGGCACGACTCCCGCGCGCACACTGGTGTACGTCCGCAGCAAGCAGGTGCGGGGGCTCAGCTGGTTCTGGCGCTACGAGTACGACGAGGCGGCCTCCGGCTGACGGACCGCCCGCCCGCATCGCCTCCCCGGGAGGTCGGCATGGCCAGGACGGTACGGCGGGTACGGCACCCCGCGCGGCACTCCAGGAGCCGCGCGCAGGCGGTCGCGCACCACAACCGGCAGATCGCCGGCGTCACCGGGGCGCTGCTGCTGGCGGTCTCCCTCTACACCGTGGTGATCGGCCCCAACAGCTGGCTCTGGTTCGGGTGGGCGGTGCTGCTGCTCGCCTGCGCGGCACTGTTCGTGGTGCGCTGACTCCGCCGGGCCCCGCCCGTGCGGGCAGCGGCACCGCCTGTGGTTCCGGTCCCCCCGCGCCGGTCAGTCATCCTCGGCGAGGATCAGGTACAGCTTCTTGCGGGCCTCGACCAGCACGGCCAGCCCCTTGGCGCGCTGCGCCTCGGTGCCGTTCCGCATGACCTGCTGGATCGCCTGGTCGACCGAGGCCAGCGTCTGGCCGATCTCCTGGACGGCCTCCCAGTCGACCTCGCGGCCGGCCTCCGCCCACGGCTCGCCCGGGACGGCCTCGGCCTCGGCCCGGCCCGCATCGGTGAGCGACACCAGCCGCTTGCCGCCGACCACCTCCGCGATGATCAGGCCCTCCTCCTCCAGCAGCTGGAGGTTCGGGTAGATCGAGCCGGGGCTGGGCCGCCAGGCCCCGCCGGTCCGCTCGGTGATCTCGGCGATCATCTCGTAGCCGTGCATCGGCCGCTCCTTGAGCAGCGCCAGCAGCGAGGCGCGCACGTCCCCGCGCCGGGCCCGGCCGCCGCGCCGCCCGTGCGGTCCGCCCCGCCGGCCGCCGAGACCGCCGAAGCCGTGCCCGTACGGGCCGCCGCGCGGCGGGCCGAAGCCGCCGAAGGCCTCCCGCCCCTCGAAGCCGTCGCCGGGCATCCCCCGGAACTCCGGGCCCGGACCGCGGCGGCGTCCACCGCCGCGCGGCCCCTCCCAGCGAGATCGCGTTCCTGAGCGCATCGCGCCCACCTCCTCGATTGTCGGCGAGACAGTCGAGTCACTGTCTCGATAGCTCGACGATATATCGCAGACTGTCACTCGTCAACGGATCCCGATACCCGGCCGCTCGTTTCCGGAGCGCGAAACGCTACGGTTCACCCACAGCCGCAGCCCCGCGCCCACGAAGGAGGGACCGCCGTGCCCGGAGGCCGACTCACCCAGCAGGAGCGCCAGCAGATCGCGCAGGGCCTCGCCGACGGCCTCGCCTACGCGGAGATCGCCCGGCGCCTCGACCGGCCGACCTCGACGGTCACCCGCGAGGTGCTGCGCAACGGCGGCCCCGCCTCCTACCGGGCCGACCTCGCCCAGCGCGCCACCGGCCGACGCGCCCAGCGGCGCAAGCCCGCCGCCGCCCCCGCCGACGCACCGGCGCCGCCGCAGGCCCACGGGCGCGACCCGGAGGCGGTGCGCGCCTACGAGGAGACCTTCACCGCCGTCCTCACCGCGACCGGGATGCCCCGGATGATGTCCCGGGTGATGGCCTGCCTCTACATGACCGACGCGGGCAGCCTGACCGCGGCCGAACTCGTCCAGCGCCTGCAGGTCAGCCCGGCGTCCGTCTCCAAGGCGATCGCGTACCTGGACGGCCAGGGCATGGTCCTGCGGGAGCGGGACGAGCGCCGCCGCGAGCGCTACTCCGTCGACGACGACATCTGGTACCGGTCGATGATGGCCAGCGTCCACGGCACCGCCCAGCTCGTCGGGACGGCGCGGGAGGGCGTCGGCGTCCTCGGCCCCGGCACCCCGGCGGCCGAGCGGCTGGAGAACATCGCCCGCTTCCTCGACTTCGTCTCCGAGAGCATCGCCCGCGCCGCCGAGCAGGGCCGCCAGGTCCTGCACACGAAGCCCGCGGACGACACCACCGGGTAGCCGCGAAAACGCGCGGCACGGGCGGGGGCCAGCCGCTACGGTGGCGGGCATGGCCGGTGAACGAGATCTTGCGACGCTGCTGCGCGGCATGCGCCCCGTGCTCAACCCGGGGCGCTACGTCTACTGCACCCTCCCCGCGAAGGTGCCCGCCGGGATGCGGCCGGTGGTGACCGTCGCCGAGCCCGAAGGGGTCACGGTGGTGGTCGCCAAGGAGGAGGCCGACGCGCTCGGGCTGCGCTACGAGTACGTCGCCGCCTGGATCACCCTGCAGATCCACTCCGCGCTGGAGGCCGTCGGCCTGACCGCCGCCGTCGCCACCCGGCTGGCCGAGGAGGACATCAGCTGCAACGTGGTGGCCGGCTTCCACCACGACCACCTCTTCGTCGGCGCCGACGACGCCGAACGCGCCGTCCGCGCCCTGGAGGCCCTCGCCGCCCGCTCCGCCTGACGGTCCCGCCGGGTGGCCGCCCCCGGTCGGCCCTTCGACACTGGAGGGAGGCCGACCCGCGGGGGCGGCCCCGGCGGAAGGAGCCGGCCACCATGGCCATCTGCGTCACCTGCGGCAACGACTACTGGCTCGCCTTCGAGATCAAGACGATCACCGGCGACACGTACACCTTCGACAGCTTCGAGTGCGCCATGGAGAAGCTGGCGCCGCGCTGCGAGCACTGCAACGTCCGGATCGTCGGTCACGGCGTCGAGGTGGCCGGGATGTTCTTCTGCTGCGCCAACTGCGCCCGCGTCAACGGCGGCCTGGGCTCGCAGATCCGCGACGCCATCGGCGCGCACCCCGCCTGAGCCGGTCAGGGGGGAAGGGGGCGGAAGAGTCGGCCTGTACGCCGGGAACAGTCTCTTCACCAGCAGCGACCTGCGGAAACGCCGTTCCTGGCAGTCCGATCGCCACCAGATCGCCACACCTTCGGCGACCGCCACTCAGTTGGCTTCTTCAGATGGCCTCGTCAGACCGTGATGGTGCAGACGAAGCCGAGGTCGGCCAGGCCCTCGCTCTGGCACAGCCGGTCGGATGCGCCCCCGGCAGCTGTCTGCAAGAGCTGGTAGTCGGCGCCGTACTCCTTGCCCCAGTGCATCGCCGAGCGCCACAGGAGCCGCCCGAGGCCGAGGCTGCGGTATTCCGGCAGAACAACGAAGTACTGCGGGAGGAGTCGTCGCCTACCGATGGGGTCGGCCATGGTCTCCATGGGGCCGATTGCGCCTACCACGCGCTCGTCCTGGACAACGACCAGAACGGGGCCGACTCTGTCGATCCGGGAGTGCAGGAACACGAAGCCCTCGCCGGCCAGCTTCTCGGCGAACTCGGGGAAGGAGGTCCGGATGGCTTCGGGCAGTTGGCCGAGGGCCTCGATTCCCTCGACGGCTGGTGCGTCCTGGTCGAAGGTACGTAGCTGTACACGGGTAGAGGCGGCCACTGGGTCGGCGGTGTCCTGGAACCACACCACGCGGGCTTGAGACGCGTCGCGCCCGGCGGCGAGCTTGGCGGCCAACTCTTCGGCCTCCTGCCGGTGCTCGCGGGCGCCGTAGAGATGGACGCGCAGGATGCCGCGACCGGTGATGGTGGGGATCAGCGTGCGAGCCTGGTCCTGAACGACGGCGTCCACCAGGACATGCTCGTCCTTGTGGTCGGACCACCGCCGGTCCTTGTCGTGCGGCAGGAATTCTCCAGTGCCGGCGACGGCGAACACCTCGGCCAGAAGCTCAGCGGAAACAGCTTCGGGGTGGAGCGGCCCGAGCGTCGGAAAATACGGGACGCACATCACGGGGCGCAGCAAGTCCCAGCGCAGATCCATACCCGCACCCTACTCGCCGGCCCCGCACGGCTCAGGCCCCGACGCGGAGAGCGCCGGGGCCTGAGCGTTACTGATCAGGTGCGATCAGCGGGTGGTTCAGTGGGGGTTGTCGTCGCCCGCGTTGCACGAGCACTTCACGCTGTCCATGACGTCGTCCAGGTCGCCGACGGCGATGATCTCGGTGACGGGCGGGGTCGGGGCCGCGATCGGCCGCGTGAGGTACGGCAGGCGCTGGGCCGGGCCGTCGTCCGGGAGCGGACGCCTCGGGGAGAGTTCGACAGCTACAGCGGTCATGTCACCCTGCTTTCTTGATCCCGTGCTGGCAGTAACTTGCGAGTGGTGCCTTCGCCTCCTGGTAGTGCTTGGCCAGCGGCCGGCACACGGTGCACGCGCCGGAGAGCTGGCAGCCGGAGCATCCACCGGTGCGAAGCATGAGGCGGTCGGCGATGGCGCCGAGCCGGGCGAGGCCGTTGATCCCCTCGGTGGGGAGACTGATCTGGTCGTCACGGCCGATCTTGCAGATGGACACCAGCCCGTGTGGGTCGGTGTGGAAGAAGGTGTGTCCGGCGTTGCAGCCGCCGAACGGCTTGCGCATCCGCAGGTGCTCCTTGGACTGCGCGGTCAGCGACTCCGCCCCGCCGTAGATCGTCGGAGTCATGTTGGTGAAGACGTTGTACTCCAGCCCCCAGCCTTCACACAGGTCGATCATCGCCTGTTCCTCGGTGGCGTTGTCCTCGGTGACGATGATGCTCATCCGAAGCGGCAGCTTGGCCCGGCGGCCGGCGTTCATGCCCTGGATGAACAGGTCCCAGGCGCCCTGCCGCTGGGTCAGCTCGTCGTAGCTGGCCTTGGTCGCCCCGTACATCGACACCGTGACCCGGTAGGGCGGGCACTCGCGGAACATCTCCAGCAGGTTCTCCCGCCACAGCAACGAGGCGTTGGTGGAGACGGTGATCATCATGCCCAGCTCGAACGCGCGGCGATACGAGGGCATGAAGTCCCGGTCCACGGTGGGCTCGCCCCCGGTGATCTGGAGCCAGAGGACGCCGGCCTCGGCCATGA
This sequence comes from Kitasatospora sp. NPDC094028, assembly GCF_049543595.1. Classification (NCBI taxonomy): domain Bacteria; kingdom Bacillati; phylum Actinomycetota; class Actinomycetes; order Kitasatosporales; family Streptomycetaceae; genus Kitasatospora; species Kitasatospora sp. NPDC094028. Next base: position 106,656 of record NZ_JBMVFA010000001.1, on the reverse strand, counting down.
TGCCCAGGCAGGTGAGCTTGTCCGCGAGCGGCATGCCCGAGTTGACCTTGAGCCCGAGGTAGCAGTGCTTGCACTTGTAGTTGCAGCCGAGGTTGATCTCCCAACTGGCTCGCGAGTATCCCCACGCGGAGGGCTGTCGGACCAGCAGGACGTCACCCGCAGGACGACTGGTCACGTCCAGGTCCGCCCACTGGGCGCGCACGGCGTCCGCGAGCCACGAGGGAGCCGCCTGAGCGGGGTTGAGAGCACACAGCTCCTCGTAGTTGGCCTGTGGGAGCCGGAGACCACCCCGGGCGCCGGGGCGCACCAACAGGTATTCGTCCAGGAACGGACTGGCGATCAGCTCGTGCACGTGTTTCCCTCCTTCGCTGAGCGGTATTCGGTCGCTGTGACGCCCTACCGGCCTGCTTGCCGCAGGGTGTTCGGTGGAGTCAGCCGATCTCGGCCCAGACCCATTTGCCGAACGGGGCTTCGTCGACGCCCCAGCGGTTGGCGATGCTGTCGATGAGGCCCATGCCGCGCCCGGACGTCTCGGTGACCCCGGTCTTGATGACTACAGGCAGGGTGCGTGACGAATCGCGGACCGCCAGTCGGAGCCGGTCACCGTCCAGGCAGAGTGCGACACACAGCCGGGTGCAACCGGTATGCCGGGCTGCGTTGCCGACCAGCTCCGAGACGATCAGCCGAGCATCTTCCAGCAGATCGAGACGGCCCCACTCGATCAGCTTCTCCTGGACCAGGAGTCGAGCGCTCCTCGCCGACTCGGGGGCGCAGGGCATGTGCCGCGTGCAGCGGTGGCGCTGGCTGGTGGGCACGTCAACTGCCTTGGCCACCACGGCCGTGTCAGCATGGATCGGGCCGTGCTCGGCATGCAGCAGCGTCGTCCTGGTCGTCACGGCAGCCTCCGGTAGTCAGGGGCCGCCCGGCCCTCTTCCACAGACCCGAGGAGCATCGGTGATTCCTCGCGCTGGGCGGCTGTTAGTCATTGAACGGCGCGGGCATGCCGTAGGAGAGGGGCCACGAAGGGGTGCGTTTTCTGTCGGGGGGCCGCCAACGGGGCCAGACTTGAGCCACTGTCAGCTTCGATTCGAGGGGGCCGTCTGTGAGCGGTGTCAGCCCGGACGGGATTGGCCGGCTGCTGCGGGAGATCCGCGAAACGCATCCGACGAAGACACGCGCCGAGCAGGCAGAGTCAGTCGCCGCAGCAAGTGGTGAGTGGTGCGATTGGGAGACCATCAAGCGGTGGGAAACGGAGAAACGAATTCCGCAGAAACCCTCGTACCACGGGATCGCCGCCGCCTACGGTCTGACCGTGGAGCAGGTGGCCGAGGCCGCCGCCGCCTCGCGGCGGTACCGGAGTGAGTGCAGCACGAAGGGCAACAGCGTGGACAGGCGGAAGTTCATCGGAGCAGGGATAGGAGCAGCCGCCGGCATCGTCGTGCTGCCCGGTATCGCGCAGGCCCGCGAGGGGATCACGGCCGCGCTCGGGACCTCCGGAGAGGGCGATCTCGCCTACCTGGAATCGGCGTTCGAGCGGCACCGGGGCGGCTACCGTGGCCGGGCGCCGGAGGCGGTGCTAGCCGAGATGACGGGTGATCTCAATCTGGTTGGTGAAGTACTGAACCGCCCCCACCCGGCGCGTACCCGTGCGGACCTCGCCCGTACAGCGGCAGGCATCGCGGGCTTGGTGGCGATCGTCCAACATGACCGCGGTGACCAGCGCGACGCCTACTCGTGGTTCGCCACCGCCGAGCAGGCCGCGCGGGAGTCCGGTGATCAGCGGATGATCGCCTGGGTACTGGCCCGGCATGCCATGGTCCCGCTCAACTACGGCGCTCCCGGGGCTGCCGCTCGGATCGCCGAGCAGGCTCGGCGGGAGGCGGGGAGCAGCCCGACTGCGGCCGGAGCACTCGCTGCAGCCGTCACAGCGCGGGCTCTGGCAGCCTCCGGCGACCTCGAAGCAGCCCGGCGAGCAGTGGACGACGTGCGGAATCTGGCGGAACGACTGGAGGGCGCCGAGGCGGCTGACACCTGGTTCGGCTACCCCGAGCAGAAGCACCACGTGCACCTGTCGCAGGCATACACACTGCTGGGCGACACGGGCAGCGCCTACCAGGCACAGGAGGACGCCCTGGCGCTCACGGACTCTCCGTCGGTAATGGCGCGCGCCCTGCTGGCAGTGGACACCGCCAAGTGCCTGCGCGTCGACGGCGACCCGACCGGTGCGGCCGAGATGGCGTCCGGGGTGTGGGAGCGGCTGCCGGCCGCCTACCGTGAGGGCCTGATCCGATCCCGCACCGAGACGCTGCATCGCCAGCTCACCGGCCGGCCGTACGCGCTGCTCGGGGAGGCGCTGGCCAGCTAGCTGCAACGAGGTTACCGGGGGGCTCTTGGACGGCTGCTTCGACCGTTCTCACCGCCACACGATCGCCACCGCACACCCAGAAACAGGCTGCGGCAGGCACGAAGAGTCAGCAAGCAATGACAGATCTTCGAGACATGAAAAGGCCCCTGATCTGCGAATTTGCAGATCAGGGGCCTTCCCTCAGCTAGGCGACGGAAGAGTCGGCCTGTACGCCGGGTTCTGTCTCCCGGGGTGCTCGCGCGGCCCGGGGAGGCGGCCATCCATCTAGGGCTGCCGTTGCCGACAGCCTCGTGCGGTCCACCCGCGGACTCGGGCGAGCAGCCCTCAAGCATCCGCGCACGGTGCCCGAGGGCACCGATCTTGACCTTGCTCCAGGTGGGGTTTACCTAGCCGGCCGGGTCACCCCGGTCGCTGGTGGTCTCTTACACCACCGTTTCACCCTTACCCACGCGCCGAAGCGGTGGGCGGTCTGTTTTCTGTGGCACTGTCCCGCGGGTCACCCCGGGTGGGCGTTACCCACCACCCTGCTCTGTGGAGCCCGGACGTTCCTCGGCGGGTCTGGGACCCGTCGCGACCGCCCGGCCGGCTCTTCCGCCGTAGTGGTCATCGTAGCCGCTCGGGCGGGGCCTCCCGTACACCGGAGCGGACGACGGGCGGCTCCGCGCCGAGCCGGGCCGCCACCCGGGCGGCCGTGCCGGTGGCCCAGGCGGTGGTGGTGAGCAGGCCGAGCGTGAGGATCGCGGCGCCGAGGCCGACCAGGATCCACCAGCCGGCGTGGCTGGCCGGGGCGAAACCGGTCGCGACCGGGCCGACCACGGCCGCGGTGACCACCGTGCCGATCACCGCCACGCCCAGCGACTGGCCGACCTGGCGGCTGGTCGAGGCGACCGCCGCGGCCACGCCCGCCTGGGCGCGCGGCATCCCGGAGACGGCCGCGTTGGTGATCGGCGGGTTGACCATGCCGAAGCCGAAGCCGAACAGCGCGTACGCGACCAGCAGCAGCGCCGCCGGGGAGTCGGCGGTGAGCCGGGTCAGCAGCAGCCCGCTCGCGGCGAGGCAGGACCCGGCCACGGCCAGCGGCAGGCGCGGGCCGCGGCTGCTGACGATCCGTCCGGACAGCGGCGCGCAGACCAGCATCATCCCGGCCATCGGCAGCGTCCACAGGCCCGCCTCCACCGGGCCGTAGTGCCGGACGTCCTGCAGGTAGAGGGTGTTGAGGAAGAGGAAGCCGCCGAGCGCCGCGAAGGCGCAGACCGCGGTGAGGGTCGCGCCGGTGAACGGCGCGCTGGCGAAGAACCGCGGGTCCACCAGCGGCTCGGCGACCCGCCGCTCCCAGAGCGGGAAGGCGACCAGCGCGGCGACGGCCGTCGCCGCGAGGCCGAGGATCAGCGGGGACGTCCAGCCGTTGCCCGGGCCCTCGATGATCGCGGCGGTGCCGCAGCCGAGCAGCACGACCATCAGCAGCTGGCCCACCGGATCCGGCCGGCGCGGCCGCGGCGCGCGCGACTCGGGGACGTAACGGGCGGTCAGCCCTATGGCCAGCAGCGCCACCGGGACGTTGATCAGGAAGATCGACGGCCAGCCGGCGCCGTCCACCAGGAAGCCGCCGACCAGCGGGCCGAGCGCCATCGAGATGCCGACCACCCCGCCCCACACGCCGATCGCCCGGGCCCGCTCCCGCGGGTCGGTGAAGGTGTTGGTGATGATCGACATCGCCACCGGGTTGAGCATCGAGCCGCCGACCGCCTGGACCGCCCGGAAGGCCACCAGCCACCCCAGGCTCGGCGCCAGGCTGCACAGCAGCGAGCCGAGCGCGAAGCAGAACAGGCCGGTCTGGAAGACCCGGCGGCGGCCGAAGCGGTCGGCCACCGAGCCGAACAGCATCAGCAGCGAGGCCAGCACCAGGGTGTAGGCGTCGATGATCCACTGCAGCCCGGAGGCCGGGGCGTCCAGGTCCTTCTGGATCGCGGGGAGCGCGATGTTCACCACGGTGTTGTCCAGGCCGACGATGAACAGGCTCAGGCAGCAGATCGCCAGGACGAGCAGGCGGCGGCGCCGGTCGGGGACGGGCCCGGACAGGGCGGTGGGGGAAGGAGCGGAGGGCGCGGGAGCATCGGGCACGGACCGATCCTCCCACCCCCGGTGGCGGGTGGGGGCCGGAGGCGGACCGTACGGGTGGCGGGGTGGTCGGCGGCTGGTACGGTCCGCGGGAGCTGTCCGCGGGAGCTGTCGGCGGGCCCGGTCAGACGGCGGCGAAGCGGACCGTGCGGGTCCCCGGATCGGCCGTCGTCAGCCGGACGTCGATCACCCGGCCCAGCGGGAGCCCCGGCCCGCCCGCCGCCGCGCCGTCGCAGCGGGCCCGGACGGCCGGCTCGCGCAGCTGCACGGTGCCGGAGGCCGGCCGCCGCTCGTCCACGTCGATCACCACGGCGCTGAACTCCTCGCCCTCCCGGCCCGCGAGCAGCTCCGCCTCCACCAGGTCCACGCAGGCCCGCTCAACCTCGGCGGCCCGGCGGTCCCCGCTCGCCATCAGCGCCGGCACGCCCGGCAGCGCCTCGCGCGCCCAGGCCGGCACCTCCTCCCCCGCCGCGACGGCCGCGCACACCTCCTGGGCGAAGCGGTCGCCGAGCCGCCGCAGCGGCGCCGTGCAGTGCGCGTACGGGGCGGCGAGCGCGGCGTGGCCCGGGTCCGCCGGGGCGGGCAGGCCGCGGGACTCGTCGAAGGCGTGGTAGCCGGCGCCGCGCAGCAGGCCGGTGCAGGCGTTCAGGAAGGCGGCGTCCAGCGGCGCGTCCGGGTCCAGCGAGCGGATCAGCTCCGGGTACGGGAGCGCCTGCGGCCAGTCGACGTCCAGCGCGGCGGCGATCCGGCGCAGCCGCTCGTACGCGTGGGCGGGCGCGGCGGGCAGGGTGCGCAGCAGGCCGATGCCCGCGTCCAGCATCAGCTCGGCCGCGGCCATGCCGGTGAGCAGCGAGATCTGGGCGTTCCAGCCGTCCGCCGGGCTGGGCGCGCGGAAGCCGAGGACGTAGCCGTGCAGGGTCTCCTCGACCTCCTGCTCGGGCACCGGCAGGCTGACCCCGCCGCGCTCGCGCTCCCGCTGCTCGCGCAGCCGGCCGACGACGGCGAGCAGGGCGAGCTGTTCGTCCGCGCCGCCGAGGTCGACGGCGCGCTGGACGGCCGCGTAGTCCAGGCGGCGGTGCGAGCGGACCAGGGCGCGGCGCAGGTCGGCGAGGACGAGGGCGCCGTCCGCGTCGAGGTCGAGCTGCCAGAGCAGGGCGGGCCGGGGCTCGCCGGGCAGCAGGCTGGCGGCGTCCTCGGAGATCCGGGCGGGGTGCAGCGGGACGCGGTGGTCGGGGAAGTACAGGGTCTCGACCCGGCGGCGGGCCTCGGTGTCGATCGCGCCGCCGGGGCGGACGAAGGCGGCGACGTCGGCGATCGCGTAGTGCACCCGGTAGCCGCCGCCCGGGCGGTGGGTGAGGTGCATGGCCTGGTCGAGGTCGCGCGAGCCGGGCGGGTCGACGGTGAACAGCGGCAGGTCGGTGGCGTCCTGCTCGGGCATCCGGGGGCGCTCGGCCACCTCCTCCGCCTCGGCCAGCACCGCCTCGGGCCACTCGGTGTGGATCTCCAGGCGGGTGCGGAGTTCGGTGAGCTCGGTGTTGATCCGGGCGGAGTCGGCGGCCTTGACGCGCAGTTTTCGGCGAGGCATGCAGGCCAGCGTAGGGCGAATCGGGTGATTCCGGACGGACGCCGCCGCCGGACGCGCCGTGGCGCGGCTCGTCGGCGGGGCGTCCGGCGGGGCGTCAGCGGCCGAGCAGGGACTTGAGGTCCTTCGCCGCGAGCGCGACGGCGTCGTCGTAGCCGCCGGTGGCCAGCCGCAGCACGTACGCGACCGCGTCGTCCGGGTGCGGGTCGGTGTACGGCTCGCCGTTGTAGTCCAGGAACAGCAGCATCGCCTCGAAGGCGGTGCGCTTGTTGCGGTCGACCAGGGGGTGGTTGCGGGCCAGGCTCTGGCCGAGGGCCGCGGCCTTGGTCCACAGGTCCGGGTAGGCGTCGCCGCCGAACAGGCTCGCCTGCGGGCGGGCCAGCGCCGAGAGCAGGCCGCCGAGGTCGCGGATGTTCCACGCGCCGCCGGCCAGATAGGTGACGTCCTCCAGGTCGAGGTACTCGGTGTGCCGGGTCGGCTCGGTCACAGGTCCTTCAGCCTCTCCAGCGTCTCGGCGTTGGCCTCGCGGATCCGCGCCACCATGGCGGCCCGGCGCTCGGCGCGGCTCGGCTGGGACCGGGGCTGCGGCTGCGACTGCGGCTGCGGCTCGGTGAGAGCGCCCGGCACCTCGGACTGGCGGACCTCGAACGCCAGCTCGGCGGTGTCCGAGCCGGTCGGCGCCTCCGTCACCCGGACCCGGCCGGCCATCACGGCCTCCGCGGCCGCCCGCACGGCGAACTCCAGCGCCTGCCGCGTCTCCGCCGGCAGCCCGGCGGGCAGGCGTACAGGCAGGGACTCCTCCACGGCGTCGCCGTCGTCGGGCACCAGGTCCAGGGGTCGCAGGGTCATCTCACTCACTCTCCTCGCAGGTCACGGTAGTGCGGAACGGCGCGGCGGCCCACCGCTTTACGGGGCCGCGGGCCACCGGGCCGGCCCCGGGGCCGCGAGCGGGGCGGGCGCCGCGGTCCGGGGCCGGTCGGGGGCGCCGTAAGGGGCCCGTAGGCTGGGCTCAAGTGTCCGTTCGCGGAGGGGGTTTGGCGATGAGCGTGGTGAAGGCGACCGGGGTGGCGGTGGCTTCCGGGATGGCGGCGGTGGGGGCGCTGCACGCGATGTGGGCGGTGACGACATGGCCGATCCGGACGCCGGAGGAGTTCGCGGACACGTTCATCGGTGCGGGCGACGAGGTGCCGCCGGCGGTGGCCTGCCTGGCGGTGACGGGGATGCTGGGGACGGCCGCGTACCTGGTGGCGTCGGAGGCCGGGGTGGTGCCCGCGGTGGGGCCGAAGCGGCTGCGGCGGCTCGGGCTGCGGACGGTCTCCACGGTGATGCTGGGGCGCGGGATCGGCGGGCTGGCGCTGTTCGGGACGGTCATCGAGCGCACGGAGCGGTTCAAGCGCCTGGACCGGCGTTACTACTCGCCGCTCTGCCTGGCCCTGGGCGCCGGGACGGCCCTGGTCGCGGCCCGGGCGGCGGACCGGTCGCAGTAGGGTGGCGGGGTTCGTCCGCCACAAACCGTCGAGGAGTCCCGCTGTGCTGGTGCTGTTGCCGCCTTCGGAGGGCAAGGCCGCGTCCGGGGACGGAGCGCCGGTGGCGCTCGACCGGCTGTCGCTGCCCGGCCTGACGGCGGCGCGCGGTGCGGTGCTGGACGCGCTGGTCGGGCTCTGCCGGGGGGACGAGGAGGCCGCCGCCGAGGTGCTCGGCCTCTCCCCCGGCCTGCGCGGCGAGGTCGGCAAGAACGCCGGGCTGCTCGGCGCCGGCGCCCGTCCGGCGGGCGAGGTGTACACCGGGGTGCTGTTCGACAACCTGGGCCTGGCCACCCTGGACGCGGCCGCGTACGACCGGGCCGAGCGGGCACTGCTGGTCTTCTCGGGGTTGTGGGGCGCGGTGCGGATCTCCGACCGGATCCCGTCCTACCGCTGCTCGATGGGCGTGAAACTGCCCGGCCCGGGGGCGCTCGGGGCGCACTGGCGGAGCGCGATGGCGCCCGTGCTCCCGGAGGTCGCGGACGGGCTGGTGCTGGACCTGCGCAGCTCGGCGTACGCGGCGGCGTGGAAGCCGGCCGGCGAGGTGGCCGCCCGCACGGCGACCGTCCGGGTGCTGCAGGAGCGCAACGGCAAGCGCACGGTGGTCAGCCACTTCAACAAGGCGACGAAGGGCCGGATCGTCCGGGACCTGCTGGTCGCGGGCGCCGAGCCGAAGACGCCGGGCGAGCTGATGGACGCGCTGCGGGAGCTGGGCCACCACGTCGAACTGGCCGCCGAGGGCACGGCACGCAAGCCGTGGCAGCTGGACGTGGTGGTCACCGAGGTGCACTGACCGCCCGGACCGGGCGGCCGGTGCAGGCGGTCGGCACAGGCGGTCTGCGCGGCTTGGCGCAGGTGTTCGGCGCGGGTGTTCAGCGCAGGTGCGAGGTGTCGTTGAGCAGCCGCAGCGAGGCGTTGCCGTCCGCGTAGTACTGGACGGCGCACACCGAGGCGGCCGCGAGCTCCATCCGGTACATCGAGTCCGGCGGGGCGCCGAGCGCGAGCCGGACCAGTGTCTTGATCGGGCTGACGTGCGAGACCACCAGCACCGTCTTCCCCGCGTACCGGGCCAGGACCTTGTCCCGGGCGACGCCGACCCGGTGGGTGAGCGTCGCGAAGCTCTCGGTGCTGCCGGTCGGCTTGGCCTTGGCACTGGAGAGCCAGGCCGTCAGGTCCTCCGGGTGGCGTTCCCGCACCTCGGCGAAGGTCAGGCCCTCCCAGTCGCCGAAGTCGACCTCGCGCAGCCCGTCCTCGTAGCGGACCTCCAGGCCGAGGCGGACGGCGACGGTCTCGGCGGTCTGCCGGGTGCGGAGCATCGGGGAGGCGACGACGGCCTGGATGCTGCCGCGGGCCGCCAATGCCTCGGCGGCCCGCTCGGCCTGCCAGCGGCCCTTCTCGGACAGCTCCGGGTCGCTGCCGCCGCTGCCGGAGAACCGCTTCTCCGGGGTGAGCGGGGTCTCGCCGTGGCGCAGCAGGACGAAGGTGGTGGGGGTGCCGAGGTCGGCGGGGGCGGCCCAGCCGGCCTTGGGGGCGGGGGTCTCCAGCGGCGGTTCCTCGACGGCGACCGGCGGCTTCCGGGGCTCCCACTGGCGGCCGTCCCGGCCGGCGTCCATCGCCTCGTTGGCCAGCCGGTCGGCGTCCTTGTTCCGCTCGCGCGGGATCCAGGTGTACGTGACCCGGCCGCGCGGGTGGAGCGTGCGCGCCTCGGCGGCGAGCGGCTGCATGTCGGGGTGCTTGATCTTCCAGCGCCCGGACATCTGCTCGACGACGAGCTTGGAGTCCATCCGGACGTCCACCGAGGCGTCCGGGTCGAGCGCCCGGGCCGCGGCGAGGCCGGCGATCAGGCCCCGGTACTCGGCCACGTTGTTGGTGGCGTGCCCGATGAACTCGGCGGCTTCCGCGACGATCTGCCCGGTGTCGCCGTCCCGGACGACCGCGCCGTAGCCGGCCGGCCCCGGGTTGCCCCGGGACCCGCCGTCCGCCTCGACGATGAAGCGCGCCGCCACCGGATCAGACGCCCGAGTCGGCCGTGCGGACCAGGATCCGCGAGCAGTTCTCGCAACGCACGACCTTGTCCTTCGGCTCGGCCTTGATCGCGTTCAGCTCGGTGATCGAGAACTCGGTGCGGCAGCCCTCGCAGCGGCGCTGGTAGAGCCGGGCCGCGCCGACGCCGCCCTGGGTGTCGCGCAGCTTCGTGTACAGCTTCAGCAGGTCGGCCGGGATGACGGCGGCGACGGCCTCGCGGTCGCGCTGGACCTTCTCGGCCTCGCCGTCGATCTCGCCGAAGGCGGCGTCGCGGCGGGCCTCGGCCTCCTTGAGCACCACGGTGGAGTGCTCCAGGCGGGCGGACAGCTCGTCGACCCGGGTCTTGGCGGTCTCCTGGCGCTCCATGATCTCCAGCACGACCTCCTCCAGGTCGGCCTGGCGCTTGGCGAGCGAGCCGATCTCGTGCTGGAGGTTCTCCAGGTCCTTCGGCGAGGTGATCGCGCCGGAGTCCAGGCGCTGCTGGTTGCGGGCGGCGCGGGCGCGGACCTGCTCGACGTCCCCCTCGGCCTTGGTCAGCTCGCGGGCGGTGTCGCCCTGCTGGGCCTCGGCGGCGACGACGAGGTCCTTCAGCGCGGTGTGGTCGGCGGTGGCCTTGTCGATCTCGGCGTGCTCGGGCAGGCTCCGGCGCCGGTGGGCCAGCTGGTCGAGCTTCGAGTCGATGGCCTGGAGGTCGAGCAGGCGGATCTGGTCGGCGGGCGCGGCGTTCAAGCGGAAAGCTCCTGTGAATCGGGTCAGGCGGGGAAGGACATCGGGGCGTGCGCGGTCCACGGGTCGGTGACCAGGTGGGAGACCTTCGTCTCGACGGCCCAGCCGCGCTGGTCGGCGGCGGCGTGCAGGGAGCGCTCGGCCAGGGTGAGCCAGGGCCACTCGGTGGCCCAGTGGGCGGCGTCGAACAGCGCGACCGGCGCGGCCTCGGCGGCCTCGGAGGCCGGGTGGTGACGCAGGTCGGCGGTCAGGTAGGCGTCCACGCCGGCCTCCCGGACGTCGGCGAAGAAGCCGTCGCCCGAGCCGCCGCAGACCGCGACCCGGCTCAGCAGCCGGTTCGGGTCGCCGGACACCCTGACGCCCGCGGCGGTGGCCGGCAGGCCCTTGGCGACCTGCGCGGCGAAGGCGGAGACCGTCAGCGGCGGCTCCAGCAGGCCGATCCGGCCGCTGCCGCGACGGCCCAGCGGGTCGGTCGGGTCCGGCACCAGCGGGCCGGTCACCCGCAGGCCGACCGCCTCGGCCAGCGCGTCGGAGACGCCCGGGTCGGCGTGGTCGGCGTTGGTGTGCGCGACGTGCAGGGCGATGCCGTTGGTGATCAGCGTGTGCACCACCCGGCCCTTGAAGGAGGTGGCGGCGACGCTGGTGGTGCCGCGCAGGTACAGGGGGTGGTGGGTGACCACCAGGTCGGCGCCCCACGCCACGGCCTCGTCGACGACCGCCTGCACGGGGTCGACGGCGAACAGCACGCGGCCGACCTCGGCCCGGGGGTCCCCGCAGACCAGGCCGACTGCGTCCCAGGACTCCGCCCACTGCGGGGGGTAGACCTCTTCGAGCGCGGTGATGACGTCGGACAGTTTCGGCACCTGTCGAGACTACCGTGCGCGCGGGGGCGGTCGGGCCTCGGCCGTTCGGGGGACCGGAGCTTCGGCCCCCTTCCTGGCTTCGGACGCCGGTGCCAGGGGCGTACGGATGCGCGTCAACCTGCGGCGGAGGCGCCGGCGGAGCGCCCGGGACGCCGTGCGCGGGCCGCGCGCGCCCGCACGCCGGGCGCCCGTTACTCACAGCATGGTCTTCGTACGAATTCGAAACCGCTCCCGGATCACCCTTACGAGTGAAGGGAGTGGCCGCGCGTTGAACCACCGGAATTTTCGAAACTAACTTCAGTCCTGCGAACGGGAGTTGCCCCGGTCACCACCGGCCCCACGAAGGGCCGGCGGCGCGACGGGGCCCCGCCGGGGAGCGCCGACGCTCCCCGAGGAGACCGATCAGGCCGGGCCGCGCGCCGGGTGCCGGAAGCAGTGGGCACCCGGGGCGGCGGCGGAGACGAAGGGATGTGGTGGCGGATGGAAGCGGGCACATCGCTGCGTACGGCCGGCGGCGGGGGATCGGTGGGCCACGGGCCGGGTGCGGCCGGGACGTGGCCGGACGCGACGCGGGCGGCGCTGGCCGGCACCGGCGGCCGGGGAGACGACGGCGGCTGGGACGTCACCGTCGAGGGCTTCTGGTGCACGGCCAGGCCGTCCGCGTCCGCACCCCTGCCCGGGCAGGGGTGGAAACTGCACGTGAGCGCGGCCTCGGCGGCGGGCGAGGCCGTCCTCGCGGCCGTCGTCCGGGTGCTCGCCCAGGACCCGTGCGCCTTCAAGTTCGCCGCCCGGCAGGAGCGGCTGCACGAACTCAACTCGCGCAACAGCGACCGCGGGTCGGCGGGCAAGTTCATCACCGTGTACCCGGCCGGCGAGGCGCAGTTCCAGCGGCTCGCCGCCGAACTCGACCGGGCGACGGCCGGACTGCCCGGGCCCGTCGTGCTCTCCGACCGGCCCTACCGGCCCGGCAGCCGGGTGCACTACCGGTACGGCGCCATCGCGCTGCCGGCCGAGCTGGGCAACGACGGGGAGTACCGCTCGGTGCTGCGCGGGCCGGGCGGGGAACGGGCCGAGGACGTGCGCGGGGGGTCGTTCCGGGCGCCGGGGTGGGCGCGGGACCCGCTGGCGGGGGTGGGCGCGGGTGCGGCCCGGCCGGGGAAACGGTCCGGCGGGGTGCTGCTGGCCGGGCGGTACGCGGTGACGGCCGCCGTACGGCACGGCGCCAAGGGCGGGGTGTTCCTCGGACGGGACACCCACGGCGACGCCGAGGTCGTGGTCAAGCAGGCCCGGGCGCACATCGAGGTCGACCGGGCCGGGACGGACGCCCGGGACGCGTTGCGGCACGAGGCCGCGCTGCTCGACCGGCTGGCCGGGCAGGAGCTGGCGCCGCGCGCGGTGGAACTGGTCGAACAGGAGGACTCCGTCTTCCTGGTGCAGGAACGAATCGCCGGACAGCCGCTGGGCAGCTGGGTCGCCGCCCGGCTGCGGCGCGACGGCAGCCCGGACGTCGACTGGGCCGAGGCCGGGCCGGTCGCGCACGCGCTGGTCGACCTGGTCGAGCGGGTGCACGCCCAGGGGCTGGTGCTGCGCGACCTCTCCCCCGGCAATGTGATGGTCCGACCGGACGGGCAGCTGCGGCTCGTCGACCTCGAACTGGCCGCCGACGCCGGCCGCACCGTCGGCGCCGCCGGGACACCCGGCTACCGGGCGCCCGAGCACGGGCCCGGCCGGCTCGGCCTGCTCGGCGGCGCGCGCGCCGTCTGCACGGCCGACCCGGCCGTCGACCGCTACGCCCTCGGCGGGCTGCTCTTCCTGCTCGCCACCGGGCACGACCCGCTGCTCCCCGAGGACCTGCCGCAGGCCCGCCCGGTCGCCGAACGGCTCGGCCGCTGGCTCGACCTCGCCGCCCGGACGGGCGAAACGGCGCGCCGGCTCGCGCCCGCGATCCTCGGGCTGCGCGCCGAGGAGCCCGAGCGGCGCTGGGGGTTCGCCCGGGTACGGGCCTGCCTCGGCGGCGGCCCTGCCGGGCCCCGGCAGGCCGTGGTCACGCGGCTGTGGCAGGCCCCGGCCCGGCCGGGCGGCGGCTCCTCCGACATCGACCGGTTCGCGCGCCCGGCGCCGGGCGGCACGCCGTCCGGCGGCGCGCCGTCCGGCGGCGCGGCGCTCGACCGTGTCCTGCAGGACGGCCTGCGGCACCTCACCGCGACCGCGACACCGGAGCGCCGGGACCGGCTCTGGCCGGCCGTGCCCGCCGGGGAGCGGACGGACCCGTGCAACGTGCAGCACGGCGCCGCCGGAGTACTGGCCGTGCTGGCGCGGGCGGTGGTGGCCGAGGGCCTGCCCGGCGAGGTGCGGGAGGAGGCCGCGCGGACGGCGCGCACCGCCGCCGGGTGGATCGAACGCCGGATCGCCGCCGAACCGCTGATACTCCCCGGCCTGCACTTCGGGCGCGCCGGCGCGGCCTGGGCCCTGCTGGACGCCGCCCGGGCACTGGAGGACGCCGGCCTGGCCGGGCGGGCCGCCGGGCTCGCCCGCCGACTGCCGCTGGAGTGGCCCAACCCGGACGTCTGCCATGGCACGGCCGGCTCCGGTTTCACCCAACTCCGCTTCGCCGCCGACGAGTTCCTGGTCCACGAGCGGTCCGCCTTCCTCGACCGCGCGGCCCGCTGCGCCGACGCCCTGCTCGGCGCCGCGCGCCGCGAGCCGGGCGGAACGGTGTGGCCGGTGCCGGCGGACTTCGACTCCGCGCTCGCCGGGATCACCCATCTCGGCTTCGCGCACGGCGCGGCCGGCGTGGGCGCCTTCCTGCTGGCCGCCGCCGACCGGCTGCCGGCCGCGGCACCGGGAAGCGCTGCGCCGGAGGGCAGCTCGCCGAGGAACGACGCGCTGCTCACCGCCGCCGTCGAGGCCGGGCGGACGCTCGCCGCGACCGTCCGGCGAGGCCCCGGCGACACCGCCTGGTGGCCGCAGAGCGCGGGCGACCCGGAGCACGTGCGCCTCTCGCACTGGTGCAGCGGCTCCTCCGGCGCGGGCGGCTTCCTGCTCCGGCTCTGGCAGGCGACCGGCGACCCGGCCGTCCGGGAGCTGGCCTGCGCCGCCGGGCGGGCCGTCCTGGCCGGGCGCTGGCACAGCGGGGTCAGCGCCTGCCACGGGCTGGCCGGCGACGGCGAGTACCTGCTGGACCTCGCCGAGGCCACCGGGGAGCCCGAATTCCACACCGGGGCCGAAGAGTTGGCCCACCTCATCGCGGCCCGGTCGGCCCGGCGGGACGGCCTGCTGGTGCTGCCCGACGAGACCGGCACCGGCTGCGCGGCCGGCTACGGGACGGGCACCGCGGGCGCGTTGGCCTTCCTGCTGCGGCTGCGGCACGGCGGCCCCCGGCTCTGGCTGGACGCGCTGCCGCCCGCCGCCGGCCGGCTCCCGTGCGAGGCGGGCGCGTCGAGCGGGGGGAGCGGGGCGTGAACGTGGTCATCGGCACCGACACCCAGGCGCTGCGCCGGCTGAGCTTCGGCTTCGCCGGGGACGGCAGCCACGCCGCCTGCCTCGCCTCGGCGGCGGACGGCGGCTGGTACGTGGAGAGCTGGCGGCTCCCGGCGGACGGCGGGCCGGCCGCGCCGCTCGCACTGCCGCTCTCCGGGAACCGCTCGGAGCAGTTGCACTCGCAACTGCTCGCCCTGCCGGACGGCTCGGTGCTGGTCTGCCGGCACGACGGCGAGCGGCACGACCTGGTCCGCCTCTCGTACGGCGAACCGACCGCCGTGGAGCAGCAGTTGGCGACGCTTCGGATGCCCGGGCTGCGCCTGATCGCGCTCCCCGCCCAGCCCGGCGCCGGGCCGCGCGCGCCGGTGGCGGTCGCACTCGGCACGGACACCCGTCCGGCCACCACCGCCTGGCTGATCCGGACGGACGGCAGCGAACCCGAGCGGGTCGCCGAGTTCCCCGGGCTGCACGGCGGCGGCGCCTGGCTGGACCACGCGGGCGCGCTGCTCGCGCTGGACCGGGTGAACGCCGGACTGGTCCGCAGCGTGGTGCTCGACCTGCGCAGCGGCGCCGTCACCCCGCTGCTGGAGATCGGCGAGCGCAGCAACGACCGGCTGGTGCTGTTCGACCCGGACAGCCGCTTCGCGATGGTGCGCAGCGACGCGCCCGGCACCGACCGGCTCGGCTGGGGCGTGCTCGGCGGTGGGGAGCCGCTGCGCTTCCCGGAGTGCCTGCACGTGACGGGCATGGTCCTGCGGCCGGTCGCGCTGCGGCAGGCGGCGGACGGCCCGCGGGTCGCCGTGCAGATCGACCACGGCGCCGGTTCGGCGCTCGCCCTGTGGCGGCCCGACCTGGGGCGGCTGGACCCGCTGCCGGTGCCGCCCGGGCGGCTCGGCGCGGTCGGGCACTGGAGCACCGCGGGGCTGCGGCTGCCCTACTCCTCCCCCGACCATCCGGCGGCACTGGCCACGTTGGACGTGGACGCGCTGCTGGCCCACGGCCCGGCCCCGGCCACCGCCGGACCGATGCCACTGCCACTCCAACTCGCCCCGCTGGGCTCGGGGTTGCCGGGCCCCTGGCGGGACACCGTACTGCCCTGGCAGCCCGGCGGGGCGCCCGCCACCCGGACCGCGCCGCCCGGGACGCGGGTCGCCGGCTGGCGGCTGGACGGCAGCACCCCACCCGGCGACGGCGGCCGCTGGCAGCCCGCACAGAGCCTCGAACTCGCGGGCCCGGCAGGCCCGTTGGAGGCCGTGGTGTATGGCGGGGACGCCTGGCTGAGCAGCCCGCACCTGGTGCTGGCCCTGCACGGCGGCCCGGCGGACGCCTGGCGGCTGGAGTTCGACCCGGCCCTGCAGCGGATGGCCGCCGAAGGCCTGGCCGTGGTCGCGCCCAACCAGCGCGGCTCCACCGGCTACGGAGTGGCGCACGCGCTGGCCATCCGGGGCGCCTGGGGCGGGCCCGACCTGGACGACGCGCTGTACCTGCTGGACGGGATCGCCGGGCAGCGGGCGGCACTCGGGCTGGAACCGCCGGCCCTGTTCGGGGTCAGCTACGGCGCGTTCCTGGCCCTGCTGGCGACCGCGCACGCGCCCACCGGGCAGGTCGCCCGCTGCGCGGTCGTCGCACCGTTCCTGTCCGGCGCCCGCCTGCTGGCCGAAGCGGCGCCCCCCGTACGGGCGTTGACCACCCGGCTCGGCGGCGGCGAGCCGATCGCCGACGCCCGCGGCCCGCGCGACGTCCTGCAGCTCGCGCACCGGCTCACCGCGCCCCTGCTGGTCGTGCACGGCAACCGGGACGAGGTCGTCCCGGTCAGCCAGTCCCGGTCGCTGCGGCACGAGTTGCTGCGGATCGGCCGGACGGAGGGCGCGGACTTCCGGTACGTCGAGGCGGCCGGCTCCGGCCACGAGGTGCTCGCCGAGGAGGGCGGCGCCGTCCTGCACGAGCTGCTGGCCGCGTTCCTGCGCACCGGCCGGCCGGGCTGACCGGCCGCTTCGGCCGAATTCACGAACTCCCGGGCCCACGACGGCCCGGGGCACCACCCCGGTGCGGCGGATGGAGGCCGCCCGGGGAGCAACACCCCACGCCCGCACGCAGATCGCCGCGGGCGAACCCCAGGGGAGGAACCCGATCATGGAGAACATGGTGGACTTCGAGACCGACCTCGCGGCGCTGCAGGACCTGCCGGAGACCGAGTCCGTGGAGCTGACCGGGCACGGCAGCGGCTGCCAGTACACCTGTCTCATCCTGACCTGCCTGATCTTCACCAACAGCTGATCGCGCAGTAGCCCCGGGTGCCGTCCCCGCCTGTCCGGACAGGCGGGGACGGCACCGCTTTCCCCACCGAACCCGCTGAACTGGAGCCCCGACGTGCCCCGGCGACCCACCGGCTGGACCCTCGCGCTCGGCCTCGCCCTGCCCGTCGAGGCCGCCACCACGCTCGCGCTGCCCGCCGCCCTCGCCGGAGCCGTCGACGCCGCCCTCGGCCACCGGCCCGGCCACGCCACCCTGCTGCTCGCCCTCGTCCTCGGGCTGGCCGCCGCGGCCAACGCCGTCGCGGCCGCGGCCGGTCCGGCCTGCTCCGCCGAAGCCGCCGCCGACCTGCGTGGACGCCTCGTCCGCCACCTGCTCGCCCTCGGCCCCGGCGGCCGCCTGCGCGGCGGACCGCCGCCCGGGGACCTCGCCGCCCGGCTGCTCGGCTCGGCCGGCGACGCCGGCGGCCGGCTGCCCGCCGTACTCGGCGCCGCCACCGCGCTGCTCACCTCGGCGGGCGCGATCCTCGGGCTCGCCCTGCTGTCGCCCTGGCTGGCGCTCGCCTTCTTCGCCGGCGTGGTGCCCGGGGTGGTGCTGATCCGGCTCTTCCTGCGCCAGGCCGGCCCGGTGTTCGCCCGCTACCAGGAGGTGCAGGCCGACCTCGCCGCCCGGCTCGGCGGCGCCCTCTCCGGGCTGCCCAGCATCCGCGCCGCCGGCGCCGAACAGCGCGAAGCCGCACGGGTGCTGGCGCCACTGCCGGACCTGTCCGCGGCCGGGCACGCACTGTGGGAGGCGCAGCGCCGGACCGCCTGGCAGGCCACCCTGCTGATCGCCCTGGTCGAGGTGCTGGTGCTCACCACCGCCGGGGCGCTGCTCGCGGACGGCACCCTCGCCCCCGGGGCACTCGCGGCGGCGGCCGGCTGGGCGGCGCTCGGCGCGGGACTGTTCGAGCAGGTCGAGGCGCTGGTCGGGGTGGCGCACGCACGGGCCGGGCAGGCCCGGGCGGACGAACTGCTCGCGCTGGCGCCGTCCCCCGCCGGTACGGCCGCGCTCCCGGCGGGCGGGCCCGGGGAGGTCACGTTCCGGGCGGTCGTGGTGCGCGACGGCGACCGGGTGCTGCTCGGGCCGCTCGACCTCACCGTCCCCGGCGGCCGCACGGTCGCGCTCGTCGGGCGCTCCGGCTCCGGCAAGTCCCTGCTCGCCGCGCTGCCCGGGCGGCTGCGTGACCCGGACGAGGGCGAGGTGCTGATCGACGGCGTCCCGGTGGACGCGCTCGCGCCGGCCGAGCTGCGGCACGCGGTCGGCTACGCCTTCGGCCGTCCGGCCCTGGTCGGCCGGACCGTCCGCGACGCCCTGGCCGGCGCGGGCGAGGCCGAGGCGGCGGCCGCCCGCGCGGACGGCTTCCTGCGGCGGCTGCCCGCCGGGTGGGACACCCCGCTCGACGAACTCCGGCTCTCCGGCGGCGAACTGCAACGCCTCGGCCTCGCCCGGCTGCTGGCCCAGCCCGCCCGGGTCGTCGTCCTCGACGACGCCACCTCGGGGCTGGACCTCGCCACCGAGTACCAGGTCACCCGGGCCCTCGACCACGCCACCCACGGCCGCACCCGGCTGATCGTCGCCCACCGCGCCGCTGCCGCCGCTCGCGCCGACCTCGTCGCCTGGCTCGACGCCGGCCACCTCCGCGCCCTCGCCCCCCATGCCGACCTGCTCCCCCACCCCGACTACCGCGCCGCCCTTTCCGACACCGCCCTCCGAGCAGCAACGGCCTGACGCCCGTGCCCCTGAGCCGCATACCTCCTGCGCGGGACTCTCTGCGCGCGGCTCGTGCGGAGGGATGTCTCCGCGAGAAGTCGGCCGGTTCGACTTCTCGCGCACCGCGCGGCCAGGGGCCGCCGGGAGAGGAGGTACGCGGTGGGCGACGCGGGGCCCAAGGGCGCCGGGAGATCGGCGGCGATGAAGGTCGCAGCAGCGGATGCGCGCAGGAAGTCGGCCAGGCCGACTTCCTGCGCACCGCTCGCCCGCGGGACCGGGGCCGGGGCGGGGCGACGAAGGGATGGGAGCGGGTGTGAGGAGTGGTGGAGCGGTGAGTGCGCGCAGGCATCGGGCGCGGGGCCGGGTGGGGCCCGGGTGGGGTTTGCTGGGGCGGCAGTTGGCGGTCACGCGGGTGGCGCTGGTGCGGCTGGCGGTGTGGTCCGGGGTGGAGGCGTTGCCGCCGTTGCTGTCCGGGCTGTTCGTGTCGGCGGCGGTCGACGAGGGGTTCCTCGCGGGCCGGCCGGGGGTCGGGGTGGCGTGGCTGGGCGGCTTCGGGGCGGTGACGGCCGTACGGGCGTACGCCTCGCGGGCCGGTTTCCCGTACCTGGCCGGGGTGGTGGAGCCGCTGCGGGACGCGCTGGTGGAGCGGGTGGTCCGCAGCGCGCTGGCCCGGCCGTCCGCGGATCCGGCGGAGATCGCCCGCCTCACCGAACAGGTGGAGTCCGCGCGGCAGTTGACCGCGACCCTGCTGCGCACCCTGCGCGGGGTCGGGGTCACCCTGGCGGCGGCCCTGGTGGGGCTGGCGCTGCTGGCGCCGGCCGTGCTGCCGCTGGTCCTGCTGCCGCTGCTGGCGGCGGGGGTGCTGTTCGTCCGGCTGCTGCGGCCGATGGTGGCGCGCCGGCGGGCGGTGGTCCTGACCGAGGAGCGGCTGGCGGCGCAGGCGGGGCGCGCGCTGGAGGGGCTGCGGGACGTGCAGGCGACGGGCACCGGGAAGCGGGTGGCCGCGTCGCTGGCCGGGGCGGCCGAGGCCAGTGCCGCCGCGTCCCGGGCGCTGGGCCGGGCGTCGGCGCTGCGCGCGTTGGTGGTGGCGCTCGGCGGCCGGCTGCCGGTGCTGGCCGTCCTCGCGGCCGCGCCGTGGCTGCTCGCGCACGGCGCACTGACGCCGGGCGAGCTGCTGGGCGTCGGCACCTACCTGCTGCAGCAACTCGACCCGGCGGTACGGACCTTGGCCGGGACGGTCGGCGGCTGGCTGCTCAACCTCGCGGTGGTGCTGGACCGGCTGGCCGTCACGACGGCGCCGCCGCCGGTCCGCCCGGACGGGCCCCCGGCAGCGGCCCGCCGGGGCGGCGGCGAGATCCGCCTGCGGGCCGTCCGGTACGGTCACGGCCCCGCCGCCGCCCCCGTCCTGGACGGGCTGGACGCGGCGTTGCGCGCCGGGGAACACGTGGCGGTGGTGGGGCCGAGCGGCGCGGGCAAGTCGACGCTGGCGGCGCTGCTGGCCGGGGTGCTGGCGCCGACCGGCGGCGCCGTGACCGTGGACGGGGCACCGCCGGCCGGCCCTGGGCAGGTGGCGCTGCTCCCGCAGGAGGCGTACGTGTTCCCCGGCTCGGTGCGGGAGAACCTGTGCTGGCCGCACCCCGCGGCCCCGGAGACCGTCCCGGACGCCGAGTTGCACGCCGCCGTCGTCCGGCTGGGCGCGCACGCGCTGGTGGCGCGCCTCGGCGGGCTCGCCGGCACGCTCCGCGACCCGGGGGAACTGTCGGCCGGGGAGCGCCAGTTGCTGGCGCTGGTCCGGACCTATCTGTCCCCCGCCCCGGTGGTCGTGCTGGACGAGGCGACCTGCCACCTGGACGCCGCCGCCGAGGAGCGGGTCGAGCGGGCCTTCGCCGCCCGCCCGGGCACGCTCGTGGTGATCGCGCACCGGATCAGTTCGGCGCTGCGGGCGGACCGGGTGCTGCTGGTGGACGGCGGGCGGGGTGTGCTCGCCCGGCACGGCGACCTGCAGGTGCTGTCCCCGCTCTACCGGGAGTTGGTCGGCCACTGGCTCGGGTCGGGCCCGGTCCATCGGCCCAGGGCGGCCCCCCGGCGCCATGATCCCGGCGCCACGATCTCGATAGGATCTCGTCCGACCCGGCGGTTATGGTGGCCGGGTCAGGGCCGCGATCACCGGCTGTGGGCGCGTACCGAGCGCCCGATCGGGGACCGGGCCGCGCGCCCCACAGCGCCGGCCGGGCGTCGATGACCTGCACCCTTCGCACCGAAAAACGGAAGACGATTCTGATGTCCGACACCCTCACCGACACCACCGGACCCGCGACCACCGGGACCGACGCCGACGAGAAGACGGCCGCGGACACCGCGTCGCACGGCCGCCACCGCGGCCGTTCCGCCGCCGACGAGGCCCCGGAGTCCGACCCGCACGGCCGCCACCGCGCCGCCGCGCAGCAGGTCTGATCCCGGTAGCACCGCCACACGGCCGAGGGCCCGTCGAGCGACAGCTCGGCGGGCCCTCGCACGCTCCGCGGCTCAGTCGCCCAGCGTGACGACCGTCCGCAGCGCCTCGCCGCTGCGCATCTGCGCGAGCGCCTGGTTGACGTCCGCCAGCGCCACCCGGTGGGTGACCATGCCGGCCAGGTCGATCCGCCCGGCCCGCCACAGGTCCACGACCAGCCCGATGGTGCGCGCCACCGGCGCCCCGCCGTACAGCGAGGGCAGCAGGCGCTTCTCGTTGAAGAACAGCTCGCCCATGGTGAACTGCGCGAGGTCGTCCTGCGCGCCCGCGCCGATGACGACCACCGCGCCGCCGCGCCGGGCCGCGTCGTAGCCGGCCCGGACGGTGGCCGAGCGGCCGACCGCCTCGAAGACGTAGTCGAAGCCGCCGCCCGGCAGGCCCTTCGCGACGGCCTTCAGCTCCTCGGGGGCGAGCGCCTCGGTCGCCCCGAAGGCCAGCGCCCGCTCGCGCCGCGAGGCCACCGGGTCGACGACGGTGATCCGCGCGGCCCCGCAGACCCGCGCGCCCTGCACGGCCGCGACCCCGACCCCGCCCGCGCCGATCACCGCGACCGAGGAACCGGGCTCCACCCGGGCCGTGTTGACGGCCGCGCCGATGCCGGTGGTCACCCCGCAGCCGATCAGCGCGGCGGCCTCGTACGGCAGGTCGGCGGGCACCTTGATGACGGCGTCCGCGGCGACCACCACCTCCTCGGCGAAGGCCCCGGTCCCGTAGAAGCCGGAGGCCTCCGTGCCGTCCGCCTCCAGCCGGAAGCCGGGCGCGCCGAGCCGCCGCAGGCTGGCGACGCACAGGTGGCCCCGCCCCTGCCCGCAGTGCGCGCAGCGGCCGCAGGGGGCCATCCAGCAGAGCACCACCCGGTCCCCGGCCGCGAGCCCGGTGACGCCCTCGCCGACCTCGACGACCTCCCCCGCGCCCTCGTGCCCGGGGACGAACGGCGCGGGCTGCGGCAGCACGCCGCTCATCGCGGACAGGTCGGAGTGGCACAGGCTGGCGGCGCGCATCCGGACCCGTACGGCGCCCGGGCCGAAGCCGACCGCCGTGACGTCGTCGCGGACGTCGAGGGTGTCCTGGCCGGTCTTGTGCAGGACGGCTGCGCGCATGGGGCTGCTCCCGGGGTGGTTCGTGGGCCTCGGATCGACGGTCGGGGCGATTCTGGCACGGCGGGCGGAACCCGACTAGAACGCGTTCCAGCGCAGCCGTGCTCCCGGGCGACCGGCCCTCGTCGGGTGATGACACCGCCCGGGCCCGCTGGCATCATCCCTGGTCGTGCCCACCGACATACCCGCCGCGGCCCCCGCTCCCGCCCCCGCCGCCGTCCATGCCGCGCCCTGCCCCTCGTGCGGTGAGCCCCTCACCTCCGACCCGCGCTTCACCGCCTGGTGCCCGGCCTGCGACTGGAACCTCGCCCCGAGCCGGGAGACCGTCACCGCGGGCCGCCGCGAACGGGCCGCCGTCGAGCGCACCGACCGGCTGTTCGAGGAGCTCGCGGAGGGGCGGGCCGGCGCCACCGGACGGCGCGACTGGCTGCTGGCCTCCTCGGTCGCCGCCCTCGTCCACCTCAGCACCATCGCCCTGTTCTGCTGGGGGCTCTGGCTCCTCGTCACCGGGAACACCCCGCTGCGCTGCATCGGAGCCGCCGCCCTCGGGCTCGTCGTCCTGCTGCGCCCGCGGCTCGGCCGGGTGCCGCGCGACTCCGGCGTGCTCACGCGCGCCGAGGCACCGGCTCTGTACGGCCTCGCCGACCGGGTCGCCGACGAGGTCGGCGCGGCGCCGGTGGACGTGATCCGGGTCGAGGCGGACTTCAACGCCTCGTTCGGGCTGGTGGGCCTGCGCCGGCGGTCCGTCCTCTCCCTCGGCCTGCCGCTCTGGGAGTCGCTCGACGAGCAGCAGCGGATCGCCCTGCTCGGCCACGAGTTCGGCCACCGCGTCAACGGCGACCACCGCCGTTCGCTGCTGCTCGGCAGTGCGATCGGCACCCTGGTCGCCTGGTACCACCTGGCCCGCCCGAGCCGCCTGCGCCGCCCCGGCGCCCCGCTGTTCATCCTGATCGGCGAGATGATCGCCAACGCGCTGATGACCTGCGTCGCCTGGCTGCTGCACCGGGTGGTGCTGCTGCTCGACCGGCTCACCTCGCGGGCCGGCCACCAGGCGGAGTACCACGCGGACACCCTCGCCGCCCGGGCCGGCGGGACGGAGGCGGCCCGCGGCGTGCTCGCCGCCCTCCTCCTCGACGGCTCCGTGAGCATCGCCGTCAGCCGGTTCCGCGCGGAGGGCCGGCGCCGGCCCGTCCGGACCCGGGCGGGCGCCGGAACGCCCGCGGCGGCGACGGCCCCGGACGCGCTCTGGGAGCGGCTGCGCGAGCACCTCGCCTCCGTCCCCGCGACCGAGCACGAGCGGCTGCGGCGCTGCAGCGCCTGGGAGCGCGCCGCCGTGGACGCCACCCACCCGCCGACCCACCTGCGGCTCGCGCTGGTCGAACGCGCCCCGGCCCGGGAGGCCGCCGTCACCACCGACGCGGCCGAGACCGCGGCGATCGCCGCCGAACTCGCGCCGCACCGCGCCCGGATCGCCGCCGCGCTGCTGAACGCCTGAGCCGCGGCCGCGGCCCGGCGGGGGAGCTCCCGGCGCCCGGGCCGCGGGGACGGGCGGCGCTACCGTCGAGTAGGGTCCGAGCACGTCCGTCCGACCGCACGACCCCGAGGAGCACCGCATGTCCGACCTGCTGGAGAGCGCCCGCCCGGCGCCCGAGGTGCTGGCGGCGTTCGAGGCGGCCACCGGGTTCATGCCGGTGGACGAGGGCCTGGCGCTGTACGCGGCGGCGGTGGCGGCGGCGCGCCGCACCGGGGCGCCGGTGCTGGAGATCGGCACCTACTGCGGCCGTTCGGCGGTCCTGCTCGCGGCGGCGGCCCGGGAGACCGGCACGGTCGCGCTGACGGTGGACCACCACCGCGGCTCGGAAGAGCAGCAGCCCGGCTGGGAGTACCACGACCCGACGCTGGTGGACCAGGAGGTGGGGCTGATGGACACCCTGCCGCGCTTCCGCCGCACGCTGCACGCGGCCGGGCTGGAGGAGCACGTGGTGGCGCTGGTCGGCCGCTCGCCGCGGATCGCCGCGCTGTGGGGGCGGCCGCTCGGCCTGGTCTTCATCGACGGCGGGCACACCGACGAGCACGCCACCGGCGACTACGAGGGCTGGGCGCCGCACCTGGCGCCGGAGGGCCTGCTGGTGGTGCACGACGTGTTCCCGGACCCGGCGGACGGCGGCCAGGCCCCGTACCGGGTCTACCTGCGGGCGCTCGCCGAGGGCTTCGAGGAGGTCTCGGTCACCGGTTCGCTGCGGGTCCTGCGCCGGGCCGCCGCCTGACCACGGGCCCGACCACGGGCCCGACCGCGAGCCCGACCGCGAGCCCGACCGCGGCACCGCCTCACCCGATCGGCCCCACGGCCCCGCGCCGATGCTCTAACGTCGTGCCGGGGCTGTCGGGCGGGGGTTCGAACGGTACGGTGGCGGCGCAGCACCAGGCAGAGCATCGGCGGACGGTGGGGGCTAGCGGCACATGACGGACCAGCACAACACCGCACCGGCGGTCTGGGACCCGACCGCGCGCGGCGGTGCGGGCGGCTGGGTGCGCGGCCCGCAGCAGCCGGCCGGCGCCGGGCCCGCCCAGGATGCCGCCCCGCCCGCCACGCCCCGGCCCGTACCCCAGCCCGCTCCGCAGGCCGCCCCCGGCCCGGTCGCGCCGCCGCCCGCCCCGGGCGAGGTCGGCGACCAGGGCCCGCCGCTGGGCGCCCGCCCCTACCTGGCCACCGCGCCCGGCTACGACCCGCCGACCGCGGACTTCCCGCCGGCCGCGCCCGCCGCGCCGTTCCCGGCGCACGCGACCCCGCCGCCGCCCCCGGCCGGCCCGCCGCGCCCCCCGTACGACGCCCCGCCGCCCGGCTACGACGCCCGGCCCGACCAGCCGGCCGACTACCCGACCGGCCACCCGGACCCCGAGGACGAGGACCGCCCCGCCAACCGCCGCACCCCGCTGCTGATCGGCTTCGCGGTGCTGCTGGTGCTGGCGATCGGCGGCGGCCTGCTGCTGGCGTCCAACGGCGACGACGCCGACAAGAACGGCCAGGCCGCCCCCGCGCCCACGGCGGCCCCCGCGGGCGGCAACCCGCAGCCGGCCCCCGCCCCGACCGGGACGGACGCCGCGCCGACCGGCGCCGCGACCACCCCCGCCGCGCCGAGCGCGACGCCGTCCCCGACCGCGACCACCGCCGGTCCGCAGGCCCAGACCCAGGCGCAGGCGCTGAACGACCTGCTCGGCCAGGGCGAGGACGCGAAGGCCCCGATCGGCAGCGCGCTCGCCAAGGTGATCAGCTGCCCGTCGAAGGCGGACATCGAGAACGCGGCGAAGGACTTCGACACCGGCGCCAGCCAGCGCCAGACGCTGCTCACCAAGCTCTCCCAGCTGAGCGTCACGGACCTGCCCGGCGGCGCGGACGCGGTGAACTCGCTGAAGTCCGTCTGGCAGCTGTCGGCCGACGCCGACAAGGCGTACGCGGCGTGGGCGCACGCCATCGCCCAGCAGGGCTGTTCGGACAGGGCGCCGACCACCCCGGACAGGACCCGCGCCGACTCCCTCAGCTCGCAGGCCAGCAAGGCGAAGACGGACTTCCTCACCAACAAGTGGAAGCCGATCGCGACCAGTTACGGCTTCACCGTGCCGACCCAGGACAG
This sequence comes from Kitasatospora sp. NPDC094028, assembly GCF_049543595.1. Taxonomy (NCBI): domain Bacteria; kingdom Bacillati; phylum Actinomycetota; class Actinomycetes; order Kitasatosporales; family Streptomycetaceae; genus Kitasatospora; species Kitasatospora sp. NPDC094028. The sequence continues at coordinate 80,728 of NZ_JBMVFA010000001.1, read as the reverse complement.
GATCTGATCCACCGTGACCGGCCCGACCTCCCGCCAGCCCCGCCGCTCCGCCCTGCTGCGGCTCACCACCGTGGTGGCCGCGGTCGTTCCGCTCTGCACGGCGGGCTGGCTGGGCTGGCGGGCCCTGGACGACTCCGGCCCGGCGGCCACCACGACCGGCGCCACGGCCGGGGCGACCGCCGTCGAGACCGCGCCGCTCTCCCCGCCCGCCGCTCCCCCGCCGGCCGGCGGCACCCCCGCCGCGGCGACGACCACGGCGCAGCCGCCGACGCCGACCGGCACCCCGACCGCCACCGCCACCGCCACCGCGCCCCTGGCGGGCCGCACCGTCGTGCTCGACCCCGGCCACAACCCCGGCAACTTCTCCCACCCCGCCGAGATCAACCGCCAGGTCGACATCGGCAACGCCCGCAAGGAGTGCGACACCACCGGCACCGAGACCGACTCCGGCTACACGGAGGCCGAGTACACCCTGGACGTGTCCCGCCGGGCCCGCGACCTGCTGGCCGCCCGGGGCGCCAAGGTGGTGCTGGTGCAGGACGGCGACCGCCCGTGGGGCCCGTGCATCGACGAGCGCGCCCGGGCCGGCGCCGACGCGCACGCCGACGCCGCGGTCTCGGTGCACGGCGACGGCGGTCCGGCGAGCGGCAGCGGCTTCCACGTGATCCTGCCCGCGAAGGTCACCGCGGGTAAGGCGGACAACTCCGCGATCGTCGAACCCTCGCACCGGCTCGGCCTGCTGCTGCGCGAGCACTTCCGCGCCGCGACCGGCGAGCCCTACGCCGACTACACCGCGAACGAGGGCCTGGACATCCGCTCGGACCTGGGCGGACTCAACCTCTCCGCGGTCCCCAAGGTGTTCATCGAGTGCGGTAACATGCGCAACTCGACGGACGCGAAGCGGATGACGGACCCTCAGTGGCGCCAGCAGGCGGCCGAGGGGATCGCCGACGCTCTGACGGCTTTTCTGACCACCCGGTAGGGCAGTCGTGGCCCGCGCGGCCGCGGGGCGCGGACGCCCCCGGCCCGCGCGGTTTGCAACGAATTCGCCCCGTTCCCGGTCCCGCCGTGCACCGGCGGGACGGTTGGGCCTAGGCTTCTGGTCCGTTCGGGGGTTTCTGCCGGTCAGCCCGACCGCGCGAATCGCCGTCCACGACACGTCAACGAGGGGAACGTAAGTGAATCTGCGCGCTCTCACCAGGGGAGACGCCGCCGTCGCAGGCGGGGCCGTCCTGCTCTTCATCGCCTCCTTCCTGCCGTACCGCACCGTCGACTGCGGCGGCAGCCCGTACTGCCCCTCTTCGCTGAACGCGTGGAGCACCGAGCTGTTCCCCGTCCTTCCCTCGATCTACCTCCTCGGCATCCTCGCCGCGGTGCTGATCCTGGTGCAGCGCTTCCAGGGCCCGGCCGCCGCCACCCGGCAGGTGCTCGGCCTCCGGCTGGACCAGTGGGGCATCGGCTTCTCCGTCGCCGCGCTCTGGACCTCGGTCTGGTCGCTGGGCGGCGGCCCGAACAGCAACGCCTTCGGTCACGGCTTCGGCGCCTGGCTCGGCTTCATCTCGCTGATCGTGCTCGCCGGTGCGGCCGCGGCCTCGCCGCTGGTGCCCGCGCTGAAGGCGCCGCTGACCACCGACCGTCCGGCCGCGCCCTACCAGGGCGGCTACCCGATGCCGGGCCAGCCCGGCCACCCGGGTGCTCCGGGCGCCCCCGGCCAGTACGGCTACCCGGCGCAGGGCCACGACCCGGCGTTCGGCGGCCAGCCCGCCGCCGGCGGCTACGGCTACCCCGGTGCCGGCCAGCCGCAGCCGGGCCAGCCGGCGCAGCCCGGCCAGCCGCAGGACAGCGCCGCCCCGCAGCCGGCCCCGGCCGCGCAGCAGCCGCAGCCGACCGCTCCGGCGGCGGACTTCCAGCCGTTCTGGTTCGCCGTGCCGTCCCCGCGCCCGCTGGCGCCGAAGGACAACCCGGCCGGCGCCCCGGTCGGCGAGGTCGTGCCGGGCACCTGGTACCTGGCGGTCGAGCAGCGCGGCGCCGCGCTGGTCGCCCAGCTGCAGGACGGCACCCAGGGCGTGCTGGCCGACACCTCGGGCATCCAGCGCGGCTGACGCCCGATCGGCCCGAGCAGGAACGCGCGAAGGGGGCGGGACCGGATCTCTCCGGTCCCGCCCCCTTCGTCGTTCCCGTGCGCCGTGGCTCAGCAGCAGTCCTGGACCACCAGGCCGGCGGGCAGCTGCTCACCGCCGAAGACCGCGACGGTGGCCGGGTCCCCGCCGAGCGCGGCCACCGCGAGCAGCAGCGCCCCGGCCGTCCAGGTGGTGCGCTCCTCCGGCCAGATCGCGTCGTCCTCGAAGACGTACCCGGTCCAGTACGAGCCGTCCTCGTGCCGCAGGTGCCGCTGGATCCAGCGCAGGATGTCCACGGCGCGGTCGGACTGCCCGATCGCCCAGAGCGCGAGGGCGAGTTCGGCGCTCTCGCCGCCGGTCACCCAGGGGCGGTCGCTGACGCAGCGCACGCCGAGGCCGGGGACGACGAAGCGCTCCCAGTCGCGGTCGATCCGGGCCAACGCCGCGTCGCCGCGCAGGCCGGTGCCGAGCACCGGGTAGTACCAGTCCATCGAGTAGCGGTCCTTGTCGAGGAACCGCTCGGGGTGGTGGGCGATCGCGTGCCGCAGCCGCCCGGCCGCCAACTCCCAGTCGGGCTGCGGCTCTTCCAGGTACTCGGCGATGGCCAGGCCACACCGCAGCGCGTGCAGGATGCTGGACGAGCCGGTGAGCAGCGCCTCCTGGGTGGCGGCGCCGTCCTCGTCGACCCGCCAGGCGATCGGGCCGCCGGGCAGCCGCAGGCCGACGATGAAGTCCAGCGCCCGCCGGACGGCCGGCCAGATCCACTCCAGGAAGGCGTCGTCGCCGGTGCTGAGGTGGTGGTGCCAGACCCCGACCGCGATGTACGCGCAGAAGTTGCTCTCCTTGGCCCGGTCGGTGACCGCGCCGTCGGTGTACGCGGCGTACCAGGAGCCGTCCGGGTTCTGCGCGGCGGCGAGCCAGCGGTAGGCGGCCTCGGCGGCGGCGTGCTCGCCGGCCGTGTCGAGGGCCATCGCGGCCTCGGTGTGGTCCCACGGGTCGAGGTGGTGGCCGGCGAACCACGGGATGGCGCCGTCCGGCCGCTGCTCGGCCAGAATGCTGCGGACGGTGTCGGCGGCCTGCTCGGCGTCCAGCACCCCGTCGAGCAGCAGCGCCTCGGGGACGGCGGCGGTCATGCCGTCGCCTTCGGCTGCTGGGGCTTGGACGCGTAGGCGACGAAGCTCTTGCCGATGACCGGGTTGAGCGCCTTCTCGGCGGCCTTGGTGAGGGTGCTGATCACCGGGGTGCCGACGATGTCCCAGACCAGCAGCTGGTGGTAGGCCTTGACCGGCAGCGCCTTGTCGTTGTCCACGCCCACCGCGCACTTGATCCACCAGTACGGCGAGTGCAGCGCGTGCGCGTGGTGGGTGCCGTACGGCTCCAGGCCGGCGTCCTTGAGCTTGCCGAGCAGCTCGTCGCCCCGGTAGATCCGGATGTGGCCGCCCTCGACCTCGTGGTACTCGTCGGACAGCGCCCAGCAGATCTTCTCCGGCAGCCAGCGCGGCACGGTGACGGCCAGCAGGCCGCCCGGCTTGAGCACCCGGAACATCTCGGCGAGCACGCCCCGGTCGTCGGGTATGTGCTCCATGACCTCGGAGATGATGATCTTGTCGAAGTAGCCGTCCTCGAACGGCAGCGCCAGCGCGTTGCCCTCCATGGCGACCGCCGAGGCGCCCTCGGGGGCCTCGCCGGCCTGCTCCATCGCGGCGAACCACTTCTTGACCTCGGCGATCTCCTCGGCGTTCTGGTCGAGGGCGACCACGTTGGCACCGCGGCGGTAGCACTCGAACGCGTGCCGGCCCCCGCCGCAGCCCAGGTCGAGCACCCGGTCGCCGGGGGCGAGCGGGAAGCGCGAGAAATCGACGGTCAGCACTGCGGGGCTCCCATTCCTACTGCTACCAGGCGCTCTTGACGGTTCGTCAGGTCGTGCGCACGTTGTGGGACTTGAGCTCTCGGCCCGGGACCGGGCTCCGGCTCGGGGCTCGGGCTCGGGACCGGGCGGTCGGTCGGTCGGTGGACGACGGTGAAGGACGGTGAAGGACGGTGAAGACGGTGAAGACGGTGAGGGACGATGAAGGACTCTGAGGACGGTGGACGACGGCGCGGCCGGAGCGGCGGCTCAGGCCACGTACCGCCACCCCGGCCCCGAGCGGGCCCGGGCACCGACACCGGTGGCGATCGCCGCGCGGTACGCCTCGGCGGTCAGTTCGGCGGCCCGCTCCCAGGTGAACCGGGCCAGCACCCGCTCCCGGCCGGCCGCACCGAGCCGGGCGCGCAGCTCCGGGTCGTCCAGCAGCCGGCCGAGCGCGGCCGCCAGCAGGTCCGCCTCGCCCGGCGGCACGGCCAGGCAGGTCTCGCCGTCCGGGCCGGACACCTCGGGGATCGCGCCGCCGGTGGTGGCGACCAGCGGGGTACCGGTGGCCATCGCCTCGGCGGCGGGCAGCGAGAAGCCCTCGTACAGCGAGGGGACGCAGGCCACCTCGGCCGAGCGGTACAGGTCGACCAGCTCGGCGTCGCTCAGGCCCGTGCGGAACTCGATGTGCTCCGCCAGCCCGAACCGGCGCACCGCCTCGGCCACCGGCCCGTCGCCCTTCTGCGGCTTGCCGACCACGACCAGGTGCGCGTCCCGCTCGGTGCGCACCTTGGCCAGCGCCTCGACCAGGTACACCAGGCCCTTGAGCGGGACGTCCGCGCTGGAGGTGGTGACGATCCGGCCCTTCACCCGTTCGACGCCGTCCGAGGGCGACCAGAGCCGGGTGTCCGCGCCGATCGGCACCACCGAGATCGCGCCCGGCGCGGCGCCCAGGTGCTCGGCGATCTCGCGCTTCGAGGTGCCGGAGACGGTCAGCACGTGGTCCAGCCGGGCGGCGACCCGGCGCTGCATCCGGGTGAAGGCGTACCAGCGGCGCAGCGAGAGGCGCTTGACCCGGGTGGTGGCGGCGTCCAGCTCCAACCGCCGGTCCACGGTGATCGGGTGATGGATCGTGGTGACCAGCGGGAAGCCGTGCCGGGCCAGGCCCAGCAGGCCGTAGCCGAGGGTCTGGTTGTCGTGCACCACGTCGTAGCGGCCCTTGTGGGCGGCCAGGTAGCTGCGGGCGCGCAGCGAGAAGGTCAGCGGCTCGGGGAAGCCGCCGGTGCGCATGGTGGCGTACTCCAGGGCGTCCACCGCGCCGCGGAACTCCTCGCGGGCGGGGGTGCGGAAGGGGTCGTCGGCGCGGTAGAGGTCCAGGCTGGGCAGTTCGACCAGGCGCACCGAGCCGGGGCCGTCGACCTCGTCCAGCACGGGGTACGGCTGGGCGCCGATCACGTCCACGTGGTGGCCGAGCCGGGCCAGCTCGCGGGAGAGGTGCCGTACGTACACGCCCTGACCGCCGCAGAAGGGGTCCCCGCGGTACGACAACAGGGCAATCCGCAGCGGCTGCGCGGTCATCCTGGGCCCTCATCTCTGGCTGCTGTGCTGCCGCCGGTACGTCCGTCGGCGTTTCGGTCGGTACTCCCGGCCTGTGCTGCCGGTCGCTAAAGTAGATCAGGTTTCAGTGGCTGTGGAACTCGTCATCGACCGTGTGAACAATGAGAGACCTCGAAGATACCGGCCCGTAGCTTCCGCTCAGGAGCCAGGGTTGGTGATTCCCGCCACGCCGACCACGTCGACCGCGTGTCGACTCCGTGCCGACCTCGTGTCGACAGGTGGAGCACGCCGCCAGCCACGCGCCCCCGGGAGCACCCTTGCCGCCGCCCGCCACCCCCCCGACCCCGCCCGCCGCGCCGTCCGGCGAGCCGCCGCTGACCGCCAGCCAGGCCGAGCGCCGCCGGCGCATCCTGCGCTCCGCCACCGCGCTGGCCGCGCGCGGCGGGTACGAGGCGGTGCAGATGCGGGAGGTCGCGGAGGGCGCCCAGGTCGCCCTCGGCACGCTCTACCGCTACTTCCCGTCCAAGGTCCACCTGCTGGTCGCGGTCATGCTGGAGCAGTTGCAGGGCCTCCAGGAGCACATCCGGCGGCACCCGCCGACCGACCCGGAGCCGGCCCTGCGGGTCGCCGACGCGCTCACCCGCGCCTTCCACGCGCTGCAGCGCGAACCGCTGCTGGCCGAGGCGATGGTCCGCTCGATGTGCTTCGCCGACCGCTCGGTCGCGGCCGTCGTCGACCGCGTCGGCGCCGCCACCGGACAGCTCATCCTGGACGCCATCGGCCAGTCCGGTCCGCCCAGCGAGAGCCAGCGGGCGGCCGTCCGGGTCATCGAGCACACCTGGCACTCGGCGCTCGTCGCCTGGCTCTCCGGCCGCGCCTCGATCGCCGAGGTCCGGGCCGACCTGCACACCGCTGCGCGGCTGCTGGACCTGCCGTGACGGCGGCGGCTTTCTGGAACCTGTTCCTGTCCGCACCGGACACACCGGGCAGGCCCGGCGGCTAGAGTCGACGGGCAGCACGACCGTACGACGCACACCGGCAGGCCCCAGACAACTTCATCCCGCTCCTCCCCCGGGGGAAGCCGGTGCCAATCCGGCGCTGACCCCGCAACCGTGAGCCCGGCCACCGCCCGATCCACCCGATCGGGCGACCCGGACGAGCCGGACCTCCCGGGGAGGGGCGAGCGGCCCGCCCGGCGCCCCGCGCCCGGCACCCGTCGAGGACTACGGAACGGCCCCGCACCGGGGCCACCACCGCTCACCGAAAGGCACACCTCCGCCATGCTGACCGCCGCCCGCCTGGGCGCCGCCGCCCTGTCCGCCGCCCTGCTGGCCGGCGCCGCCGCACCGGCCCTCGCCGACAGCCCGGCACCGTCCGGTCCGTCCGCCTCCGCCGCCGCGCTGCCCGAGGGCCTGTACGGCAAGGGCGACCCGCAGTACGACGGGGTCTGGCGGCAGTCGCTGGCCCTGACGGCACTGGCGAACGCCAAGGTCACCCCGGCCGACTCGGCCGTCGCCTGGCTCACCGGGCAGCAGTGCGAGGACGGCGGCTGGCCCTCCTACCGGGCCGCCGGCGCCGCCTGCCAGGCCAAGACCGAGGACAGCAACGCCACCGCCGTCGCCGTCCAGGCCCTGATCGCCCTCGGCGGGCACCAGCCGGCCGTCGACAAGGGCGTCCAGTGGCTCAGGGACAACCAGAACGCGGACGGCAGCTGGTCCTACAACCCGGGCGGCCCCGGCGACGCCAACTCCACCGGACTCGCCGTCAACGCCCTCTTCGCCGCCAAGGCCGACCCGGCGGGCGTCGCCAAGAACGGCAAGAACGCCTTCGACGGGCTCGCGCTCTACCAGCTCGGCTGCGCCGCCCCCGCCGACCAGCGCGGCGCCTTCGCCTACCAGCCCGACCCGGCCGGCGGGGCCCTCGCCCCGAACGCCCTCGCCACCGGCCAGGCCGCCCTCGCCGCCGCCGGCGGGCACCTGCCCGTCGCCGCCGGCGTCCGCACCGACGCCGCCCCCAAGCCGCTCGCCTGCACCGGCGCGGCCGGCGCCCCCGTCGCCCACGCCGAATCCGGCGAGGCCGCGGCCGCCTACCTCACCGCCCAGCTCACCGCCGGCGGCAACCACCTCACCCTCACCACCCCCGGCGCCGCGCCCGCACCGGACAACAACGCCACCGCCTGGGCCGCCCTCTCCCTCGTCCAGAGCGGCCACCCCCAGCAGGCCGCTGGCGCCGTCGACTGGCTCGCCAAGGAAGGCGGCACCTGGACCAAGAACGGCACCGACGCGGCCGCCACCGCCACCCTGCTGCTCGTCACCCAGGCCGCCCAGCGCGACACCGGCGCCCTCACCGCCCAGCTCACCGCCCTCGGCCCGGCCCCGCAGGCCGCGTCCGCGTCCCCGGCGGCGACCTCGGCCCCGGAGCCGAAGCGGAACGACGGCGCCGGGCAGTACTGGCTGATCATCGTCGGCCTGCTCATCGGCGTCGGCGGCGGCCTGCTGCTCAGCCTCCAGCGCAAGCGCGGCCAGAAGCTTTGATCCCGCTCCCCGGGCTCACCGGCCGGGGCACGGAGCGGCCGGGCCGCGGCCCGGCCGGCACGGTGTGCCGCCCCGCGCCCGCGGCGCCCGAGCGCGCCGGTCGTTCGCTTCGGGCGCCGGGGTGGGGCCGCCCGGTGGGCGCCCCGGGTGCGCGCTCCCGCCGTCACGGGCGCGCGCTCGTGGCGGTGCTCGTCCCGCTGCTCCTGCTCGTCGCCGCCGTGCCCGCCGAGGCGGCCGGGTACCGGTACTGGTCCTTCTGGCGCGGCAGCGCGACGGACGGCGGTGCGGCGAACGGCGGTGCGGCGAACGGCGGTGCGACGGACGGCGCTGCGACGGACGGCGGCTGGGCGTACCAGCAGGCCGGGCCGGCGGTCGCCGTGCCGCCGGACGGCGCGGTGGACGGCTGGCGGTTCGCCGTGAGTCCGGACGGCGGTCGGCAGGCCGCCAAGCCCCGGGCCGCGGCCCGGTTCGACGTGGTCTGCGCCGCGACGCCCCCGCGGGAGGGCCGCAAGCGGGTGGCCGTCGTGCTGGACTTCGGCACCGCCGAGGACGCCGGCTCGTCCGCCGCCCAGCCGCCCGAGCAGCGGACGGCGTGCGCGAGCGTCGCCCCGCGCGCGACCTCCGCCGAGGTGCTGGCCGCCGTCGCCCCGCCGCTGCGCTACGACACCAACGGCCTGCTGTGCGCCATCGCCGGCTACCCGCAGGCCGGCTGCGGCGAGCAGGTGGCGGCCGGGGCCGCCGACCGGCCCGCCGAGCACCGCGGCGACACCACCGGCAGCGGCCCGGGCGGCGGCCTGGGCAGCGGCGCCGGGCCCGACATCGGCCTGGTCACCGGTGGCGCGCTGATCGCCGCCCTCGCCGCCGGCGCCGCCTGGCAGACGCGCCGCCGACGCCACCCCTGACCCCTGCCCCAGGACACACCCGTGAGCCGCACGCCTCCCACCGCCCGAACCCGTCCCGGCGCCCGCCCACCGCACCCCGGTGCCACCTGCCCGCACCCCTCCCCCTGGACGCACCCGTGAGCCGCACGCCCCCCACCACCCGGCCGCCCACCGGCCCCCGCCAACTGCACCCCGGCGCCTGGTGGTTGTGGGCACTCGGGATGGGCGCGGCGGCGACCCGCACCACCAACCCGGCCGTCCTGCTGCTGCTCGCCGCGACCGCCGGCTACGTGGTGGCGGCGCGGCGCGGCGACGCGCCCTGGTCGCGGTCGTACGGGGCGTTCCTGCGGCTGGGCCTGCTGGTCCTCGGCATCCGGCTGGTCTTCGCGGTCCTCCTCGGCTCGCCGATCCCGGGCACCCACGTCCTGTTCACGCTGCCCGAGGTGTCACTGCCGGCCTGGGCGCAGGGGGTGCGGATCGGCGGCCGGGTGACGGCGGAGGGCCTGCTGTCCGCGCTGTACGACGGGCTGCGCCTGGCCGTGCTGCTGGTCTGCGTCGGCGCCGCGAACTCCCTCGCGAGCCCGGCCCGGCTGCTGCGCACGCTGCCCGGGGCGCTGTACGAGGCGGGCGTGGCCGTGGTGGTGGCGATGACGTTCGCGCCGAACCTGGTGGCGGACGTCCGCCGGCTGCGCGCCGCCCGCCGGCTGCGCGGCCGTTCGGACCGGGGCGTCGCGGCCGTGCTGAGCGTCGGACTGCCCGTCCTGGAGGGCGCGTTGGAGCGTTCCGTCGCGCTCGCCGCCGCGATGGACACCCGCGGCTTCGGCCGCACCGCCGACGTCCCGCGCCGGATCGCGGTGGCCACGGCGGCGCTCACGCTGGCCGGGCTGCTCGGGGTCTGCCTGGCCGCGTACGGGCTGTTGAGCGCGGGCGGCGCCGGCTGGGCCCTGCCCGTACTCCTCCTCGGCCTCGCCGCCGCCTTCGCCGGGCTGCTGCTCGGCAACCGACGATCCGTCAGAACCCGCTACCGGCCCGACCCCTGGGCCGTTCCGGAGTGGCTGACGGCCGGGTCCGGAGCCGCCGTGGCGGCCCTCACCGTCGTCCTGGCCGGCCGCGATCCGGCCGCCTTCGCCCCGACCGTCGTCCCGCCGACCGTCCCCGCGCTGCCGCTGGGCGCCGTCCTCGCCGTACTCCTCGGCCTGGTACCGGCGTTCGCCGCCCCGACCCCGCCCCGGAGGGCATCGTGATCACCTTCGAGCAGGTCTCCGTCCAGTACACCGATGCCCCGGCGCCCGCCCTCAGCGGCCTCGACCTGACCGTTCCGGAGGGTGAACTCTGCCTGCTGGTGGGGCCGTCCGGGTCGGGCAAGTCCACGCTGCTGGGGACGGTCAGCGGCCTGGTGCCGCACTTCACCGGCGGCGTGCTGCGCGGCCGGGTCACGGTGGCCGGGCGGGACACCCGCGCGCACCGTCCGCGTGAACTCGCGGACGTGGTCGGCACCGTGGGGCAGGACCCGGTGGCGCACTTCGTCACCGACACGGTGGAGGACGAACTCGCCTACGGCATGGAGTCCCTGGGCCTGGCGGGCGACGTGATGCGCCGCCGGGTCGAGGAGACGCTCGACCTGCTCGGCCTCGCCGACCTGCGCGACCGCGCCCTCAACTCGCTCTCCGGCGGCCAGCAGCAGCGCGTCGCGATCGGCTCGGTGCTGACCGTGCACCCGCGCGTCCTGGTCCTGGACGAGCCGACCTCGGCCCTCGACCCGGGCGCGGCCGAGGAAGTGCTGTCCGTGCTGCAGCGCCTGGTGCACGACCTGGGCACCACCGTGCTGATGGCCGAGCACCGGCTGGAGCGGGTGGTGCAGTACGCCGACCAGGTGCTGCTGCTGGCCCCGGGCGAGGAGCCGGTGCTGGGCGAGCCGGCCGAGGTGATGGCGCACTCGCCGGTGCACCCGCCGGTGGTGGGGCTGGGCCGGCTCGCGGGCTGGCGGCCGCTGCCGCTGTCGGTCCGGGACGCGCGGCGCAAGGCCGGGCCGCTGCGCGAGCGGCTGGACGGCCGTGTGCCCTCCACCGGGCCGCACACCACACCGCACCCCGAGCCGATCGCCACCGCCGACCGCCTCGCCGTCCGGCGCGGCCCGGTGCCGGCCCTGCGCGGGGTCGACCTGGCGCTGCGCCCGTCCGAGATCACCGCCCTGATGGGCCGCAACGGCGCCGGCAAGTCCACCCTGCTGGGCAGCCTGGTCGGGCTGCACACCCCGGCCTCCGGCAGCGTCCGGGTGGACGGGCACACCCCGCACCGCACCCGCCCGGCCGAGCTGATCCGCGCGGTGGGCCTCGTCCCGCAGGATCCGCGCGACCTGCTGTACGGCGAGAGCGTCGCCGCCGAGTGCGCGGCCGCCGACGCGGACGCGGGTGCCGCGCCCGGCACCTGCCGCGCCCTGGTCGCGCGGCTGCTGCCGGGCATCGCCGAGACCGCGCACCCGCGCGACCTCTCCGAGGGGCAGCGGCTCGCCCTGGCGCTCGCCGTGGTGCTCACCGCCCGGCCGCCGCTGCTGCTCCTCGACGAGCCGACCCGCGGCCTGGACTACGCCGCGAAGGGCCGGCTGGTCGCCATCCTGCGCGGCCTCGCCGCCGAGGGCCACGCCGTCCTGCTGGCGACCCACGACGTCGAGCTGGCCGCCGAACTCGCCCACCGCACGGTGATCCTGGCCGAGGGCGAGATCGTCGCGGACGGGCCGACCGCCGAGGTCGTGGTCTCCTCGCCCGCGTTCGCCCCGCAGGTGGCGAAGGTGCTGGCACCGGGGCCGTGGCTCACCGTCGGGCAGGTCGCGGAGGCGCTGAACTCGTGAACACCCGCCCCGCCTCGAACCGCCCCGCTTCGAACCGCAACGCCTCGAACCGCCCTGCCTCGAACCGCCCCGTCCCGCTCGGCCGCCGGTCCGTGGCCTCGCTCGTCCTGGTCTCCCTGGTCGGCGTCGCCGCCTTCGGCTGGCCGCTGCTCGCCGCCACCGACTCGGCCCTGGTCGGCCACTCCGCCGACGCCCCCTGGCTGTTCGCCCTCCTGCTCCCGCTGCTCCTCGCGGTCGTCGTCGCCCAGATCTCCGAGGGCCGTACGGCGGGCGGCGGCGCGCCGGGCCTGGACGCCAAGTCGGTGGCGCTGCTGGGGGTGCTGGCGGCCGCGGGCGCGGCCCTTCGCCCGCTCGGCGCGGGGACGGCGGGCCTGGAGCCGATGTTCTTCCTGATGGTGCTCTCCGGGCGGGTGCTCGGCCCGGGCTTCGGCTTCGTCCTGGGGGCGCTGTCGATGTTCGCCTCCGCCCTGCTGACCGGCGGGGTGGGGCCGTGGCTGCCGTTCCAGATGCTCGCCATGGGCTGGGTCTGCCTCGGCGCGGGCCTGCTGCCCGGCGCCGCCACGCTGCGCGGCCGCCGCGAACTCGCCCTGCTGGCGGGCTACGGCGCCCTGGCGGCCGTCCTGTACGGCACGATCATGAACCTCCAGGGCTGGCCGTACATCGGCGGGCTGGCCGGCTCGATCTCCTTCGTGCCGGGCGATCCGCTGCCCGCCAACCTGGTCCGCTTCGCCGCCTACTGCCTGACCACGTCGCTGGGCTGGGACCTGCCCCGCGCCGCCCTCACCGTGGTCCTCTGCCTCACCCTCGGCACCCCCGTCCTGCGCGCCCTGCGCCGCGCCACCCGCCGCGCCGCCTTCGACGCGCCGGTCGGCTTCCACCCGCCGGGCGACTGAGCGAACGTACGAGTACGACCAATTCACTCCTGCGAGTGGAACCGGCGCATCGCTCCCCCTGCGCCCCGGCGTTCCAGCGGCGCGTGCGGCCGCCGACGACGAGACCCTCCCGTGCGGGCCGGTCGGTGACGACAACGCCTGGGACCGGTGGCGCACGACGACCGAACCGGAGATCGCCCGGACGGTCGCGAACGTCGCGGCGGACGAGTACATCGTCAAGGGCGGCGGCGGGCAGAACAGCGCCCATCTCGGCACCAGTTGCGAGCTGTGGGTGGGACAGAGGTTCGCCACCACCGGCGCCGACAGGACCGGCTGGGTCTACGAGATCCACGCCCCCGCCTCCTGACCGACCGGCACCGCCTCCTGGCGGCAGGCCGGACAGCAGCCGGCCGGCTCTCGGGGGCGGTGCGCCGCCGAGGAGGCGGTGGAACTCCGCCGGTCACCAGTCCAGGGCGGAGCGGGACAGCGCGGCGAGGGCGAGCGAAGCGGGCAGCTCGACGAGGAAGGCCATCGCGAGCGCGAGGTACCAGGCGCCGCCGCCCTCGGCGGTCATCACGTCGAACCAGGCGTCCAGGAAGAGGAGCGTCGCCGAGGCTGCGGCGGCGAGCGCCGCCAGCCGTGAACGGCGGGCCAGCAGCAGGCCGGTGGCGATCAGGCCGGTGACCTGGAGGACGTCCAGTCCGATCCACACGATGGACCAGTTCCGGACCTCGGCCTGCCCCCGGGTCGTCGACCCGAGCACCAGGATCCAGCCGAACAGCACCGCCGCGACCGCCACCAGTGCCCCGGCCGTGCCCCGGCGGAAGCGTTCCGCCCCCGGTCCTTCCGCCCCCAGCCGGTCGAGCACTGCCTGCGGCGACCGGCCGCCCCGGATCGGTGTTCTCATGATCACGAATCTAGCGGCCGCCGGCCGCGGCCCACCGCTCAGGCCTGGCCCGGCGCCACGGTGATCAGCCGCGCGTAGCTCCCGTACACCCCCGGCTCGCCGACCAGCTGCCCCTCCGCCTCGACCCAGGCGTGCGCCGCGAACGGCGGCACGACCCGGGTGCCGACGCACCAGGTGGGCCACACCCCGCCGGTGCGGCACAGCAGGGCGACCGCCACCGACCGCGGCAGGCAGGCGCGCAGGCCGTTGAGCCCGAGGCTGGACGCGAGCACGGACTCGCGCGCGACGGTGGCCTGCCCGATGGTGGCCGGCCGGGCGCCCCGGCTGAGCACGGCCAGCACCCGCCGCAGCCGGTGCGGCGGGAGGAAGACCAGCGGCCGGGCGACCGCGATGGCGACCCGGGTCCGCAAGCGCAGGCCGAGCGAGCGCCGGCGGCGGTTGCGGCTGAGGTGGATGGTCAGGCTCATCCCTGGACCACCCCGGCGGCGCGCATCGCCTCCACCAGGCCGTGCACGTCGGCGGCGGCGCGGGCCTCGTCCACGTCGAAGCGCGCGGTGACGGCGCGGACGGCGTCCTCGGGCGTGCCGCCGTCCAGGAGCGTCCGGGCGATCAGCGCGGCGACGGGGTTGAGCTGCCAGTACTTGCCGCTCCGCTGGTCGAGCATGGCCGCGCCGAACTCGGTCTCGGCCAGGGTCAGGTCCTTGATGAAGCGCAGGGTCATGAGTCCGTCCTCCGGGGGTGTCCGTTGTGTGCCGTCCGCAACCAGATCTCGGTGGCGAGGACGGCCTTGATGGCGCCGTCCTTCATCTCGGGCGAACCCGGCTGGGCGCACGAACGACGCAGTGCCTCCTGGTCGACCAGGCCGAGTGCGCCCAACGCGCTGTCCTCCCACAGCGCGGCGATCTCGTCCCGGTGGCGGTAGAGACCGCCCACCTGGTCCAGACCCCCGTTGCCCTTGGTGGTGCGCGCCAGGCACGCGTCCGGGACGATTCCCCGCATGGCCGCGGCCAGCAACGGCTTGTACGCCCAGGGCGTCGCCCGGTCCTCGACGCGGACCGACAGCGCCGCATCGACCACCTGTTGGTCGAAGTAGGGCGTCGCCGCCGGCACCCCGGCGTGCCGGGAGATCTCGCCCATCGCGCGCACGTCCTGTGTTCCCGCGTAGATGTTGGCCAATTCCCGGTGACGACCGCTGGATGCGGCGTACGGAACGGCGTCCCGGGCCAGCTCGGTCAGCTCGCGCTGGATCGTGGCACGGCAGTCCGGAGTGATCCAAACGGGGATGTGCGGCTGCACGGTCCAGCCCAGCCCCGGGTTGCTCAGACTCGGATCGCCGGAGTGGTGCGCGCTCAGCCCGGCCAGCGCGGACCGGTAGGAGCGCCGGTCGGCGAGCTGGGAGACCACCGTACGCCAGTGCCAGCCGTACAGGATCCGATAGGCCCGGATCCGCTGAAGGCTGAGACCGGGCCGGCGCGGCAACAGGCTGTGGTAATGCGCGGCCATTCCCATGAACAGGTGGTCGCCACCGTAACCGGTCAGGTGCAGCCGGGAGCCCCGCTCGGCCATCCGGGCGCTCAGGACCGTCGCCCGGTCGCGCGAGATCGCGAAGATGGAAGGCGCGTCGGCCCGGCTCTGCTCGTCGACCAACCCGCTGTAGAAGAACGGGAGTTCGTCCTTCGGCAGGACGAAGTGCTCCGTACCCGGCAGCTGTTCGGCAGCGAGACGGGCGTAGTGCCCGTCCTGGTTCTCCGCTTCGTCACCGGGAGCGCTGCAGGCGATCAGTTTCGCCGCTCCGTCGCGGGCGGCGAGCGTACAGATCGAGGTGGAGTCCATCCCGCCGGACAGATCGGAACTGATCAGCCCGCCGAGGTGGGTCCTGGCGCCCACGGCATCCGCCAGGGCGGACCGAACCGCAGCGGCACCCGCCGCCAGCGGCAGGAGCGGCTCGGGCGGCCGGTGCCAGCGCAGGCTGCGAACCCGCGCGTCCGGGCGGATCGTCAACTGCCGGCCCGGCGGGACGGCGGACACTCCCTGCCACAGCTGCCGCCGGTCGGACGGAGCGATCACCGGCCGCAACAAGCGCATGGCGACCTCTGTCCGGTCGATCGGGGCATCGATCAACTCGGCCAGCAGCGCGGCCCGGTCGGCGACCACCTCGGTGTCCCCGACCCTGGCATGGAAGACCCGACGGGTTCCGTACGCGGTGCCCTGGACCCGCACGGTGCCGCCCAGGACGGCGAGGAGATGGAACTCGCCCGGGATCGAGGAGCCCAGGTCGTCCAGTTCGCCCAGGTCACGCAACCGTTCGGCCCGGGCGGCCAGCCGGTCGCCCAGCCTCGGCAAGGTGCCGATCAGAACGACGGCCGTGGACCCGGCCCGTGCGACGGCTATTTCCTCGGCATCCCATCGCCCGACGATCCAGGGATTACCGGAAGCATATTCGACAATTTGCAGGTCGGCGTTTTTCCGACATAGCCGCCGGGCCACGGCACACCCGGCCTCGCTATCGGAGAACGCGAAGAAGAAAGGCGTGCCGTGGCTCGGCATCAGCTAATTCCTAACGCTCGATCGGGCGATCGATTAGACGATTCCGCTGGCGATCCAGTCGTCGCCGCCGGTCATGGTCCAGCCGGTCGCGGTACGGAAGTCGCCCACCGCGAGGAAAAGCGGCGCCTCGTAGATCTCCTTGGCGGCCATATCGGCCTCCTTTCGTCGGAACTCCAGGGGAGAACTTCCCCGCCGCACACATTGGCACGACGGCCTCGCCGAAATCCAGCAACGAAGCCCGTCTCTGCAACTTCCGGACACGGCGTTTGAACGGCGCCCCCCTCCGGGCAATTCGCAGAGAAAAGCCGAACGGCGCGTTCCGGTTTCTCAACCGGAACGCGCCGTTCATCCGCTCGGGGCAGGTCAGCCCTTCGGGCCGGCCGACTGGACGACCTCGAACGACCACAGGGTGGAGCCGGAGGCGGCGGGCCGCTTCGGGGCCTCACCCTCGCCGCCGCCCTGGTGCGCCGCCTTCATCGGGCCCTCCATCCAGGCCTTGAAGTCCTCCTCGCTGCGCCACCGGGTGTAGACGAGGTACTGGTCGGTGCCCTCGACCGGGCGGAGCAGCTCGAACCACTCGAAGCCGTCCGAGTTCTCCACCGCGCCGGCGCGGGAGGCGAAGCGCTGCTCCAGCACCTCGCGCTGCTCGGCGGGGACGGTCAGGACGTTGATCTTGACGACGGACATGCCGCACCTCTCCTGTTCCGCCGGGGCCGCCTGGTGCGGCCGCCGGGAGGGACGTTCCCGAGCAGTCTGCTACACCTCACGCGGCGCCCGTCAGGCGATCCAGGCCGGGAGGACGCGCTCGTCGTCACGCGGGGCGGCGGCGCAGGCGCCGGGCGGGGTGACGGCGTCGGGGTTGTAGGCACGGGAGGGGGAGGCGGAGGCGACGACGGCGGCGAAGGCCTCGACGGAGGCGATCCGGCGGACGACACCGGCGGGGAGGACGAGGGTGTCGCCGGCGGCGACGGTGAGCGTCTCCTCGCCCAGCAGGACGGTCGCGGAGCCGCTCAGGAAGGTCCAGATCTGCTCGGTCTCCATGGCGTGCAGCGGGCCCTGCCGGTCGGCCGGCATCTCGACTCGCCACAGCGCCAGGGCAGTTGAGCCCTGGGTGGGCGAGGCACAGGTGGTCATGACGGCATTCGGGGTCTCGGTGCGGCGGGCATCGGCGTGACGGATGACGGGCATGGTGAAGGAACCCCCTAAGATGGTCAACGTTGTTGTCCATATAGTCAACGAGGTTGTCCATCCGTGTCAACAGACCCGCCCCCGCCCGGCTTCGAACTGCCGCTGCGGCTCCTGCTCGCCTTCCGGACGATCATCGACGAGCTGCACGAGCGCATCGCCCGCGAAGGCCACCCCGACCTGCGCCCGACGCACGGCTTCGTCTTCCAGGCGATCGGCCCGCACGGCACCACCGCCGTCGAACTCGGCCGCCGGCTCGGCGTCTCCAAGCAGGCGGCGGGCAAGACCATCGAGGGCCTGGAACAGCTCGGCTACGTCGAGCGCGGCAGCGACCCGGCCGACGCCCGGCGCAAGGTGGTCCGGCTCACCGACCGGGGCGTGGACTGCCTGGCCCGCTCGGCGCGGATCTTCGACGAACTGCGCGCCGAGTGGTCGGCGGCCCTCGGCGAGGAGCAGCTGCGACAGCTGGAGGACGGCCTGCGGCGGCTCGCCCCCGGGGACCCGTTCCGGCTCGACACCCCGCGCTGGTTCGGCGCCCCGTAACCGGCAGTACCGTGTGACCTAAACCCAACTCCCAAGGTCTTGCACGAACTTGACAGGCCGTCCGGTCTGCCTTGTCTGCTCGACGGGCGCGTGACCTCATGGGCGAGTGGCCGGTCCTGCGGCTACGAACCCACGAGAGGAGCACCACCCCACCATGCGCAACCTTGCGAAGACCGCCGCCCTCGCACTCGGCGGGATCGCCCTGGCCGTATCCCTCCCGGGCGTCGCGAACGCGTCGGCCGCCACCTCCACCGCCACCGGCACCACCCCGGCGCCCAGCTGCGTGACGGCTTCCGTGTCCATGTTCCTCGGCACCACCGTCCGGGTGACCAACAACTGTTCCACCCCCCAGTCGGTCCAGGTCAACTGGCAGTCGACCACGCCGTGGGGCACCTGCCTGGGGGTGATCCAGCCCGGCCAGACGAGCGTGACGACCGCGATCGACCTGACCTTCTTCAAGAACCTGACCCTCTGCTGACAGCACGCGGAACGCCCGCCGCCCCGTCCCGGCAGGGCGGGGCGGCGGTTCGGCGAGCGGGCCGTTTCCCGGACGTTCACCGGGGGCCAACCATCACCAACCGGCACAACACCCCCATCCGGCCCGAACGTCCCTGTCCCCCTTCCGGGGCGTCCTGCATAATCAGCGGCGATCGTGCGCCGGGAACCGCCCGGGGCGCCGTGGAAGCCACCCGAGATCCGAGGAGGGCCGGCCGATGCCGGACCAGCACTGCCCGACGTGCGGCGCCGCACGAGCCACCGGGTGCGGCTGCCTCCCGGACCCGAGCCTCACCGAGACCACCGTCCTGCCGCACATCGAGGGCCCGCCGCTGGTGCGCCCGTACGTGTCGCAGGCGCCCGGGCAGGTCGTCGAGGAGTACCAGGAGTACCCGGCGCAGCACCCGGCCGCCGGGGCGCCGGGCGGGCCGCCCGCCGGACCGGCCGCCGACCCGTTCGCGACCACGGTGCTCCCGCCCCTGCCGCCGAACGCCGCGCCGCCCCTGCCGCCGAACGCCGCGCCGCCCCAGCCGCCGCACCCCGGCCCGGACGGGTACGCCACCACCGTGCTGCCCCCGGTGCCGGCCCCCGAGCCGGCCGGGCAGGAGCTCGGCTTCTTCCCCTTCGACAACGCCCCGGTCGAGCCCGAGCCCGGCACCGCGCCGGACGCCCCCGGCGGCCGGGCCGCGAGACGGGCCGCCGAGCAGGCCGAACAGAGCCCGCTCGCCCGGCACAAGGCGCTGATCGCCGGGGTCGGCGCCACGCTGGTGGCGCTCACCATCGGCGTCGCCTACGCGGTCACGCCGTCCACCGACACCGACCACCGCCAGGCGCAGCCGCTGCCGACCACCACCCTGGCACCCTCCCCGGTGGACCCGCCCACGACGGCCGCGCCGACCCCGAGCGCGCAGCCCACCACCGAGGGCCCGAGCCCGACCGCCACGGCCACCCGCCGGCCGAGCCCGACCAGGACGGCGACCCCGACGCCGACCCACACCCCGACGCCCACGCCGACCCCCACCCCCACGCCGACACCGACCCCGACGCCCACCCCGACGCCGACGCCCACCCCGCGCCTCCTCCAGCTCGGCATGACCGGCCCGGACGTCAGGGCCATGCAGCAGAGCCTGTACGTCGCCGAGTGCGGTTTCGTCGACCAGTCGCTCGTGACCGGCACCTTCGACGACTGGACCCGGACGGTGCTGCGCAGCTACCAGCGCGACAACCACATCCGGGGCGAGGACGGCGTGTACGGCCCCAAGACCCAGGCCGCGCTCGCCGCCGACCCCGGCTGCTGACCCCGGCCGCCCACCGCGACCGCCGACCACCACCCGCGAACGCGACGGCGGCGCCCGCCGACCGGAGGGCGCCGCCGAAGAGTCGAAGTCGTCAGCCCGTGATCGCCCCGACGATGCTGACGCCCGCCAGCACGATCATGATCGCCGCCGCGACCCGGACGATCCACTTCATCGGCACGACCTTGAGCAGCTTCTGCCCGCCCACGATCGCGATCCCGCCGACCGCGCACAGCCCCAGCCAGGAGCCGAGGCCGACGGCCAGCAGGTCGGTGTACTTGGCGGCCAGGTTGGCGGTCATGATCTGGGTCAGGTCGCCGAACTCGGCGATCGCGACGACCACGAAGCTCGCCCCGGCCACCTTCCAGAAGCTGTTCGAGGACGGCTCCTTGGCGGCGTGCCCGTCCTCGTCGTCCCCGCCGCCGTGGAACAGCAGCATCGCCGCGCCGATCAGGAAGAGCGCACCGGTGACGCCGGAGACCCAGCGGTGCGGCAGCATCGACAGCAGGTGGCCGGCGGCGAGCGCGATGACCACCTGGACCAGGAAGGCGGCGGCGACGCCCGCGAAGACGTAGCTCGCCCGGTACTTGGTGCCGAGCACCAGGCTGGCCAGCGCGGTCTTGTCCGGCAGTTCGGCCAGGAAGATGACGCCGAAGGTCAGGGCGGCGATGGACAGGCTCATCAGTTGGGATTCCTCGGTCGGGCTGCCCGGCCGGCACGGCCCTCGGGGGACGCTTCGGCCCGACAGCACTGGAAACGGTCACAGCACTGCGGCCGAAGGTCTCGCCGGCACCGTCCCTGCGGACGGGTGCCCCGGGCGCCGGGCCCCGGGGGGCCAGTATGTCGACGGTCCGGTGGAGGGCTACTCCCCTTCAACGGGGACAAGCCTACCGGACGTCGCCGGGCTCCCCCGTCCGGACCAGCCCGCGCCCGACCAGCTCCAGCACCACCACGATCGCCACCGCCTCCACCGCCAGCAGCGCGACCAGCACGAACAGTTGCACCGCGCCCGCCTGGGCGGGCGAGGCGCCGCCGAGCAGCATGCCGACGAAGGCGCCGGGCAGGGTGACCAGGCCGACCGTGCGGGTCTGGTCCAGCGCCGGGACGAGCGAGGTCGCGGCCGCCGTGCGGCAGATCTCCAGCCGCGCGTCGCGTTCGTCGAAGCCGAGCGCCAACGCCGCCTCCACCTCGCCGCGCCGCTGCCGCAGCTCGTCCAGGGCGCGCCGCCCGGCCAGCGAGGTGGCGGTGAGCGCGCCGCCGATCATGATGCCGGCGACCGGGATGACGGACAGGCCCTTCGGCGGCAGCAGGCCGACGCCCAGCAGCAGGGCGAGCACCGGCAGCACCCCGGCGCCGATCGGGGCGGCCGCCCAGACCCAGCCGGGGCCGGGGGTCATCCGCCGCCCGGCGGTGCGCACCGCGACGGTGAACATCAGCAGCACGAACAGCGCCGACCACCACAGCGAGCCGACCACCCAGGTGATCACCGCCGCGACGCCGGCCAGTTGCACGACCGCCCGCAGCCCGGCCCGCAGCACCGCGTGCCCGTGCCCGAGCAGGCCCCACCCGGCGACCGCCACGGCGGCCAGCAGCAGCACCGCCGTCACCGCCCAGAGCGTCGGGGTGACCGGCAGCAGCTGACCGCCGGAGGCCGCCAGCGGCATCAGATCCAGCTGGTGAACCACATCCGGTCCTGCCAGGCCGACATCGGGATCACCTCCGCCGAGTACAGCGGGTAGAAGAAGGCGAAGCAGCCGACGATCGCGAACACGATCAGCCCGGCCCCGATCGCGCCGTAGCGGCGGCGCTCGGCACTGCAGCCGGGCGGGCCGAGGACGGCGCCGAGCATCTGGGCGACGGCCAGGCACAGGAACGGCACCAGCACGACCATGTAGAAGGAGAAGATCGTCCGCTCCTGGAAGCGGAACCAGGGCAGGTAGATCCCGGCGACCGCGCACAGCACGGCGCCCGAGCGCCAGTCCCGGCGGAAGAACCAGCGCCACAGCAGGTAGGCCAGCGCGAAGCAGGCCGCCCACCACAGGAACGGGGTGCCCAGGCCCAGGATCTGCGCCGCGCAGCCGCCGGAGGCCGTGCAGCCGTGCTGGCCGTTCGGCACCTGCTCCCAGTACATCGAGACGGGGCGGCCGTCGACCAGCCAGGCGAAGGGGTTGGACTGGTAGGTGTGCGGCTGGTTCAGCCCGGTATTGAAGTCGTACATCTGCGCGTGGTAGTGCCACAGGCTGCGCAGCGGCGCGGGCACCCAGCCCATCGGGACCTGGGGCAGCGGGATGCCGAGGAGCTTGTCCGGGGAGAGGCCCGCCCGGCCGTCCGCCCAGTGCCGGTCGTAGCCGCTCGCGCCGTCACCACCGGCGCCGCTGGCCAGCCATCCGCTCCAGGAGCCGACGTACACCACGAGGGCGGAGCCGACCATGGCGAGCAGGGCGGGCCCGGCGTCCCGGCGCAGCATCGAGCGCCAGGGTCGGCGGGCGCCGGCCCCGCGGCGGCCGGACTGGTCCCACAGCACGGTCAGGACGCCGAACGCGGCGAGGATCGGGGCGCCGTTCCACTTGACGGCGCAGGCGGCGCCGAGGAGCACCCCGGCGGCGATCCGCCAGGGGCGCGGGCCCAGCCGCACCCGGTCGGCGTCCTCCGCCCCGGCGAGCCGGGCGCGGACGTGGTCGCGGTCGACCAGCAGGCTGCCGAAGGCGGCGAGCACGAAGAACATCTGGATGCCGTCCAGCAGGCCGACCCGGCTCATCACCAGCTGGAGGCCGTCGACGGACATCAGCAGCGCGGCGGTGCAGCCGACCAGGGTGGAGCCGAAGAGCCGGCGGCCGATCCGGGCCAGCATCAGCACGGAGAGGGTGCCGAGCAGGGCGGTGATGAACCGCCAGCCGAAGGGGTGCAGTCCGAACAGCTGCTCGCCGATGGACATCACCCATTTGCCGAGTGGCGGGTGGGCGACGAACTCGGGGGCGGAGCTCAGCGGGATGCTCTGCGGGACGGCGAGGATGTCGGTGTTCGCGTGGTCCGGCCAGGTGCCCTCGTAGCCCTGCTGGAGCAGCGACCAGGCGTCCTTGGGGTAGTACGTCTCGTCGAAGACGAAGGAGTTGGGGTAGCCGAGGTTCCAGAACCGCAGCAGGCCGGCGAAGAGTGCGACGCCGATCGGTCCGAGCCAGCCGGCGTGCCGGGCCACCCAGGGGGGCAGGCGGCGCGGGGCCCGTGCCGGGGGCGGGGTGGTGGGGGCCGGGGCCGCCGGGGGGTGCGTGAGCGCCGCTTGGGTCATAGCCTCGCCGATTTCGCCTGTCTTCGCCGGTGCGACTGGTCTGCTCCGCCCGGGCCCGCCGTACCGGTCCGCCCGGGTCTGCCGCGCCGGCCTGGGGCGGACGGGCGACAGGCACCGACACTATGGGGCGGTGCCTGTCGAAGCCAAGCGCGACGGGCGCCGACCAGGTGACCTGGTCGGCGCCCTCTCGAACACCCTTGCGCGGGCCGCCGTCACGCGGCGGTCTGCAGCTCCCGGACAGGGGCCGCCGTGCGGACCACGGCCGGGGCCGCGTTGTCCTGCTCCGGCGTGAGGTACGGGCGCAGCCGCACCGCCAGGGCGACGATCAGCAGCGTGCAGCCCGCCATGGCCGCCAGGTAGAGCGGCCAGGTGCCGGAGCCGACCAGCAGCACGCCCACGGCCGGGCCGACCGCGATCGCGATCTGCTTCACCAGGGCGTACCCGGCGTTGTAGGTGCCGAGCAGTCGGGCCGGGGCGAGGTCGGCGACCATCGGGCCCATGGTCGGCGCGAGCAGCGACTCGCCGACACCGAACAGGGCGTAGATCGAGACGATGGCGACCGTGGCGGCCATGGTCTCCGTCCGGATCAGGCCGGCCACCAGGGCCATCGCCCAGGCGGCGAGCCAGACCAGGCCGGCCGCGGCCATCGCGGTGGTGCGGCGGCGGCGGGCGGTGATCCGCACCATGAACATCTGCAGGACGACGATGGTCAGCGCGTTGGCGCCGATCGCGAGGCCCAGGGTGGACGGCGCGGTGCCGACGGTGTCGGTGGCGAAGGCCGCGACGCCGGACTCGAACTGGCCGTAGCAGGTGAAGAAGATCAGCCCGGCAAGGATGCCGAGCCGCAGCATCGCCTTGTCGGCGAGCAGGGCGCGCAGGCCGGTCGGGCCGTCGTGCTTCTCCTGGACGACGGTCAGGTTGGCCCGCGGCATCCGGGCGGTGCCGGTGACCAGGGCGAGGCCGAGGAAGGTCGCCGCCTCGATGGTGAACAGCCGGGTGAGGCTGGCCGGGTCGGCGACGTTCACGATCTGCCCGCCGACCAGCGCGCCGATGCCCATGCCCAGGTTGACCAGGGTGAACTGCAGCGCGAAGGCGTGCGAGCGGGTCGCCGCGGTGGAGCAGCGGACGATCATCGTGGCGAGCGCCGGCTGGCAGGTGGTGACACCCGCGCCGAACAGGAAGGACGAGACCAGCAGGGCAGGGGTGCCGGTGGCGTGGCCGAAGGCGAACGCGCCGGTGGCGGCCAGCGCCGTACCGGCCAGCAGCACCGGGCGCGGGCCGTACCGGTCGATGCCGCGGCCGGTGAACGGCAGGACGACGAGCGCCGCCAGCGCGAACACGGTGAACACCATCCCGGCCGCCAGCGATCCCAGCCCGCGCACCTGGTCCACGTACACGAACATGTACGGCATCGTGAACCCGCTGCCGAACGCACTGAGCGCGTTGCCGATCTGGACGCGGCGCAGCGGGCTGCCCGCCCCACGTCGCTGCTGCCTCTGCTGCTTCACCGTGCCGGTCACCGTGCACATCCCTTCCTGGTTCGACCGGACTCTTGATCCCGGTACTCTTGAGCCCAGAAGATTTCAGAGCTAAAGTTTGACGAGATAAAGTCTTAGCACCGGAAGGGTGCGGTGTCAAAGTCTTAAGGGGTGCACAGCCGTGCGACACTGGTCCGCATGACTACCGAGAAGCCGGCGCCGGCGGCCGACAAGCCCGCGCCGGCCACCGCCCTGGAGATCGGCATCGCCGAGCAGGTGGCGCTCTACCAGCGGGAGTTCCCCACCGTGGACCCCCAGGTGGAGACGATCGTGCAGACCCTGAACCGGGTCTCCCGGCGGATGGGCGTGGCGTACGACCGGCAGCTGACCGTGCTCGGGATCACGTCCGCCGAGTGGGAGGTGCTCAAGGCCCTGGTGGTATCCGGCAGCCCGTACCGGCTCGGCCCGGGCGAGCTCGCCAAGCGGCTCGGGCTCACCCCGGCGGCGATGACGCACCGGATCGACCGGATGGTGGCGGACGGCCTGGTCACCCGGGAGCGGGACGAGTCCAACCGGGTGCGGGTGATCATCGAGCTGACCGAGACCGGCCGCGACAAGTGGCTGGAGTCCATGCGGATGGCGGCCGTGTTCGAGGAGGAGCTGCTCCAGGACCTGGCCGACGAGGACCGGACGGCGCTCTCCGGCCTGCTGGCGCGGATGCTGCGGCGGATCGAGGAGACCCGGCCGGACGCGCCCGGGCGCACCGGCGGCCCGGCGCGGTGAACGCGCGGGCGAACACGTGAGTCCGGCCCGCCGGGGGAACTCCCCCGGCGGGCCGGACTCTTGTCGTTCAGGTGCGGTCGCGGTCCGTCAGCGGATCCGCGTCCGGGTCAGCAGGGCCCGTTGTCGGTCCAGACGCCCCACTGGCCGCTCTGCGACGGGTCGTCGCCCTGGGTCCACCACTTGTTGGTGTAGTAGTGGCCCTTCCAGGAGACCTTGGTGCCGCCGGCCGCGTACACGGTGCCCGCGTTCCAGCTCGGGGCGGCCGAGCAGGTGGCCGGCGAGGTCGGGGTGCTGGTGGGGGTGCCGGTCGGGGTGCCCGTGGGGGTCCCGGTCGGGGTGCCGGTCGGCGTGCCCGTGGGCGTGCCGGTCGGGGTCTGGGTCGGGGTCGGGGTGCCGGTCGGCGGGGCCGGGCAGCCGGCCGCGGAACCGTTGGTGGCGTTCACCATGGTGTCGAACAGCCCGGTCTGGGTGCCCAGGTCGTACAGCGAGAAGGCGAAGGAGCCGCCGAGGCCGTTGCAGTGCGCGTAGTCCAGCTTGGCCTGGATGGACTTGGCGTTCTCACCGCTCCAGAAGGTGGTGCCGTCGTAGAAGTAGGCCGCCTTGGCGTCGTCGTCCCAGAAGGTCTTCGACGGGTTGTCGACGAAGCCGCCCAGTTCCTTGAACATCTGGATGCCGGGGACGCTGCCGGACATCGGGGCGCCGGCCGCCGGGCCGGTGGCGGGCTGGAAGAGGCCGTTCTTGCCGTTGTTCTGGACGCCGGTCCAGCCGCGGTAGTAGAACGGCACGCCCATGTTGATCTTGTTGGCCGGGAAGCCGCCGGGGATGCCGTACTGCGCGTCGCCGACCGTCCACGCCTTGATGGCGTTGTCGATCGAGTACTTGCCGTTGCCCGGCTTGGCCGGGGTGGACGGGTCGTTCGGGCCGGAGTAGAGCGGGGCCTGGTGATTGGTCGGGCCCTGCGGGTCCCAGCCGCCGTGCATGTCGTAGGTCATGACGTCGAGGAAGGTCAGGTACTGACCGATCTTGTCGGTCTCGACGTTCATGATCTTGTCCTGGCCGGCACCGACCGCCGCCGAGAGGGCGTAGGTCTTGCCGTCTGCCTTGCCCTGCGCGTCCAGCTGGTTGCGGAACTCCTGCAGCAGCAGGGTGAAGTTCTGCTTGTCGGCCGGGCCGGCGTTGTTGCCGGTGTGGCCGCCGCCGCCCGGGTACTCCCAGTCGATGTCGATGCCGTCGAAGACGCCCGCCCCGGTGCCCGGGCCGCCGAAGCCGGCCTCGGACGGGAGGTTGCCCTTGATGAACATGTCGATGCAGGAGGAGACCAGGTGCTTGCGCGAGGCGTCCGTGGCGGAGGCCGGCGAGAAGTACTTGGAGTAGGTCCAACCACCGATCGACAGCAGGACCTTGAGGTTCGGGTTCTTCGCCTTCAGCTTCTTCAGCTGGTTGAAGTTGCCCGCGATCGGCTGGTTCCAGACGTCGCCGACGCCGTCGACGGAGATGTCCGCGCCGAAGCTCTTCTGGTAGTCGGCGAACGCGTCGGCGGCGCCGTCCCCCGCGTTGGGGTTGTTGTCGTTCCCGTCGGCGGCCTTGGTGGCCTCGAAACAGCCCAGGTCGGTCGGGCTGATGTTGGCGAAGTCGTAGATCAGGTAGTCCAGCTTCCCGGCCACGCCGGTGTCCTGGATGGTCTTCGGGTAGTACCCGTTGGCATAGATCGACCACTGGTCGAAGTAGGCGACCTTGATGCCGCCGCTGGTGGCGGTCGCGCCGGTGGAGTTGGTGGTCGCGGCGTTGGCCGCGCCGCCGCCGGTCAGCGCGAGGCCCGCGCCGAGCAGCAGGGAGACGGTGGTGCCGGCCGCGACGGCGGCCAGGCTCTTCGGGCGGCGTCGGCGGCCGTCCTGCGGAGCCGGCGTCCCGGCCCTTTCGATGCGTGAGCGCAGCATGGGTGCGTTACTCCTGGTTGTGGGGGTTCCGTCGCCCCGGGGGCGCGCGTCCGAGGTGGGGTCGGACGACCGGGACATGACAGATCAGGGGTGGGGTGTCTGGGCTGGAGCGTCTGGGTGGAGTCGACGTGGAACGGGATCGGGCCTGGACGGACACCGGGATGCGCCGAACCGGCGCCCCCGGCCCGGAGGCCGTTGACGCCGGTTCAGGGGCTCCCTGCACCTGGGGATTAAAAATGGACTAGACCAACTCGCCCGTCAAGGGGTGCTGTTGGGCCTTGAGCCGCGCTTAAGGTTGGCGTCCGCCCCGCCCGGACCGCCCCCACGCCGCCGCCACCCGCCCCCACCAGGGCGTCAGTACCGGATCGCGTTCGCCACCACGGCCTTGACGGTGCCCGACAGCTCGCGGTTGCTGCGCGCCGTGACCTTGGCGCTCTGCCCGGTCGCCACGTCGTCGACCGTCACCGCGACGGCGTCCAGCACCTTGCCGGAGTCGTCCGTGAAGTTCACCTGGACCACGTACCGGTACGACTGCTGCCCGTGGTTGGTGACGGTCAGGTCCACCTGCGCCTTCCCGTCCGAGCCGGTGGACACCGCCCCCGCGGCCACGTCCGCCTTGGCGTCCAGCCCGCCCTTGATCCCCGCGACCGCCGAGTTGGCCGCCGACACCGCCGCCGAGGCCTCCGCCTGGGCCGAGGAGAGCAGCGACCCCGCCCCGCCCGCCGCCGAGGCCAGCGCGGACGCGGCGGAGGCCGCGGCGCTCACGCCCTTCTCGATCTCGCCCGCGGCCGAGGAGACGACGCTGCTCGCGCTCTTGCCGGAGGAGCAGCCGGCCAGCGCGGCCGCCCCGAGCACGGCCGCCGCCAGCACCCCGGCGGCGGCCCGGCGGCCATGCAACAGCGGTGCGTCCGGGGGCCGTTGGGTGACCCGCGGACGGGCCGACGGACGGGCCGGCGCACCGGCCCGGGTGAGCGGCTGGCGGTCCATGCGCTCCTCGTTCCTTCCCGGCGCCGGCGGCCCGGCGCACCTGCCGCCCACCCTCGGAGCCGCCGGCCCGGGCCGCCAGCAGGCGTGCTCCCTCCGGGTGACCCCGGGGAGGGGAGCACGCCTGCCCGCAGGACCCGCCGCGGGCCCGGCCCCACCGACCTTTCAGGACAGCCCCGAGCCCTCCTGCTCGTCCGCCTCCACCGCCGCCCGCTCCTCGCGCAGCCGCACCACGTGCCGCCGCCGGGCCACCACCCCGTACGCACCGGCGGCGCTCGCCACGAAGGACAGCAACCCGACCCACGGCCGGTCGAAGACGTGGCCGGTCAGGTGGTCCAGCGAGTACCGCCCGGGGCCGGCCAGGCCGACCGCGAGGCCGGTGGCGCCCAGGAACGCCGGGTACTCGTAGCCGCCGGACATCGCGAAGAAGCCGGCCGGGGCGTGCACCGCCACCGCGCCCGCCATCGTCCCGGCCACCACCGCGCCGGCCGCCGGGGTCGCCAGCCCGGCGACCAGCAGCGCACCGCCGCCGGCCTCGCCGAGGCCCGCCGCGATGGCGCTCTGCCGGGCCGGGTGGAAGCCCATGTGCTCCATCGCCTGGGTCGTGCCGTCGAGGCCGCCCCCGCCGAACCAGCCGAACAGCTTCTGGGTGCCGTGCGCGATCAGCACGCCGCCGACCGCGCCGCGCAGGGCCAGCAGGCCCAGGTCTCTCCGGTTCAGGCACATGTCGCATCCTCGCTTCCGCGCAGGGAGTCCTGCCTCCATGGCACCCGACCCCGCGCGCCCGTTCGAGCCGGGGCCGCCATCCGGGCGAATCCGCCGCCGATCGGGAATGAAGCGACGAGCCGTACGCGACGCCCTACGGCGCGACCACCGGCCGCCACGGCACCGGGCTGGAGAGGATCATCGAGCTGGACGGCTGCCCGTAGCCGCCGAGCCGGTCGCACAGCGCCTCGAAGTCGGCCATCGTGGGCACCGCGACCAGCAGCGCGCAGCAGGCCCCGCCGGTGACCCGGTGCAGCTGCAGCACCTCCGGCCAGGTCGCCACCTCCGGGTCGCGCAGCACGCAGCGCGGGCCGTAGCACTGGATCTGCACCAGCGCGGTGATCGGCAGCCCGGCCCGGGTCAGGTCCACGTGCGCGTGGTAGCCGCTGATCACCCCGTCCGCCTCCAGCCGGCGGACCCGCTCGGCCACCGCGGGTGCGGACAGGCTGACCCGGCGGGAGAGTTCGTTGTACGAGAGCCGGGCGTCGCCCTGCAGCTCGGCCAGCAGGCGGCGGTCGACGGCGTCCATGACGGCTCCCGGGGCAGCGATGATCAGGGGTTTTTCATTCGCAAAGCGATTCCGCGAAACGCCTCGCGCACGAGAGCCCGGAGCGCGGTTGCGGTGTCCGTCGACCATTCAACCGGGGGGTGGCACCGCCGCACAATGGGCTCGGTGGAACCGGGCCGTCCGCGCGGCTCCGCCGACCCGGGCGACGGAGCCCGGACGGATCAGGAGGGATCGGGATGGTGCACGACACGGTGGAGCACGACGCGGTGGAGACACCGAACCTGTCGTTCGGGCAGGGCGACCGGCCGGGTCGGGGCACCCCGTACGCGGACTACGTGCGGCTGGAGGAGCTGCACGCCCTGCAGCGGCCGCACAGCGACGAGCCGGCCGAGCTGTCGTTCATCATCACCACCCAGGTGATGGAGCTGCTCTTCGACCTGCTGCGGCACGAGTGGACGATCGCCCGGCAGGCGCTGCGCGAGGACGACCTGCCCGCCGCGCTGGCCGCCCTGCGCCGCGGGACCCACACCCAGGACGTCCTGGTGGAGTCCTGGGGCCTGCTGGCCACCATGACCCCGCACGAGTTCAACGCCTTCCGCTCGCTGTTCGGCGAGGCCTCCGGCTTCCAGTCCTCGGCCTTCCTGCAGCTGGAGTTCATGATCGGCAACAAGAACGCCGCGCTGCTGAAGATGTACGACGGCATGCCGCGGGTCCGGGCCGAGCTGGCCGAGACGCTGCGCTCCCCCGGCCTGTACGACGAGGCGCTGGCCCTGCTGGCCCGGCGCGGCCTGGCGGTGCGCCCGGAGACGTCCGAGGAGCGCCACCGCCCGTCCGAGGAGGTCGCCGCGGCCTGGCGGCGGGTGTACACCGAGCCGGAGTTCGCCGGGCTGCAGCCGCTCGGCGAGGCGCTGCTGGACGTCGCCGAGCGGGTCACCCGCTGGCGCCAGCGCCACCTCTCCACGGTCAAGCGGACGATGGGCGGCAAGCCCGGCTCCGGCGGCTCCAGCGGGCTCGCCTGGCTGCGCCGGGCGGCCGAGCAGGACGTCTTCCCGGAACTCTGGGCGATCCGGGACGAGCTGTGAGCGGGACGGTCGGGACGGCGGAGGTGGCCGAAGGGATGAGCATGATCACGGGCACGGGTACCAGCACGGGCGCACTCACGCGCGAGCAGTGCGCGGCGCTGGACGCCGCCGACCCCCTGGCGGGGTTCCGCGCGGAGTTCGCCCTGCCGCCGGGGGTGATCTACCTGGACGGCAACTCGCTGGGCGCCCTCCCGGTGCGCACCCCGGAGCGGGTGCGGCAGGTCGTCGAGCGGGAGTGGGGCCACGAGCTGATCCGCAGCTGGAACGACGCCGGCTGGTTCGAGCAGCCGTACCGGCTGGGCCGGCGGATCGCGCCGCTGATCGGCGCCGACCCGGCGGAGGTGATCGTCTGCGACACCACCTCGGTCAACCTGTTCAAGGTGCTGTCGGCCGCGCTGCGGCTGCGCCCGGGCCGGCGCACCGTGCTCGGCGACGGCGAGGCCTTCCCCACCGACCTGTACATCGCCGAGGGCGTCACCGGCCTGGTCGACGGCGGGCGCAGCCTGCTGATCCGCCCGGAGGAGCTGGACGCGCACCTGGACGGGGACGTCGCCGCGGTCGTCCTGTCGCACGTGGACTACCGCACCGGCGAGCTGCTGGACATGCCCGGCATCACCGCCCGGGTGCAGGCCGCGGGCGCGCTGATGATCTGGGACGTGTGCCACTCGGTGGGCGCCCTGCCGGTCGAACTCGGCGCCGCGAACGCCGACTTCGCGGTCGGCTGCACCTACAAGTACCTGAACGGAGGCCCCGGCGCGCCGGCCTTCCTGTACGTCGCCGAGCGGCACCTGGCGGCCGGCCCGGTGCAGCCGCTGAGCGGCTGGTTCGGCCACGCCCGCCCGTTCGCCTTCGAGCCCGGGTACGAGCCGAAGCCGGGCATCGGCCGGTTCCTGACCAGCTCGCCCTCGCTGCTCGGGCAGGCCGCGCTGGACTCCTCGCTCGACGTCTGGGAGCGGGCCGACCTCGGCGCGGTGCGGGCCAAGAGCCTGGCGCTGACCGACCTGTTCGTCTCGCTCGTCGAGGGCCTGGACGGCATCGAGGTGGTCACCCCGCGCGAGCACGCCCGGCGCGGCAGCCAGGTCGCGCTGCGGCACGCGGACGGCTACCCGGTCGTGCAGGCGCTCATCGCCCGCGGGGTGATCGGCGACTTCCGCGCACCGGACCTGATGCGCTTCGGCTTCACGCCGCTCTATCTGTCGTACACCGAAGTCTGGGACGCCGCCCGGCACTTGGCCGAGGTACTGGCCAGCGGCGAGTGGCAGGCGGAGCACTTCTCCCGCCGGGGCGAGGTGACCTGACCGGGCGCCCGGCGCACGTCGAAGGCCGCCCGGGTCACGGCGACCCGGGCGGCCTTCGGTCCGTCGGCGTGACGGTCAGCTGTGCGCGACGGTCAGCCGTGACGACCGCGGCGGCGGGCGGCCAGGACGGCCAGACCGCCCAGGCCCAGCAGGCCGGCGCCCGCGAGGCCGAACACCACCGGGGCGTTGCCCGCTCCGGTGGAGGGCAGCTCACCGCCGCCACCGGTGTGGTGGCCGCTCGGGTGGTGGCTGGTCGGGGCCGGGCCGGCGCCGGACGAGCTCGACGTCGCCGAGGGCGAGGTGCTGCTCGCGGAGGCGGACGGCGAGGTCGCGGACGGCGAGGTCGGGGTCGGCGAGGTCGGCGAAGGCGACGGGTGCGTCGGCGACGGCGAGGTCGGCGAAGGCGACGGCGAGGGGTGGGTCGGCGACGGCGAGGTCGGCGACGGGCTCGGCGTCCTGCACTCCGGCAGGTCCCCGTCGAACGGGTAGCTGTGGATCTCGTAGCCGCCCGTCCCGGTGTGGATCAGGTTGCCCGCCAGGTAGACCCGCCCGTTCATGCCGGGCTGGGCGATGGTCATCGTGCCGCCCGGGTTCCCGGCCAGCACGGAGCCCTGGAACTGCGCGCTGCCGAGGATCTGCGGCGAGGTCGCGGTCGGGAAGTTGTACATGAGCTTGGAGCGCATGTCGGTGGTCTGGTCACCGGCGATCCCGGTACCGGTGTAGGTGTTGATGATCGGGCTGTCCCCGAGCATGTTGACCACCACGGTGGCCCCGGCCGGGATGTTGTTGAAGACCAGGCCGATCTGCCCGCCGGTCGGCGAGGCGAGGTTCTGGCTGACGTTGAAGACCTGCTTCATGCTGGTCCCGTCGCCGGTGAAGGTCGCCTGGCTGGAGGAGATGTCGACGGTGCCGGTCGCGGCGGCCTTCCCGACGCAGTCGGAGACCTCCTCGATCCGGGTCAGCACGTCCTGGTACGGCGCGGCGGCGTTCGGGTCCTGGATGGACTGGCCGGTGGGGTCGATGTTGACGACGCCGGAGACGCTGCCCGCGTGGCGCAGGTTGCCGAAGGCCGGGCCGTGCGAGTCGCTGCCGCCGATGAGGATCGCGTTGCCTCTCGCCACGACGACGTCGCCGCCGGTGGTGACGAAGTCGCTGCCGTTCGGCGGGACGACGCGGGAGCCGACGCCGACGACGCCCATGTTGTAGACGCCGCCGCCGTTCTTGTCGACGGTCAGGTTCCCCAGCGTGACGATCTTGCCCTCGGCCTCGGCCGCCCGGCCGTTGACGGTGTAGTTGCCGCCGGTGAAGACGTTGATGCTCGCGTCCCGGCCGGTGAAGTCGCCGTTGTTGGACTCCGGCCAGGTCGCCGGGCAGTCCGGCCCGGTGCAGGCGCCGAGCGGCGGGGCCAGCGGCGCGGCCGAACCGACCGTCAGCGCGGCGGCCAGCGGCACCGCGGCGACGGCGGTGGCGACGGCGATCCGGGCTGCCCGGCGGCGGCCGGCGGCGGGGCTCCTTCTGACGGCGGTCGTCCTGCGGCCCGGCGTTCCGGTGCGGCCCTGATCCATCGACACTTTCCTCCGCGCATAGAAAAGGGCAGGTGCCGAGGACCTGCCGCGTTCTGTGATATCTGCTGTCGATCCCACAGATTCGGGATATCCAGTCGCAAATCGGACGATTCATACCCTACAGACCCTCAGGTCGGATCCGAAAGTCATCCGAACGGTGCAGCGTGTCGCCACCCCCGGCCCGAACGCCCGTACGGAGGTAGGTTGAGGACATGACCTCCGAGGCCCAGGACCAGCGCCCGCCGCTCGTCGCCGTCGCGTCCGCCGACGCCGTGCTGCGGCACCCCGAGGTGGGCGAGCACCTGCTCACCGCCCTGGAGCGCGAGCGCGCCGGGCGGTTCCGGCAGGAGTCGGGGCGGCTCGACTTCACCGCCGGGCACCTGCTGGTCCGGCTCTGTGCCGCCCGGCTGCTCGGCGTCCCGGCGGACGGCCTCGTCCTCGCCCAGCAGTGCCCCGACTGCGGCCTCGCCGACCACGGCAAGCCGTACCTGCCGGACCACCCGGAGGTGCACGTGACCCTGTCGCACACCCGGGGCGTGGTCGCGGCCGGCGCCGGCTTCCAGCCGGTCGGGGTGGACGTCGAGCTGGCGGTGCGCGGCGGCTCGCTGCGCGCGGTCGCCCGCCGGGTGCTCACCCCGGGCGAGCTGGCCGCCGTCGAGGCGAGCCCGGAGCCGAACCTGGCCTTCCTGCGGCAGTGGGTGCGCAAGGAGTCGCTGATCAAGATCGGCCGGGCCCGGCTGGACACCCTCGGCGAGATCGACCTCGCCGAGCTGCCGCTGGACGTCCCGCCCGCCGCCCCGCTGCGCAGCCGCCACGGGGACCTGCACCTGCTCGACTGGACGGATCCGGAGCACGGCGCCGCCGTCGCCGCGGTCAGCACCGCCGCGCCGCGGGTGGTGGAGCTCACGCCGGGCGGCTGAGCACTCGCTGCCGGTCGGCGGATAAGAGGGTGTTAGCGTGCCTGGTCGCGGGCGCGCCGCCGCCGCGCACCGCCGTACCAACCACCCACCACCGGATCAGGGGTGTCCCCGCCATGGCCAAGTTCCTGCTGAGCCTGCACGTCCTCGCGTCGGTCCTGTTCATAGGCCCGGTCGCGGTGGCCGTCAGCATGTTCCCGCGCCGGGCGCGGGCCGCGCTGGCGGGCGGTCCGGACGCCGCCGGCGAGGCGGGCGTGCTGCGCGTCC
The DNA here is from genome assembly GCF_049543595.1 of Kitasatospora sp. NPDC094028. Classification (NCBI taxonomy): domain Bacteria; kingdom Bacillati; phylum Actinomycetota; class Actinomycetes; order Kitasatosporales; family Streptomycetaceae; genus Kitasatospora; species Kitasatospora sp. NPDC094028. The sequence continues at coordinate 46,225 of NZ_JBMVFA010000001.1, read as the reverse complement.
TGCACCGGATCACCCAGGTCTACGCGCTGCTGGGGGTCGCGGTGCCCGCGCTCGGCATCGGCGTGGCCCAGGTGATGGGCGTGCTCGGGCAGTCCTGGCTGATCGTGGCGATGGTGCTCACCGCGATCGCCGGCCTGACCCTGCTGCTCTTCGTGCTGCCCGGCCAGCAGGCCGCCGTCGACGCGCTGGCCCTCGCCCCGGAGGACGAGCAGCGCGCCAAGGCGGTCGGCGGCCTGCGGCTGCTGCCGATGACCGGCGGCGTGTTCAACCTGCTGTGGGCCGTGGTCACGGTCCTGATGATCATCCGGCCCGGGTCGACCACCGGCGTCTGACGGCCCGCGGGCGGTCAGCCGGGCCCGAGCCCGAACAGCGCCGCCGCGTTGTCGTGGCAGACCGCCCGCAGCCACTCCTCCCCCAGCCCCAGCCCGGCCAGCACCTCCAGCTGGTGCACGTACCGGTACGGGATGTTCGGGAAGTCGCTGCCGAGCAGGACGCGCTCGCGCAGGTCCCGCAGCCGGGGCAGCTCGGCGCGCGGGAACGGCGCGTCGGTCTCGACGAAGTCGGTGAACGCCATCGTGGTGTCCAGCCGGAGGTCCGGGTGGCGCTCGGCCAGGTCGAAGAAGTCGCCGTACTCGGGCATGCCCATGTGCGCGACCAGCAGCACCAGCCCGGGGTGGCGCTTCAGCACCTCGCCGATCGGGCCGGGGCCGGTGAAGCGGCCGGGCACCGGCCCGGAGCCGCAGTGCGCGACCACCGGGGTGCCGGAGCTCGCGAGCAGACCCCAGACCTCGTCCAGCGCCCGGTCGGCCGGGTCGTAGCCGCCGACCTGCAGGTGCGCCTTGAACACCCGGGCGCCGCCCTCGATCGCCCGGGCCACGTAACCGGGGGCCTCGGGCTCGGGGTAGAAGGTCGCGGTGTGCAGGCAGTCCGGGGTGCGGGCGGCGAAGTCGGCGGACCACGCGTTCAGCCAGGCGGCCATGCCGGGCTTGTGCGGGTAGAGCATCGCGGTGAACCCCCGCACGCCGAACTCCCGCAGCCGGCGCACCCGCTGCTCCTCGGCCTCGCGGTAGGTGATCGGCCAGGGGCGGTTCACCAGCGGGCCGGCCGCGTCGAAGTACGCCCACACCTTGTCGAGGACGTTCTTCGGCATGAAGTGGGTGTGCACGTCGACCAGCCCGGGCAGGCCGAGGCCCTGCCAGAACTCCCGCACGGCCACGGCTTCTTCGGTGCTCATGCCGGCACCGGCCGGGCGCGCTCGACGATCGCGGCCGCGTCGACGCCGGACGGCAGGGTGCCGAAGGCCGCGCCGTGGTCACCGCCCAGGCGGCTGGCGCAGAAGGCGTCGGCCACCGCCGCGTCGCCGTACCGGACCAGCAGCGAGCCCTGGAAGGCCAGCGCCATCGACTCGACCAGCCGGCGGGTGCGGTACTCCAGGTCGGTCCGGTCGCCGAGCTGCTTGCGCAGGCCGGCGACGGCCGCGTCCAGCCGGCGGTCCGCGCCGGCGGCGGCGTCGAGCTCGCCGAGGAAGGCGTCGACGCTCTCCGGGCGCTTGGCCATGGCGCGCAACGCGTCCAGCGCGGCGACGTTGCCGGAGCCCTCCCAGATCGACACCAGCGGCGCCTCCCGGTAGAGCCGGGGCATCCCGGACTCCTCGACGTAGCCGTTGCCGCCCAAGCACTCCAGCGCCTCGGCGGCGTGCGCCGGGCCGCGCTTGCACACCCAGTACTTGGCCACCGCCAGGCCGAGCCGCCGCACCAGCGCCTCGGCGCCGTCCCCGGCCAGGGCGAGGTCGGTGGACCGCGCGAGCCGCATGGCCACGGCGGTGGCGGCCTCGGACTCCACCACCAGGTCGGCCAGCACGTTGCGCATCAGCGGCTGGTCGACCAGCGCCTTGCCGAACGCCCGCCGGTGCAGGGCGTGGTGGACGGCCCGGGTGGCGCCGTAGCGCATGCCGGAGGCGGCGCCGATGGTGCAGTCCAGGCGGGTCATGTTGACCATCTCGATGATGGTCGGCACGCCCCGGCCCTCCTCGCCGACCAGCCAGCCGACCGCGCCGTCGTACTCCAGCTCGGCGGAGGCGTTGGACTTGTTGCCGAGCTTGTCCTTGAGCCGCATCAGCTGCAGCCGGTTGCGGCCGCCGTCCGGCAGGATCCGCGGCAGCACGAAGCAGCTGAGGCCGCCGGGGGCCTGGGCGAGGGTCAGGAAGAGGTCGGACATCGGCGCCGAGGTGAACCACTTGTGGCCGGTCAGCCGGTAGGTGCCGTCCGGCTGCGGGGTGGCGGTGGTGGTGTTGGTGCGGACGTCCGAGCCGCCCTGCTTCTCGGTCATCGACATGCCGGCGATCAGCCCGCGCTTGGTGCGCGGCTCGCGCAACCCGAAGTCGTACTCGGGGGCAGCCAGCAGCGGCTCCAACTCGGCGGCCAGCGCCGGGTTGTGGCGCAGCGCCGGGACGGCGGCGTAGGTCATCGAGATCGGACAGGTGTGGCCGGCCTCGACCTGGCCCCAGACGTGGAACTTCGCGGCGCGGGCGGTGTGCGCGCCGGGCCGTCCGTCCCGCCAGGGCGCGGCGTGCAGGCCGTACGAGACGGCGGTGCGCATCAGCTCGTGCCAGGCCGGGTGGAACTCGACCTCGTCGATCCGGTGGCCGAAGCGGTCGTGGGTGCGCAGCACGGGCGGGTGCTCGTTGGCGAGGCGGCCCCAGTCGGCGGCCTGCTCGGAGCCGGCCAGCCGGCCGAGTTCGCGCAGCTCCGGCTCGGCCCAGTCGGCGCCGGCCCGGCGCAGCGCGTCGAGCAGGGTCGGATCGGCGGCGGCGTCGTGTCCGTACGGCAGCGGCACCTGGTTGGTGACCTCATGCGTGGCTGTCATCGCGTCCTCCCAGGGCACGCAGGGTGAAGGAGACCAGGGCGGGGACCACCTCGGCGGCGGCCCGCTCGGGGTCGGCGACCCCGTTGTCCTCGGTTTCGCCGGCCAGCGGCCCGGCCAGTGCCTCGCCGACCGCGCCGACCAGGGCGGCGGCGGTCAGCACCGGGTCCTGCTCGGGGAGTTCGCCGTTCGCCAGGGCGGCGGCGATCTCGGTGGCCAGCATGTCGCGGAAGGCGCGCCGGAACACCAGGCGCTCGCCGTCCACCACCGCGTCGGCGGGCTCGACCAGCAGGGCGTACGCCAGCCGGGGGGCGCGCAGGGCGCGGGCGGCGAAGGTCTCGACCACGGCGGCGACCCGCTCCTGCGGGGTGTCCCGCCGGGCCACGGCCGCCCTGACCTCGGCGATCTCCCGGTTCACCACCCGGCGGAACAGCTCGACCGACAGTTCGGCCTTGTTGGCGAAGTGCTGGTAGAGGCTGCCGGTGGCGATCCCGGCGCGGTCGGCGACGGCGGCCACCGTGCAGCCGCCGTAGCCCCGTTCGGCGAGCAGTCCCACGGCCGCCTGCAGCACCACTTCGCGCTGGGCGTCCAGGCGGGCTTGGACGGCGGGGGTGCGTCGGTAGGCCATGGAAGCATTGAAGCACCGATTCACCTCTTGGGGGAGGGTTTCCACCCAACCCGTCCACACCGTCCGCACATCCGTCGGTACGCCCTTTCGCACCCCCGGGCGCACCGCTGTGCGGACGCGCCCTCGGACGCGCCCTCGGACGAGCGGCGGAAGCGCGGAGGCCGCCCCGCGCGGGTGCGGGGGCGGCCTCGGACGGATCCTCTGGCCGCGTTACAGCGGGCGGCGCTCCTGCTCCAGCTTCTGACCCTCGACGTCGAGCGGGCCGAACGCCGGCAGCAGCTGCGGGGTCTTCGCCAGCGAGCGGGCGGTGTCCTGGTCGCCCAGGCCGGCCCACTCCAGCACCTTCGCGGTCGCCTCGGCCGACTGCGCGGCCGGGAGCTTGCCGATGTTGGAGCCGTGGTTGCCGCCGGGCACGGTGTAGACGTAGCTGTCGTCACTGCCCTCGCCGAGGCGGAACGGCTTGGCGCCCCACGGGTCGTTCCCGCCGTAGACGTACATGATCCGCTCGGCGTCGTGCTTCACCCAGCGGTCGATGTCGCGCATCGCGTACGGGTTGAAGGCCGGGACGTTGATGTCCTTGGCCACGTACGAGCGGGCCGAGTAGAGCTCCTTGTAGTCGTAGTGCAGCAGGTCCTTCAGGTTCGAGACGTCGAAGTACGGCTGCCCCAGCTCGGTCGCGGCCTGGTAGTAGTACGCGGTGTACTTCGCCAGCCCCTGGTCGCTGTTGCCGGTGATGCCGGACTGCGTGTCGAACCAGGCGTACAGCTCGTCGTCGGTCGCGGTGGCGGCCACCGGCACCTTCGCGCAGTCGGCCTCCAGGCTGTACTGCCAGAAGCCCCAGACCACGTCCAGCACGCCGGCCTCGTACGCGCGGTCCGGGGTGCCGAGGGTGGTGAAGGTCGAGCCGGCGGCGTTGTTGTCGGCCACGTAGCGGGCCTCCAGGCGGTCGCGGCGCACCAGCAGCTCCCGCTGGGCGGCGGACAGGCGCGCCCGGCACTCGGGGGTGCCGACGGTGCGGAAGAACTCGCTGTACGCCGCGTAGTCGTTGACGTCGGTGTTGTTCGGCGCGACGTAGGCGACGGTCCCGGCCATGTCGTCCGGGTAGAAGCGGCGGTAGTAGGTGGAGGACATGCCGCCCTTGCTGGCGCCGGTGGACAGCCACTCCTGCTCGTAGATCCGCTTGAGCGCGGTCACCAGCCGGTGCGAGTCGGCGGCCTGCTGGCGGATGCCCGCCTTGGTCCAGTCGGCCGGCTCGGGGCGCGAGGGGGTGAAGAAGCGGTACTCGATGGAGACCTGGTTGCCGTCCACCAGCCGGGTCGGCTCGGTGCGGGACGGGTTGGTGCCCAGGGTGTAGCCGTTGGTGTAGAAGACGGTCGGGCGGTCGTAGCCGCGGTGCAGCAGGGTGAAGCGCTGCTGGAAGGTGCCCAGCCAGGGGCGGAAGTGGTCGATCGGCTGGGTGTAGGTCGCCACGAAGTAGCGGTGGCCCGTGGTGGTGGGCTTCTCCTCGGTGATGGTGACCCCGGGGATCGCCGCCAGGCGGTCCTTGATGTCGGCGTTCGGGTCGTCGGCGGGGCTCAGGGCGCGGGCGACCCCGGCCGGGTCGGCGCCCGCCGCACCGGCGGCCAGCGCCGGGGTGGCCAGGCCGCCGCCGAGCAGCGGTATCAGCAGGGCGGAGACCAGCAGTCTTCTCACGGTGGTGCGCATCAACTCTCCATCTGGTCAACGGACATGGCTCGCGCCGGTGTTCGGCACGACTCTGCGGTACGGGTGGTGCGACGGCCGCCCGATGGACGGCCGAATGGGCCACCCGCCGGTCACGGGTGGCCCATCGGGGGGAAGATGCTGGTCAATGCCGCCTCAGTCGCTCGGTGCCGGTGCCCGTGCCGGAGCCGGAGCCGGAGCGGTGGTCACGGCCTGGGCAGCGTGCAGCCGGGCAGGGTGAGGTCCATCTGGTTGCCGGGGCCGAAGCAGGCCGGGATGCCGTACGTCTCCTGGGCGTAGCCGATGCCCTGGTGCACCGTCACGGCGCCGTTCTGGTCGACCTCGCACGGGTTGTTGACCGTGCAGGACTCGCCGTTCTCGTTGATCGTGTTGTTCACCGCGACCAGCAGGCCGGTCGAGGCGTCGACCACCGGCGAGCCGGAGGTGCCGCCGATCACGTTGCAGCCGGAGGTGTAGCGGAGGGAGTCCTTCATGACCCAGTCGCCCTCGTGCAGCGTGTAGGCGAAGCCGTCCGCCGAACAGGAGTAGATCGTCTTCCAGTAGCCGGAGACCACCCGGATGTCCGCGCCCTGGACGGGGTGGGTGTCGGCGATGGTCAGCGGGGCGATGCCGTACTGCGCCTGGATCGTGGCGTAGTCGGTGTTCAGCCGGTAGATCGACACGTCGGTGTCGGTCATGGTGCCGTAGACCATCGACGTCGCGGTCAGCGTGGCCAGGTCGTCGCCGTTCGGGCTGAGCAGGGTGAACGTCCGGCTGGAGGCCTGGTTCGTGATGACCTGGCCGGGGCCGGGCATCCCGCTCTCCAGGCAGTGGCCGTTGGCGAGGACGAGAGCCGGGTCGGTGGGGGCCGAGTTGGGCATCCGGACGACCGAGCCCGAGCAGTTGCTGAGGGCGACCGTGCCGGCGAAGTTGACGTCGTCCAGCGGGTCGGCCTTGGCGGTGGCGGCCTTGGCGGTGGTCGCCTTGGCGGTGGTCGCCTTGGCGGCGGTGGTCTTCGCGGCGGCGGTCTTCGCCGTCGCGGAGTGGGCGGTCGCGGTTCCGGTGTCCGCGGCCTGTGCGGGCAGGGCGCCGGCCAGCGCGGTGGCTCCGGCGAGCGCGAGCGCGGCGAGCGTGCCTATGAGTGGCGTCTTCATGACGGACCTCTCGGTGTGGGGGTCCACCAAACCTGTCGCGGACATGACCGACTGTCAAGAGCTCCGGCCACTCCCGGCGACCACCACCGCCGCGTCACCCCCGACCCACCGCCGGCTCGCCCCCGCCCGGTCGACGGGCGCTCAACTCCCCAGCCAGTGACGCCGACCGACACTGATCAGGCGCAACTGCAGCCGCGCCGTACCGGCGATCCGCTCCGCCCGCGCGGGGTCGGCCCCCTGCGCCTCCAGCAGGGCGGCCGCCGTCGAGACCATGTGGTCCACGTACAACTCGGCGAGCATCCGCAGGTCGCGCTCGCTCCAGTCACGCGAGGACGGCTGGAGCGCCAGCGCGGCGCCCACCTCGGCGGCGAACCGGCCGAGTTCGGCGTCGATCGCCTCGCGCACCTGGCGCACCCCGCCGTGCCGCTCGCGCGACAGGAAGCGGACGTGCGGACGGTTCTCGCGCACGTGCCGCTCGATCACGTCCACCGCGCGGTCGATCAGCTCCTCGGCGCCGCCGGCCTCCGCGAGCACCGCACGGATCATCACGTGCAGGCTGGCCAGCGACTCCTCGACCAGCGCCACGCCGAGCGCGGCGAGGTCCGGGAAGTGCCGGTAGAACGCGGCCGGGGAGAGCCCGGCCTCCCGGGTGACCTCGCGGACGCCCAGGCTGGCCAGGTTCTGATCGGCCAGCAGGTGCAGACCCGCATCCAGCAAGGCGCGCCGACTCTGCTGCTTCTGGGCCTGTCTGGCCCCCACGGTGTGACTCACGCCATTCAGTAAACAGTCGTTTGCCGAACTTGGCCAGCCGGGCGTACAGTGGTGCCGAAGTCAGTGAACACTTGTCAACCGAAACACCGAACCGGAGGAGTCGGCCGTGATCCTGTTCTCCGCCCTCGTCGCCATGGGCGTCCTGATCGGCGCCGCCGCGCACACCTCGCTCCCGGTCTTCCTCACCGCCTCCGCCGCCATCACCGCCTGGCTGCTCGCCTTCGGCGCCCGCGAGGGCATCGCCCGGCTGCGGCACCGCTGACCGGCACGCGCACCCCCTCACCCTCGCCCGCCGAGAGGACCACCGCCGCCATGAGCACCGTCCTGAGCACCACCACCGAAGGCCCCGCCCGCACGCGCGCCGAAGGCCCCGCCCGTCCGGACCGCCCGGCCACCGCCGAGGCCGACGGCCTGGCCGTCGCCTCCTTCCTGCTCGGCCTCCCCGGCCTGCTGCTGTTCAACATCGTCCTGGGGCCGCTCGCCATCACCCTCGGCACGCTCGCCCTCGTCCGCGGCACCCGCCGGCGCGGCCGCGCCGCCCTCGGGCTGGCCCTCGGCGTCGCCTCGCTCGTCATCCTGGCCGTCACCGCCGTCACCTCGCACGGCGTGCTGATGGACTTCCGCTCCTGAGCCCCGACTCCTGAGTCCCGCGTCCAGGCTCCCCCCTCCGGCTCCCGCGCCGCCGTCCGCTCCCCGCCTCCCGGGCCCTGACCCGACGTCCGGTTCCGGCGTCCGGTCCCGGCCGTCAAACCCCCGCACCGTGGCAGATCCCGGCCAACCTCGCCCGCACCAGCGACTCGCGCCGTAGGGTGGCGGTACAGGCGTGGTGACCACAGGGGGACGGAAGTGACGACCGAGAACCGCAGCGACACACCGGCGGCGCCCACCGGGGCGGGCGGGCGGCTGCTCGCGGTGAGCGACCTGCACATCTCCTACCAGGAGAACCGTGACCTGGTGGAGAAGCTCCAACCCACCCACCCCGACGACTGGCTGATCGTCGCCGGGGACATCGCCGAGAAGTCCGAGAGCATCGAGTGGGCCCTCGGCCTGCTCGCCGAGCGCTTCGCCCGGGTGATCTGGGCCCCCGGCAACCACGAGCTGTGGACCCACCCCGAGGACGCGGTCCAGCTGCGCGGCACCGCCCGCTACGACCACCTCGTCCAACTCTGCCGCCGCCTCGGCGTGCTGACCCCCGAGGACCCGTACCCGCTGTGGCAGGGCCCCGGCGGCCCGGTCCTGGTCGCGCCGCTCTTCCTGCTGTACGACTACTCCTTCCGCGCGCCCGGGACCAGCACCAAGGAGGAGTCGCTGGCCGCCGCGTACGAGGCCGGCATCGTCTGCGCGGACGAGCACATGCTCCACCCGGACCCGTACCCGGACCGCGACTCCTGGTGCCGCGACCGCGTCCGGCTGACCGAGGAGCGGCTGGCCGCCTGCGACCCGTCCGTCCCGCTGGTGCTGGTCAACCACTACCCGCTGGTCCGCCACCCCACCGAGATCCTCTGGTACCCCGAGTTCGCCCAGTGGTGCGGCACCGAGCTCACCGCCGACTGGCACCGGCGCTTCAACACCGCGGCGATGGTCTACGGGCACCTGCACATCCCGCGCCGGACCTCCTACGACGGGGTGCCGTTCACCGAGGTCTCGCTCGGCTACCCGCGCGAGTGGCGCAAGCGCGGGCTGCCGGACCCGCTGCTGCGCGAGGTCTTCCCCTCGGCGTGACTCCCTTCGCCGGACGGGACGTTCGGGCGCGCTCCCCTCGTGGGGCGCGCCCGGACCCGCACGGCGGGAGTCAGGCCGCGGAGGCCTCCGGCCGCGCCATGGTGACCGTCAGCTCGCCGTCGTCCACGTCCGCGATCAGGGTGTCCCCCTCCCGCACGGTGCCGTCCAGGAGCAGGTTGGAGATCCGGTTGTCCAGCTCCGACTGGATCGTCCGGCGCAGCGGCCGGGCGCCGAACTCGGGCTGGTAGCCGCGGTTGACCAGGTACTCCTTCGCCGCGTCCGTGACGTCCAGCTCGACGTCCTGGGCGCGCACCCGGCGCCGGGTGCGCTCCAGCAGCAGGTCGACCACGGACAGCAGGTCCTTGCGGGTGAGCGCGTGGAAGACGATCACCTCGTCGATCCGGTTCAGGAACTCCGGCCGGAACTGCTGCCGCAGATCGCGCATCAGGTCGTCCCTGATGTCGTCGACGTTGCCCGCATGGTCCAGGATCCGCTGCGAGCCGATGTTGCTCGTCATGATCACCACGGTGTTGCGGAAGTCGACCGTGCGCCCCTGCGAGTCGGTCAGCCGCCCGTCGTCCAGCACCTGGAGCAGCAGGTTGAAGACGTCCGGGTGCGCCTTCTCCACCTCGTCGAAGAGCAGCACGCTGTACGGCTTGCGGCGCACCGCCTCGGTCAACTGCCCGGCCTCGTCGTAGCCGACGTACCCGGGCGGGGAGCCGACCAGCCGGGAGACGGTGTGCTTCTCCTGGAACTCGCTCATGTCGAAGCGGATCATCCGGTCCGGGTCGCCGAACAGCAGCGTCGCCAGTGCCTTGGCGAGCTCGGTCTTGCCGACGCCGGTCGGGCCGAGGAACAGGAAGGAGCCGGTCGGGCGGTCCGGGTCGCCCATCCCGGCCCGGCCGCGGCGCACCGCCTGGGCGACGGCGGTGACCGCCTCGTCCTGGCCGATCACCTTCTCGTGCAGGTGGTCCTCCAGCCGGAGCAGCCGCTCCCGCTCGGTCGCGTTCAACTCGGCGACGGGGATGCCGGTCCGGGCCGACAGCACCTGCGCGATATCGTCCGCCGTGACGTCGACGACGTCCTCGCGGGACTCCGCGATGGCCGCCAACTCGTCCTCGGTCTGCCGCAGTTCGGTCTTCAGGTTGGCGGCGCGCACGAACTCCTCGTCCGCTACGGCCTCGTCCAGCTCGCGCTTCAGCTTGGTGATCCGGTCCCGGACGGCCGTCGCCTCGGTCGAGCCGCTCAGGCTGCGCAGCCGCACCCGGGCGCCGGCCTGGTCGAGCAGGTCGATCGCCTTGTCGGGCAGGAAGCGGTCGCTCACGTACCGGTCGGAGAGCGTCGCCGCCGCGTCCAGGGCATCGTCACCGAACCGGACCTGGTGGTGCGCCTCGTAGGCGTCGCGCAGCCCCCGCAGGATCTCGATGGTCTCCTCGACGCTCGGCTCCGGCACCAGCACCGGCTGGAAGCGGCGCTCCAGCGCGGCGTCCTTCTCCACGTGCTTGCGGTACTCGTCCAGCGTGGTCGCCCCGACCACGCTCAACTCCCCCCGCGCCAGGGCCGGTTTGAGGATGTTGCCGGCGTCCATCGAGCCCTCGCCGCCACCGCCCGCGCCGACCACGGTATGCAGCTCGTCCAGGAAGAGGATCACGCTCTTCTCGGCCGCCGTCACCTCGTCGATCACGCTCTTCAGCCGCTCCTCGAACTCGCCCCGGTACTTGGAGCCGGCCACCAGCGCCGTCAGGTCCAGCGACACCACCCGCTTGTCCGCCAGGCTCCGCGGGACGTCCCCGGACACGATCCGCTGGGCCAGCCCCTCGACGATCGCCGTCTTGCCGACGCCCGGCTCGCCGATCAGCACCGGGTTGTTCTTCGTCCGGCGGGACAGGATCTCGACGGTCTGCTCGATCTCCTCGGCCCGCCCGACCACCGGGTCCAGCCGGCCCGAGCGCGCCTCCTCGGTGAGGTCCCGCCCGTACTCGTCCAGGGTCGGCGTCCCGCTCGGCGCCGCACCGCCCGCACCGCCCGTAGCGCCCGTAGCGCCGCGCTCGCCGGCGGCGCCCCGGCCGTCCAGCACCGTCCGCAACGTCTCCGGCGAGGGCGCCGCGTTGCGCAGCGCCGCGCCCGCGCCCGAACGCTCCTGCTCCAGCAGCGCGCCCAACAGGTGCTCCGGGCCGATGTACGAGGCGCCGGCCGCCTGCGAACGGGCATGCGCGGCCAGCAGCGCCCGCTTCGCCGCCGGGGTGAGCGCCGGCCGCCCGTCCGCCGCACCGGCGTTCCCGGCCGGCAACGCCTGCTCCAGGTCCTCCGCCAGCTCGTCCGGGTCGATGCCCGCGCGCTCCAGCATCCGCCGTGACGGCTCCACCCTGGTGGCCGCCCACGCCAGGTGCGCGGTGTCCAGGTCGTTGCTGCCGTCCTCCGCCGCCCGCTGCGCCGCCAGCGCCAGCAGCTCCTGCGAGGACTCGCTCAGCAGCCGCCCGATCGGCACCCGCTGCACGGCGGGCGGGGAGGCCAGCGGGCTCATCCCGAAGAACCGGCTGAGCAGGTCGGAGAACGGGTCGTTCGATCCGAACGGGGGCATGGTCACGGCGCTTCACCTCTCCCAAGCGGTTTGCAGCCACCCAAACACAGGGCCGCCCCACCCGCCTCCCGAGGTTCACCCCGCCAGTGCGCGCCGCAGGTCCTCCGGCCCCCGGTAGAGCACCCCGGTCATGCCCAGCGCCACCGCCGCCGCGACGTTCTCCTCCCGGTCGTCGACGAACAGGCACCGCTCCGGTGCCACCCCGGCCCGCGCGGCGGCGATCTCGTAGATCCGCCGGTCCGGCTTGGCGCAGCCCACCACCGAACTGTTCACCACCGCGTCCGCCAGATCCGTCAGCCCCAGCTCCGCCAGGTCCTCGTCCAACCACACCGTCGCGTTCGTCACCAGCACCACCCGGCAGCGCTCCCGGACCCCCCGCAGCAGCCCCACCACCGCCTCGTCGGCCCGGAACGGCGAGTTCGCGAACGCCTCCGCCATCGCCCGCGCCGCCTCCACCGGCACCCGCCCCGCCAGCCCCCGCGCGATCGACTCCACCCACTGCGCCTTCGAGATCCGCCCCAGCAGCAACGGCAGGTCGTTCCCCGGCGCGAACCCGACCGCCGCCGTACTCCCCACCTCCACCCCCGCCGCCCGCTCCAGCGCCGCCACCCCGTCCCCGTCGAAGAACCGGATCACGCCGTCCACATCGCACAGCACCGCGTCGAACCCCAGCTCAGCCATCCCACCCACCCAGTCGCCACAGCCCCGAACGGAACGAATTCCCATGATCGTTGAACCGTCGTCACGCGAACAAGCCCGCCAAACCACACTGAGTGCGTGACGGATGTCACCGAAGCGCCCGCATTCGCGCGTAGTCGGACGGGTACGGTCCGTTCGGAACGCCCACGATCAGTCTCCCGCTCGGCGGCACGGTCGATTCCGGGGCGATTCCGCGATACGAGCACCACCGATATGAGCAGCACCGATATGAGCAGCACCGATGAGCACCACACCGAATTCACCCAGGAAAGGCGGCAACGCATGCGTGTCGAGCGGAATGTGGAAGTACCGATGCGGGACGGCACGATCCTTCGAGCGGACGTCTTCCGTCCCTTATCGGACGGCCCCTGCCCGGTCATGCTGCTGCGCCTCCCCTACGACAAATCCGTCCTCACCGAGCCGTGGTTCCCCTCCGAGGTCAGGTACTTCGTCCCCCGCGGGTACATCTGCGTCGGCCAGGACGTCCGGGGGACGTACACGTCGGACGGCACGTTCCACCCCTTCCGCGACGAGACGTCGGACAGCATCGACACCATCGAGTGGGCCGCCGGGATCGAAGGATCCAACGGACGGGTCGTGATGGTCGGTCAGTCCTACCTCGGCAGCGTCCAGGTGCAGGCCGCCGCCGAGAAGCCCGCCCCGCTGGTCGCCATCAACCCGGTCTCGCCCCTGCTGGACTTCACCGACAACGGGTTCCGGCGCGGCGGAGCCGTCGAAGCCTCCTTCTACTTCGCCTGGGCGACCAACATGGCCATCCGCGACGCCCGGCGCAACGGCCGCGAGGAGGCGGCCACGGCACTCACCACACTCACCGAGGACCGCCCGGTCGACGCCTTCCCCCCGCTGTCGCGGTCGAACGGCCTGCACGCACCCTTCGACGAGGTCCTGCGGCAGTACGACGCGGTCGCGCCCTGGGTGCGGCAGTTGCTGGACGAAGCCGGACGGCCCGATGGCGGCCAGTACCTCTCCACGCGGCGGCTCGTACCGAACATCTCCACACCGTCGCTCTACGTCACCAGCTGGTACGACGCCTTCCTCGGCGGCACGCTCAACGCGTACGCGGCGGGCATCTCCACCGGCACCGCGCCGACGCACCTCGTCATCGGCCCGTGGGAGCACGCGCACTACGGCGCACCGCAGTCCATCGCGGGCGAACTCGACTTCGGGCCGACCGCCGAGCTCGAACTCTTCTCACTGGTGGATCAGTTCTTCGCCCCGCTGACGGGCCTGGGGCCGCGCGAACCCACCCCCGGGGTGCGGTACTTCACCATGGGCGTCAACGAGTGGCGGTCGGCGGACGTGTGGCCCCCCGCCTCGACCCCCGTCCAGCTGTTCCTCCACTCCACGGGCGGCCCCGTCACCAACGGACCGACCGGCACCCTCGACGCGGTCGCACCGACCGGCCAGGCCTCGACGGCGGCGGACGAGTGGACGCACGACCCGAAGGACCCGGTTCCCTCCACCGGCGGCCAGACCTGGGCCATCCCGGCCGGCCCCCGGGACCAGTCCCCCCTGCTCGAACGAACCGACGTCCTGACCTTCGACAGCGAACCGCTGCCCTCCGCCGTCGAAGTCACCGGCGCCGTCCGCGCGCAGGCCTGGCTGGAAACCGACGCCGCCAGTGCGGACGTCATCGCCGCCCTCGTCGACATCCATCCGGACGGCCGGCGCTATCCGGTGACTCAGGGAATACTTCGGCTCGGCACCGAATCGGAACCCCTCCACGAAAAGGGCCCGATCGCATTCGACCTCGATCTCTGGGCCACCAGCCACGTATTCCTGACGGGCCACCGCATTTCCGTCCAGATCGCGTCCTCCGACTTCCCCCACTGGGACGTCAACCCGTCCGACGGAAAGCCCTGGCCCACCAGTTCCGCACCCCACCCCGCCCACCACCGCCTCCTGCACGACGCCACGCACCCGTCGACGATCACCCTCCCCATCGTCGGCCCCCTCCCCACCCCCCTCGACCGCACGGCCGAGTAGGAGCCCAGAAACGATCAAGGGCCAGTTCGGGAGGATCAAGCCTCCGAACTGGCCCTTCGGGTGTGTGGGCGCGGACGGTTTCGAACCGCCGACATCTGCTTTGTAAGAGCAGCGCTCTACCACTGAGCTACGCGCCCCCCATCGTGGGCCGGTGGGCGCACGACGAGGGTCCAGGGTACCTGGTTCCGGGGGGTGGTGTGGCGCGGGTGGGGTGCCCGGGGGGTGGGGGGATCGGCGAGAATGGGGCCGGATCAGCGGACGGAGCAGGGAGCGCGCAGTGACGGTGGCCGGCGGGAGCGGGCGGGGGCGGCGGCGGGCGGCGGGTGCGCTGGTCGACGCTCTGGTGTTGCCGGTGGTGCTGGCTGGTGCGCTGGGCGCGGTGGGGCTGGCGTCGGCCGGGAGCGGCGGCTGGTGGGGGCGGCGCGGCGGGGAGGGTGCGCGGGCGGAGGCGAAGGAGGCCCGGGCGGGGGCGCAGGAGGCGTTCTTCGAGCTGGAGGAGACCCAGCGCGAGGTGCAGTTGGCGGTGGAGACGGTGCGGGCGGCCGAGGAGGACGCGGCCGCGCAGCGGGCGCTGGCCGGGCTGCCGGCGATCTCGGGGCGGGTGGAGCAGGTCACCGTGAACTACCTGGGTGCCCTGGACGCGTTCGACCTGGACAGCGAGGCGCTGGACGCGGCGTCGGCGGCCCGGGCCCGGCGGCTGCTGGAGGACGTCCGGGGCCAGCTCGGTTCGGCCCGCGCGGAGCTGAACGACTTCCTGCGCCGCCTCCAGCCGGTCCTGCAGCACGCCGAGCAGCAGCTGATGCGGGTGACCCCGGCGGTGGAACAGGCCAAGCGGGCGCTGCTGGCCGCGTCCGACGCGCTGGACGCGGCGCGCGGCGCGGGCCTGCGGGCGGACGACCTGGCGGCCCGGCTGGCCGAGCTGGCGCCGGAGCTGGGCCGGCTGAACGAGGGCGCGACCCGGCACGGGGTGGCGGCGACGCTGCGGCGCGCCGAGGAGGTGCAGCAGCGGGCCGGGGCGATCGCCGCGGACGCCGGCCAACTGCCGGAGCGGGCCCGGGAGATCGACCGCCGGGTGGCGAGCCTGCGGACCCGCATCCAGGCGCTGGAGACCAAGGCGGCGACGGTCGAGCCGGCGCTGAGCGAGCTGCGCCGCCGGTTCAGCACCGCCTGCTGGCAGGACCTCCAGCGGGTGCCGGACCAGGTCGCGGAGAGCGGCCGGGCGGCCGGGCGGAAGCTGGCGGAGGCCGCCCGGGCCCGGGACGAGCAGCGCTGGGCGGACGCGACGGCGGCGATCGGTACGGTCCGCGCGCTGCTGGAGACGGCGGACGGCTCGGTGCTCGCCGTGAACGAGCGGCTGCGGCAGCTGAACGAGGTGCAGCACGATCCGAGCCGCGAGGTGGAGCGCACCCGCTTCGCCGTCCGGGACGCGCAGCGGCTGGCGATGGCGGGCCGCAGTGCGCCGGACCCGCGGCACGCGGCGCCGCTGGACGAGGCGGTGGCCCGGCTGGACCGCGCGGTGGCGGTGCTGGAGGCGGCCGGCCGGCACCCCGACTACTGGCTGTTCCTGACCGAGCTGGCGGCCGTACGGGACACCGCGGCGCGGGTGATCGACCTGATCCGGGGCGATCTGGGCCACCGCTGACCCCGGGCCACCGCTGACCCTGTCCGCCGCCAACCTCGGGCCCGCCAACCCCGGGCCCGCCAACCCTGGGCCATCGCCGGCCGCGCTCGGTACCCTGCCGGTATGCCACGCTACGACTTCCGCTGCCGCTCCTGCGGCGCCACCTTCGAACTCCGCCGCCCGATGGCCCAGGCCAACGACCCGGCGGTCTGCCCCGAGGGCCACGAGGACACCGTGAAGCTGCTGTCCACCGTCGCCGTCACCGGTGCGGCCGGGGCCGCGCCGCAGGCGCCGAGCGGTGGCGGCGGTGGCTGCTGCGGCGGCGGGTGCTGCGGCTGACCATCGGCGACCAACCGGCGACCAGCCAGGACCGGCCGGGACCTTCCAGGACCGGCCGGGACCTTCCAGGACTGGCCGGGACCAACCGGGACTAACCGGCGACAGCTGCCGCCGCCGCGAGGAAGCGCCGGACGATCTCCTCCCCCGCCGCCGCCCCCACCTGTTCCAGGCCGGTGACGCCGGGGGCCGTCCAGCCGCTCTCGGCGAGTTCGCCGTGCCCGGGCCGCCAGGCGGCGTCGGCCGCGAGCAGCAGGTCGGCGTCGAGCAGCGAGTCGCCGGCGGCGAGCACGGTGGACGCCCCGGTGCGCCGGACGACCTCGGCGAGCGCGGCGCTCTTGGTCAGCGGCTCCGGCACGGCGTACACCTTGCGGCCCTGCAGGGAGACCCGCCAGCCGCGGTCGGCGCACCAGCCGGTGAGGTCGGCGAGCCAGCCCTCCGGCAGGGCGGCGCGCTCGACCACCAGGTAGGTGAACAGCTCGTCGGCGACCCGCCGTTTGAGCGTCCAGGGCAGGGCAGCGCAGTCGTCCAGGTGCCGGACGACCTCGGCCAGCGGGGCGGCGCCGGCGGCGATCCGGCCGGTGATCTCGCGGCGCCAGTCGGCGTCCGGCACACCGTCCGCGAGCAGCTGGCCGCCGTTCGCGCAGATCGCCCAACTCGGTTCCGGTCCGGGCAGGTTGACACGCCGGTACTGCTCGACGGTCCGGGTGGTGGCGGGCACGAAGGTGGCCCGCCGGGCGAGTTCGGCGAGCAGGCCGGCGGCCCGCTCGGTGAGGAAGGACAGCGGCCGCCCGCCGTACACCTCGACGCACAGCAGGCGCGGCGCCAGGTGGTCGGGGGCGTCCAGGGCGAGGGCCCGCTCGGAGTAGATCAGCGTCCGGTCGAGGTCGCTGGCGATCAGTGCGCCACCCATCAGGAGCCCTCCCCCGCGACCGACCGGCCGCTGGCGCCGGTTGCCCCACGAGTGTACCGGGGGTGGATCAACCCGACGCAGGAGTAAGGGAGTTCGTCCACCTCCTCGACCTCGACGCCGCGCTGCTCGGCGAGCAGCCGGACGTGGTCGAGGTCGGCGCCGGCGCCCCGGCGGGCCAGCACCCGCCAGGGGACGCGCCGCAGCAGCACCCGGGTGGTCTCGCCGACGCCCGGCTTGACCAGGTTGACGTCGTCGATGCCGTACGCGGCGCTGATCCGCTCGACGGCGGCCCAGCCGGCCCAGTCGGGCGCCCGGTCCGGGTCGTCGGCGAGCCGCTCGGCCCCGAGCAGCGCCGCGGCCCGCACCGTGTCGAACTGCCCGCTCACCGCGTCGAGGAAGGCCGCCGAGACGTCGCTGCCGGCCAGCTCGCGGTAGTGCTTGGCGCCGTGGAAGTCGCCGGGCCCGATCAGCCCGGACCGCAGCACGGTGCGCGAAACCAGGCCGGAGACGGTGGAGTTGAGGCAGGCGGACGGGACCAGGAAGTCGTCCCGGGTGCCGTAGGTGCGCACGCACCGGCCGGGGTCGGCGAGCACCGCGAGCCCGGGGTCGAAGCCGGTGCCGGCGAGTGCGTCGGCGAGTTCGCGGGTGATCGCGCCCTTGCCCGTCCAGCCGTCGACGAACACCACGTCCGCGGCCCGGTGGCGGTCCGCCAGGTAGCGCAGCGCGACCCGGTCGATGCCGCGGCCGCGCACGATCGAGACGGCGTAGTGCGGCACGTCGAGGCCGTGCGCGAAGGCGAGCCAGCGGCGGATCAGGATGCCCACCGGCGTACCGGCTCGGGCCAGCGAGGCGAGGACGAGCCCCGGCCCGCGCTCGCGCAGCAGGGTCTCGGCGACCGTGCCCACGGCGAGCGCGATCCGCCCGGCGGAGCCGTGCAGCGCCTGCTGGAACAGCTCCTGGTACGCGGGGCTGGGCTGGTACTCGACGGGCAGCGACTCCGCGTAGTGCGCGCCGCCGCTCTGCACGGCCTCCTCGCGCTCCTCGGTCGGGGCCTCCAGCCGCACCCCGGAGAGGTCCTTGAGCAGCCAGGCCACCTCGTCCCGCCGGTACGAGGAGAAGTCCGGACCGTACAGCGGCACGGGCCGGTGCGAGGGCAGCACCGCGAGCACCACCAGGTCGGTGACCCGCCGGAGCTGGCCGAGCAGCGCGCGTTCGCCCCGGTGCAGTGCCGGCGTGTCGGCGACGTCGTCGACGACCAGCACGACGGCGTCGAAGCGGCGGGCCGGGTCGGCGCCGGGGGCGACGTTGTAGGCGTAGCGCTCACGCGAGGCTCCCCCGCCCACCAACTCTCCCGGCACGACGTCGTCCGGGCCGTCCGGGCCGTCCGGGCCGTCGTGGGCGGGGAAGACGAGCCGGGTGCGGATGGCGTAGCCGGGGTCGTCGACGGCGAGGACGGGCGAGCGGGTGGTGGTGGAGTAGCGGACCCGGTCACCGCCGAGCCGTTCGTCCAGCGCCCCGGCCAGCCGCAGCGGCGCGTACATCAGCTCCTCGCAACCGAGCACCAGCACCCGCCCCCCGGCCGGCAAGCCGGTCGGCACGCCGGCCCGGGCGCCGCCCCGGACACCGCGGCGGACGCCGGTCAGCGCCTCGGCCAGTTGCCCGGCCAGCGCGGGCAGCGCGGCGTCGAGCCGGGCGCGGTCGGCGGGCGTGAAGCCGTGCCGCCCGCCGTCCGGCAGTCCGGCCGGCCAGTCCAGGTCGACCCGGACGAGCGGCGCGGGATCGGCCGACGGCGCCTCCCCCACCTCCCCCACCGGCGCCACGGCGTCGGCGATCAGCCGTTCCGCACGCCGCAGGACGTCCTCCGGCAGCTGGACGGCACCGCTGGCGGTGGCCACCAGGTCGAGCCGGACGCCGAGTTCGGCGGCCGCACCGGCGAGCCGGTCGCGGTCGGCGGCGGAGCGCAGGTCCACCAGGGCGACCACGACGTAGCGCTCGCGCGGGTACCGGGCGTGCAGCTCGCGGATGGTGTTGAGGACCGTCCGGCCGGTGGAGAACTCGTCGTCGACGAGCACCAACGGCCCGCCACCGGAGAGGAGTTCGGGATCGGTGGGGAGCAGCAGGTGCGAGGTGGCGTGCGAGTGCTCCTCCTCGAAGCCGCCGAGCGGGGCGATGCCGGGCACCGCGCGGCGGGTGGAGTGCAGGCAGGGCGCGTCCAGCCCGTCCGCGACGCTGTGGCCGAGGCCGGTGGCGGTCTCCGCGTAGCCGAGCACGACGGCCCGGGCGGCCGCCTCGTCGCCGAGCAACTCCCGGACGCGGCGGCCGAGTTCGAGTCCGGCGCCGTACACCACCGAGGGCCGCTGCGGGACGTGCTTGCCGAGCACGTTGGAGACCAGCAGGTGGGCGCGCCGACGGTTGCCGGACCGGAGGGCGAGGCCGACGAGTTCGGGCAGCCGCTCGGCGCCGAGCAGGTCGATCCCGGCCCGGTCGGCGACCCAACGGCCGTTCCAGGTCTGCTGAGTTGCGGTCACTGCGGGCCCTGCCTTCGGTGCTGCGCACCCCGGTGGTGCGGATTTCGGTGGTGCGGACTTCGGTGGTACGGACTTCGGCACTGCGGACGAATCAGGGGACGAACCCCCAGGGAAAAGAGGGAGAGGACGGCATCACCCGCACAGGCAGGCCGCCAGCAGCTCCGCGAAGCTCACGTCCTCCCGCGCCACCCCGAACACCTCGGCCCGCAGCAGCACCCGCTCCGCCCACGCCCGGTGCGGCCGGGCCTCGTTCATCTTGTTGGTGTACGCCGAGCGCAGCACCCCGCCGCCGCCCCGGTCGACCCGCAGGATGTCCTGGGCGTCGCAGTACTCCTCGTGCGTGACCACGGAGAGGGCGTGCACGGCGGGGACGTGGCTGGGGTGGATGCAGGTCTTGCCGAGCAGCCCGTTGGCCCGGTCGAGTTCGACCTCGCGGATCAGCCCGTCCAGGTCGTGCTCGATGATCCGCCGCCGGACCTCCTCGCCGGTGGCGAGCGCGGTGCCGCCGGACGCGGCGAACGGCGTGCGGCGCAGCTGCGGCTTGAACATCCGCTCCTGCATCGGGAAGTACTCCCAGACCGGCCCGGTGACGGTGTGGCCGGTGCCGTCCGCACGGCCGAGCACGTTGACGACGTCCCCGATCACCCCCGCGACGAGCGCGACGTCGTAGGCGGTGAGGTCGGGCGAGCGGCGCAGCCCGTAGGCGGAGCACAGGTCGGTGACGCCGAGCCGGAGGGCGAGCACCCGCTCCCGGTGTCCGGCGAGCAGTTCGGCGATGCCGTACAGCTGTTCGCGCCTGGTCTCCAGGTGGGCGAGTTCGGGCGATTCCAGGACGGGCATGGCGTACAGCCGCCGCCCGGTGGCGGCCTCGGCGGCGGCGAGGGCGGCGAGGTAGGCGGGGCCGTTGCCGGGGGTGAACTTCGGCAGGACGAAGCCGCTGAGCAGCTCGACGGCCGGGCCGAGCCGTTCGGCCAGGTCGGGGATCTGCGCGGCGTCGCGGACTCTGATGAAGAGCAGGGGGTGACCTTGTGCGCTGTCGGTGAAGTCCTTGGCGAGGTCATTGAGTTGCTCGACGAGGTTGTGCTCGCCCGCGCCGACCTCGTGGTCGGCGATCGCGTCCTCCAGGCAGAGCACCATCGACACCACGCCGCGCGCCGCCTGTTTGCGGATGTCGGCGGCCAGCGCGGGCCGGGTGGCGGGGCTGTAGAGGGTGCCGCCGAGGGCGGTGGCGAGCACCGCCGGCTCGCTCCGCGCGGTGAACGGACGCGGCTGCTCCAGGAAGAGCCGGCCGCGGACGTCCTCGGCGAGATGGCCGAAATGGCGCATGCTGCTCTCCTCGGGTTCGACGTACTCCGGTCCGCCGCCGGTCGCGCGGCGGCACGGGACGACACCGTGGTGAACCGGCCCACCGGGCGCCGCGGTTCCCCGGCCGCGCGCCGGCGGACTCCCTTCCGCCGATGCCCCCCGGGGCCTTTCGAACGCCCATCGTACGGGCGGATTCCAGCCGTTCCCGACGCCGGTCCACTGAACTCCCGGAACATCGCGACCCGGCCCGGCGGCGGGGCCGCGATCACGAGGACGATCACGAACCGGGCGCGGCAAACCTCCGGAAGCGCAAGTCTTGGCAAAGTCCGGGGCGCGCGCGGCCGTCCGGGTCACGTTGTCCGAAGGGGTGGCGAACAGGCAGGATGGTCCGCTATGACGCACGTGATGGCCAAGGGCGCCAACATCGCACTGCCGGCCGCGGCCGTCCGCGCCGTGCTGCGCTGGAGCGCCACGCCCGGTGCGCCGGACGTGGACGCTTCCGCGCTGCTGCTCGGCCCGACCGGCAAGGTCCGTTCGGATGCCGACTTCGTCTTCTACAACCAGCCGCGGCACCCCTCCGGCCTGGTGCGCCACCTGCCCAAGCAGCACACCGCCGGCGGCGCCGAGATCATCGACACGGTCGAGGTGGAGCTGGCGAAGCTGCCGGCCGAGGTGGACCGCGTGGTGCTGGCCGGATCCTCCGAGGGCGGACCGTTCCGCGCGGTGCCCGGGCTGCGCCTGCTGCTGTTCGACGTGTCGGCCGGCGAGGGCGCGCCCGCGGTCGCCGAGTTCGACATCGACGACGCCGAGAACGTCACCGCGCTGGTGGCGGGCGAGCTGTACCGGCGCAACGGGACCTGGAAGTTCCGGGCGATCGGCCAGGGCTACACCTCCGGGCTGATCGGCCTGGCCACCGACTTCGGCATCACCGTCGACGACGAGGCCGAGCCCGCCGCCTCCGAGCCGGCCCCGGGCGCCCAGCCGCAGCCCGCCCCGGCCCCTTCGTCCACCGCCTCCCCGACCGGGGCGCTCGACCCGCGCGCCACGCCGCTGCCGGAGCAGCGCGCGCCCCGCTCCGAGCCGGGCACCTTCGCGCTCTCCCCGGCCGTCCCGCCGCCCCCGCCGGCCGGCGCCCAGCAAGCCGCCGCGAACGGCCCGGCGACCCCGCCGCCGCCCACCACGCCGCCGCCCCCGCCGAGCGCCCCGCCGACCATGCCCCCGGCCGTGCCGCCGACCGCCGTGCCGCCCCCGCCGGGCACCCCGCCGGCCCACCCCGGGCCGGGCACCGGCGGCTACGGCTACCCCCAGCAGCCGCCCGCGCCCACCTACGGCCACCCGCAGCCCCAGGCCACCGGCTACGGCTACCCGCAGCCCGGCACCGGCCAGCAGCCGCCCGTCCCGCCGACCCAGCCCCACCCGGGCGCCGGCCAGCAGCCGTACCCGCCCCACCCCGGCACCGGCTACGGCTACCCCCAGCCGCCCGGCACGGGCTACGGCTACCCGCAGCCCGGCACCGGCCAGCAGCCGCCCGTCCCGCCGGCCCAGCCCCCGGCGCCGAGCGCCCAGCCCGCGCCGAGCGCCGAGGAGTTCGCGCTGCCCCCTCAGGGCCCGCAGTTCCAGCCCCGCTGACCCGCCCGCCGGCGGGGCCGCCCACCACCCGGCCCCGTCGCGTCCGGCGGGCCCGCTCGGCGGCGGCCCGCCGCGCCCGCCCCGCTGCGCGGTGCCCGCCCCCCTACCCCTTGTAGCCGCGCTGCCACTGCATCCCGAAGCCGTACAGCCGGTCGATGTCCGCCTGGAACCCGTTGACGTACCGCACCTCGCGCCGGACGGTCAGCTGGTTGTCCCCCGCGTTCTCGATCAGCACGACCGCGCAGGAGCGCGCCGCCCGGGCCCGCTCGTCCAGCTTGATCTCGATCCGCGGCCCGGTCTGCGGCACGATCGTGATCACCGCGTGGGTCTGGTCGAACGCCGGGGTGCCGTCGTAGATGTAGACGAAGATCAGCAGCCGTTTGAACTTGTCCTTCTTCTCCAGGTTGACGTACATCGTCTCGCCGGAGGGCGCCCCGTACTTGTCGTCGCCGCTGAGCTTGATGTACGGCGGCTCGCGCAGGTCGCCGAAGAGCTCGCCGAGCGGCTGCACCACGCCCCGGGTGCCGTCCGAGAGTTCGTACATGCAGGCCAGGTCGAGGTCGACGTTCAGCTGGACGTCCTGCCCCGAGTCCGGCTCCAGCGGGCTGAGGATGCGCGGGCTGAAGAAGCGTTTGAGGCTGTCCCGGGTGCTCGGCCGGACGGCCCCGGAGCGGGTGGTCCAGTGCAGGTTGACGTAGAGGTAGCCGGTGGTGGCCGCCGAGCCGGTGATTGCGTGCTGCGGCGCCGACTTGGTGAGCGTGACCTTGTGCTGACCGCCCGGGTTGTCGAAGGTGTAGCTCTTGTCCCCGCGCAGGTACTCCCAGATCGAGACCATCCCACCCCTCCCCCTGCCCGTCAGGCGATCTGACGGTCCGCCGAACCATGATCGGGCATCGGCCCGGCCACCGGATACCCAAACCTTCCCCTCCCCTACCCCGCGTGGCCGTCCGACGCTCACCCGGCGGCCGATCCCGTGCCCCGCAGTGGAGTTCGGCCGGGCCGATTGGCCGGCGGAAGCCGCCCTCCCGTAACATGCCGCCCCTTCGGACGCGATATCGTCTAGCCGCACAGGTGTCCCGACCGCCCCTGCGCGGGGGGCCGGGCACGCCGTGCGGTGACGAACGAACCGTCAGGCGGTGCCCGCGCGGCGGGAGCTGAGCGCCTGCGCGTCGCACCGTGTACCTGTCCCCTGCCGAAACCCGAGGCACGCCCCGCAATGAATCTGACCTCCATACAGCTGGTCTGGACCGTCATCGGCGGTGCAGCCCTGCTGTTCGTCGCCGTCCTCCTCGCGACGCTGCGCTTCAAGAACAACTCGAAGAAGGAGGAGGGCGGCGACTCCTGGGAGCGCAGCGAGGAGCGCCGGCGCCGCAAGGAGATGATCTACGGCATCTCCTCGTACACGCTGCTGTTCTGCTGCGCCGGTGTCGCGGCCGCGCTGTCCTTCCACGGCCTGGTGGGCTTCGGCAAGGAGAACCTGGGCCTGTCGGGCGGCTGGGAGTACCTGGTGCCGTTCGGTCTGGACGGCGCCGCGATGTTCTGCTCGGTGCTCGCCGTCCGCGAGGCCAGCCACGGTGACGCCGCGCTCGGTTCGCGCCTGCTGGTCTGGGTGTTCGCGGTCGCCTCGGCCTGGTTCAACTGGGTGCACGCCCCGCGCGGCCTGGGCCACGCCGGCGCCCCGCAGTTCTTCTCCGGCATGTCGATCTCGGCGGCGATCCTGTTCGACCGCGCGCTGAAGCAGACCCGCAAGGCGGCGCTGCGCGAGCAGGGCCTGGTGCCGCGGCCGCTGCCGCAGATCCGCATCGTCCGCTGGCTGCGCGCCCCGCGCGAGACCTACGCGGCCTGGTCGCTGATGCTGCTGGAGAACGTCCGCAGCCTGGACGACGCGGTCGAGGAGGTGCGCGAGGAGCGGCAGGCGAAGCTGGACGCCAAGGCCCGTGCCCGCACCGCCGACCGCCGTGAGCGGGCCGAGCTGAAGGCGATCTCCCGCCAGGGCGGCATGCTCGCCCGGGCCCGCGGCGGGCGCCAGGTGCCCGCGCTCACGGCCGGGGACGGCCCGTCCGCTACGGAGCCTGCCCCAGCCGCCGAGTCCGACAGCACCACCCCGAGCCGGTCCGGCTCGGCCGCGCTGGACTCCGGCCGCCACGCGCGCGCCGAGGTCGGATCGTCGTACTCCTCCTCGACGTACGACTCGTCGAGCTCCTCCTCGTCGAACTCGTCCAGCTCGTCCAGCTCCTCGAGCTCGTCCAGTTCGTCGTTCTCCTCGGGCTCCGCGTACTCCTCGGGCGCCGGCACCGGCTCCCACCGCAGCTCGACCATCGACCTGACGTCCGACGACGACACCCTGTCGATGCCGAAGCTGGACTCGCTGGAGCGCAAGCTGCGCGCGATCGAGCAGCAGCTCGGCTGACCCGCACCGCCCCACCCGCACGACGAAAGCGGCCGCCTCCCGGAATCCGGGGGCGGCCGCTTTTCGTGGGCGGGGAGCGCTACTTGCCGCTGCCGACCAGTTCTCCGGGCTCCTCGGCCGACGCCTCGCGCCGGTTGCGCAGGATCGACGAACCGAGCGCCAGCCCGATGAAGGCGACGCCGATCAGGCCGGTGACGATCTCCGGGATGTGGTACTTGATCCCGACCAGCAGGATCACCGCCAGGGCGCCGATCGCGTAGTGCGCGCCGTGCTCCAGGTAGACGTAGTCGTCCAGGGTGCCCTTGCGGACCAGGAAGACGGTCAGCGAGCGGATGTACATCGCGCCGATGCCGAGGCCCAGGGTGATCTGGAAGATGTCGCTGGAGACGGCGAAGGCGCCGACCACACCGTCGAAGGAGAAGGAGGCGTCCAGGACCTCCAGGTAGAGGAAGAGGAAGAACGCGGCCTTGCCGGCGACCTGGACGATCGACTTGCCGGACTTCTCGGCCTCCTCCTCACGCTCGGCCTCCTCCTCCAGGCCCGACTCGAAGATGGAGGACAGGCCGCCGACCGCGAGGTAGGTGATCAGGCCGAGGACACCGGCGAGCAGGACGGTCTCGGCGTGCTCGGCGGCGAAGAAGCGGGAGGCCAGCACCAGGGCGACCAGGGCGACGACGCTGGAGAGCGCGTCCAGCTTGCCGACCTTCTCCAGCGGGCGCTCCAGCCAGCCCAGCCAGTTGTGCTCCTTCTCGTCGAACACGAAGTCCAGGAAGATCATCAGCAGGAACACGCCGCCGAAGGCCGCGATGGCCGGGTTGGCCGCCTCCAGGTACTGCCCGTAGGTGAGGCCGTCGTGGGTCTTGTCGGAGTGGAGGGCGAGGTCGATGACGGTCGCGGGGTTGAGCTTCGCGGTGAGGCCGACGACCAGCAGCGGGAAGACCAGCCGCATCCCGAACACGGCGATGAGCACGCCGACGGTCAGGAAGATCCTCTGCCAGTACGGGTTCATCCGCTTCAACACCGTGGCGTTGACCACCGCGTTGTCGAAGGACAGGGAGATCTCCAGGATGGAGAGGATCAGCACGATGCCGAAGCCTTGGGCCCCCCAGAGCAGTCCGGCCGCGATCAGGCCGATGGCGGTGATCGCGAACGACCAGCCGAAGGTGCGGAGGAACACGGGACTTGGTTACCTTTCGGTCTCGGGCGCGCCGGGGGTCGGCCTCGTCCCGAGACGCCCTGACCGGGCCGGGCCCGGTCAGGTCACCCCCGCACCGCCCTCTGTTCTCATCATCGGTTGGGTGCTATTTGCCTGTTTTGACCTGATCCGCCCTTACTGTACGTCCACGCCGAAGTCGAGGGCGATGCCGCGCAGGCCGGAGGCGTAGCCCTGGCCCACCGCGCGGAACTTCCACTCGCCCGCGTACCGGTAGAGCTCGCCGAAGATCATCGCGGTCTCGGAGGACGCGTCCTCGGAGAGGTCGTAACGGGCGATCTCCTGCCCGTCCAGGGAGTTGACGACCCGGATGTACGCGTTCCGGACCTGGCCGAAGTTCTGCAGCCGGGCCTCGGCGTCGTAGATCGACACCGCGAAGACCACCTTGTCGGCCTGCGCCGGCACCAACTCCAGATTGACCAGGATCAGCTCGTCGTCGCCCGCGTCGTCGCCGCCGGTGAGGTTGTCACCGGTGTGCTCGACGGAGCCCTCGGGGCTCTTGAGGTTGTTGTAGAAGACGAAGTACTCGTCGCCGAGCACCCAGCCGGAGCCGCAGATCAGCGCGCTCGCGTCGAGGTCGAACGGGGCACCCGTGGTCGAGCGGGCGGACCAGCCGAGGCCGATCTGGACCTGCGTCAGGTTCGGCGCGGCCTTGCTGAGCGAGACGTTCCCGCCCTTGGCGAGCGTGACCACCATGACTGCTCTTCCTCCTTGTCCTCATCCGGAGCGCGCCTTCAAGGTGTAAACCCCCACGGCCCCGGCCGGCCCCGATCGGCCGGCTGAACTTCCTGAACTCACCCATCCTCGCAGCGCCGCGGAGCACCACGAAGCCGGGGCGGGGGGGGGGGGCCCCCCCGGGGGGCCCCCCCGCGGGCCCCCCCCCCCAACCCCCCACCAGCAAAACACCGACCCGCCAGCGAACAACAAACCAGAAAGGCGCCCCCCCCCACGGGCCG
>NZ_JBMVFA010000001.1:0-19179 GCF_049543595.1 Kitasatospora sp. NPDC094028 | reverse complement strand
CTGGACCTGTCGCCGGAATAGGTCGCACACTGCTCCGATGGATGCGCGACGGACCGCGGCGCCCCCCCGGCCCCCCCCCCCCCCCCCCCCCCCCCCCCCCCCCCCCGGCCCGCGCCCCCCCCCCCGGGGGGGGGCCCCCCCCCCCCCGGGGGGGGGGGCCCCGCCCCGGGAAAAGCTCGAACTGCCAAGAACCGCACGGAACTCCGCTCGGAACTCCGAACAGAGCCCGGACGGAGCCCGAACGGGGCTCCGGCAGGCCCGCAGAACGTCAGACGTTGACGCCGAAGTCCTGGGCGATGCCGCGCAGGCCCGAGGCGTAGCCCTGGCCGATGGCGCGGAACTTCCACTCGGCGCCGTTGCGGTACAGCTCGCCGAAGACCATCGCGGTCTCGGTCGAGGCGTCCTCGGAGAGGTCGTAGCGCGCCAGCTCCACGTTGTTCGCCTGGTTGACCACCCGGATGAAGGCGTTGCGCACCTGGCCGAAGCTCTGGCCGCGGCCCTCGGCGTCGTAGATCGACACCGGGAAGACGATCTTCTGGACGTCCGCGGGGACGCCGGCCAGGTTGACCTTGATCGCCTCGTCGTCGCCCTCGCCCTCGCCGGTGCGGTTGTCACCGGTGTGCTCGACGGAACCGTCCGGGCTCTTCAGGTTGTTGAAGAACACGAAGTTGCCGTCCGAGGCGACCTTGCCCTGCTCGTTGCAGAGCAGCGCGCTGGCGTCCAGGTCGAAGTCCGTCCCGGTGGTGGTCCGGACGTCCCAGCCCAGGCCGACCACGACGGCCTGGAGGCCGGGGGCCTCCTTCGTGAGCGAGACGTTGCCGCCCTTGCTGAGGCTGACTCCCACGTGCCCTCCAAGAATCGGGAGGCACGGTGGTGCCCCCGGCGGTGCGGTGCGGGGCGCGAGCGCCCGAAATCGGACGTACGCCCCATCCGCCAACGGCCCGAGCGTAGTGCGCGGTTCCCGTGCGCACCCGCGAAGGGCGTCAGAGACCCGCCAGGGCCTTCAGGTACTCCTGCTCGTCCCGGGCGTCCGGGAGGCCGTTGACGACGCTCCAGCGCACCGTACCGGCCCGGTCGATCACGAAGGTGCCGCGCAGCGGGCAGCCGCGTTCCTCGTCGAGCACGCCGTAGGCGCGGGCGGTCGCGCCGTGCGGCCAGAAGTCGGCGAGCAGCGGGAAGTCCAGGCCCTCGCGGTCGGCGAACACGCGCTGGGAGAACTGCGAGTCGCAGGAGACGGCGAGCACCTGGACGTCGTCGTTCTGCAGCCCGTCCAGCTCCCGCTGGAGGGCACCCAGCTCGCCGGTGCACACGCCGGTGAAGGTGAACGGGTAGAAGACCAGGACGACGTGCTTGGCGCCGCGGAAGTCGGTGAGCCGGACGGCCTGCCCGTGCTGGTCGGGGAGCTCGAAGTCCGGAGCCTGGGTGCCGACCTCGATGGCCATGAGCGGGACCTTTCTGACGCGACCGGGCCGCGCGAGGGGCGCGACGGGCCTCATCCTCGCATTCACTCGCGCACGTTCGGCCGAACGGATGACGAGGCCGGCCGGGCGGCCCGCGCCCGTTCGCCCTGGGCGAACGCGGCGGAAGTGGCCGGAAGCTGCCGGAAGCTGCCGGAAGCCACCGAAAGCGGACGAAGGCACCCCGACCCGGCCGCAGGCGCACCGGGCCCCGCCAGGCCCGGAACACGGCCCGGGAAGGCCCGGAACACGGCCCGGGAAGGCCCGGGAAGGCCCGGAAAAGGCACCGGGCCCCGCCGGGAGTCTCCTCCGGCGGGGCCCGGTGCGGGGCCACGGGGTCCGTGTCAGCGCTTGCCGGTCGCCTTGGTGGACTTGGTCGCGAGCCGGGTGGCCGCCCAGTCCTTCGCCACGGCGATCGAGCTGGTCTGCGAGAGGCCGGCGGTCTTGGCCGCGTCCGCGATGTCGGAGGCCTCGATGTGGCCGTCCCGGCCGGTCTTCGGCGTCAGCAGCCAGATCAGGCCGCCCTCGGCGAGGTACTCCAGCGCGTCGACGAGGGAGTCGGTGAGATCCCCGTCATCCTCGCGGTGCCACAGCAGGACGGCGTCGGCGACGTCGTCGTAGTCCTCGTCGACGAGATCCGTCCCGGTGATCTCCTCGATGCCCTCGCGGAGATCCTGGTCAGTGTCGTCGTCGTACCCCAGCTCCTGGACGATCTGGCCCTCTTCGAAGCCAAGACGGGCCGCCGGGTTGGACTTGTCCGCGGGGTCCGCGGTCGCGCTCACGGGAATAACCTCCAGTATTCGGCTCGGCGTCCATGCCGAGGCTGTGGCCGTAGTCCACACGGGACCGGCGGTTCGCGCAAGTACCCGACCCCCGATCCCCTCCAAAGGTTGACGTGTCACAGGGGGACACGCCGGTCGACGTGTCGGGAATCACACCGATTTGCCCTTCTCTGCGTGGGACAAGGATGCTTCGGGTGGTCCCGGCCCACAGGCCGTACGCGTGCCCGAGATGCGAACGGCGTTCGGGTCCGCGCGTGCGCGGGCGTAGAGTCTCCTGTTGGCCCTCACCCCGGCCGCCCGCCATCGGGCGGAACGGGAAACCAGGTCGGACCACCTCTGTTCGTAACACCCGGGGGTGTGCGGGGCGGGCGACGAAGCCCGGACCGCGCGCCGCCAGACCGGACCGCCCACCAGGCGAGACGGTTACCGATCGGTAGAGATGACGGATCTCCGAGCGCGGTAGCACGATGGAGGCGGCGCGACACACCTCAGTTTCGACCGACAGTGAAGGAACAGCGTGGCTTCCGGATCCGATCGCAACCCGATCATCATTGGCGGCCTTCCGAGTCAGGTCCCGGACTTCGATCCCGAGGAGACCGCGGAATGGCTGGAGTCGCTCGATGCGGCCATCGACGAGCGCGGGCGTGAGCGCGCCCGCTACCTCATGCTGCGGCTGATCGAGCGCGCCCGCGAGAAGCGTGTCGCCGTGCCCGAGATGCGCAGCACGGACTACGTCAACACCATCGCCACCAAGGACGAGCCGTTCTTCCCCGGCAACGAGGAGATCGAGCGCAAGATCCTCAACGCGACCCGCTGGAACGCGGCCGTGATGGTGTCCCGGGCGCAGCGCCCGGGCATCGGCGTGGGTGGCCACATCGCCACCTTCGCCTCCTCCGCGTCGCTGTACGACGTCGGCTTCAACTACTTCTTCCGTGGCAAGGACGCCGAGGGCGAGTCCGGCGACCAGATCTTCTTCCAGGGTCACGCCTCCCCCGGCATCTACGCCCGCGCGTTCCTGCTGGACCGACTCAGCGAGCAGCAGCTCGACGCGTTCCGCCAGGAGAAGTCGAAGGCCCCGTACGGCCTGTCCAGCTACCCGCACCCGCGGCTGATGCCGGACTTCTGGGAGTTCCCGACCGTCTCGATGGGCCTCGGCCCGCTCGGCGCGATCTACCAGGCCCGGATGAACCGGTACCTGGAGCACCGCGGCATCAAGGACACCTCCGACTCGCACGTCTACGCCTTCCTCGGCGACGGCGAGATGGACGAGCCCGAGTCGCTCGGCCAGCTGTCGCTGGCGGCCCGCGAGGGCCTGGACAACCTGACCTTCGTGGTCAACTGCAACCTGCAGCGCCTGGACGGCCCGGTCCGCGGCAACGGCAAGATCATCCAGGAGCTGGAGTCCCAGTTCCGGGGCGCCGGCTGGAACGTGATCAAGCTGATCTGGGACCGCAGCTGGGACCCGCTGCTCGCGCAGGACCGCGACGGCGTCCTGGTGAACAAGATGAACACCACGCCGGACGGTCAGTTCCAGACCTACGCCACCGAGACCGGCGACTACATCCGCGAGCACTTCTTCGGCAGCGACCTGCGCCTGCGGGCCATGGTCGAGAACATGACCGACCAGCAGATCCAGCACCTGGGTCGCGGCGGCCACGACCACAAGAAGGTCTACGCGGCGTTCAAGGCGGCCCGCGAGCACAAGGGCCAGCCGACGGTCATCCTGGCCCAGACGGTCAAGGGCTGGACGCTCGGCCCCAACTTCGAGGGCCGCAACGCCACCCACCAGATGAAGAAGCTGACGGTCGAGGACCTGAAGCGCTTCCGCGACCGGCTGCACCTGCCGATCACCGACAAGCAGCTCGACGAGGGCTACCCGCCCTACTACCACCCGGGCCGCGACTCGGAAGAGATCCAGTACATGCACGACCGCCGGCAGGAGCTCGGCGGCTACATGCCGACCCGCAAGGTGCGCCCGCGCAAGCTGGAGCTGCCGGGCGACGACGCGTACAAGGCGGTCAAGAAGGGCTCCGGCAACCAGACCATCGCCACCACCATGGCGTTCGTCCGGCTGCTCAAGGACCTCATGCGGGACAAGGGCATCGGCAACCGCTTCGTGCCGATCGCGCCCGACGAGTACCGCACCTTCGGCATGGACTCGCTGTTCCCCTCGGCGAAGATCTACAACCCGATGGGCCAGACCTACGAGTCGGTCGACCGCGACCTGCTGCTGGCCTACAAGGAGTCGCCGAAGGGCCAGATGCTGCACGACGGCATCTCCGAGGCCGGCTGCACCGCCTCGCTGATCGCCGCCGGCTCGGCCTACGCCACCCACGGCGAGCCGCTGATCCCGGTGTACGTCTTCTACTCGATGTTCGGGTTCCAGCGCACCGGCGACCAGTTCTGGCAGATGGCCGACCAGCTGGCCCGCGGCTTCGTGCTCGGCGCCACCGCCGGCCGCACCACCCTGACCGGTGAGGGCCTGCAGCACGCGGACGGCCACTCGCACCTGCTGGCCTCGACCAACCCGGGCGTCGTCGCGTACGACCCCGCGTACGGCTTCGAGATCGCGCACATCGTCCAGGACGGTCTGCGCCGGATGTACGGCTCCAGCGCCGAGCACCCGAACGGCGAGGACGTCTTCTACTACCTCACCGTGTACAACGAGCCGATCAAGATGCCGGCCGAGCCCGAGAACGTCGACGTCGAGGGCATCCTCAAGGGTCTGCACAAGTACGCGCCGGCCACTGCCGGCCAGATCCCGGCCCAGATCCTCGCCTCCGGCGTGGCGGTGCCGTGGGCCCTGGAGGCCCAGCGCATCCTCGCCGAGGAGTGGAACGTCAAGGCCGACGTCTGGTCCGCGACCTCCTGGAACGAGCTGCGCCGCGAGGCGGTGGAGGCCGAGGAGTTCAACCTGCTGCACCCCGAGGAGCAGCAGCGCGTGCCGTACGTCACCACCAAGCTGCACGGCTCCGAGGGCCCGTTCGTCGCGGTGTCCGACTGGATGCGCGCGGTGCCGGACCAGATCGCCCGCTGGGTGCCGGGCCAGTACCAGTCGCTGGGTGCGGACGGCTTCGGCTTCGCCGACACCCGCGGCGCGGCCCGTCGCTTCTTCCACATCGACGCGCAGTCGGTCGTGCTGGCGGTGCTCACCGAGCTCGCCAAGCAGGGCAAGATCGACCGTTCGGCGCTGAAGGACGCGATCGACCGCTACCAGCTGCTGGACGTGGCGGCGGCCGACCCGGGTGCCGCCGGCGGCGACGCCTGACCGGCTGCTGACGCCCCGAGGGGCGCGTGACGCCTGAAGGGCCGGACTCCCGTACGGGGGTCCGGCCCTTCGGCGTCCGGCGGCGGCGCGGGATCAGACGTGCACGGCCGGGCCCGCGTCGGTGCTGCCGCGGCGGGTGAGCAGGCCGAGCACGGCCGCGCCGAAGGCGACCACGGCGGCGATCGCGAAGGCCAGCGACATGCCGCTGACGAAGGACTCGTGCACGGCGCCGGCCATCGCGTCCGCCGCCTGCTGCGAGGTGCCGGGCGGGGCCGGCGGGGCGATGCCGAGCTGGGCGGCCTGCTTGAGGCCCTCGGCCTGCTCGCCCTCGACCGGCGGCAGGCCGGCCGCGGCCCACTTCTCGGGCAGCCGGTCGCCGACCCGGGCGGCCATCAGGGCGCCCAGCACGGCGGTGCCGAGGCTGCCGCCGACCTGCATCGCGGCCTGCTGCAGGCCGCCGGCCACGCCGGACAGCTCCAGCGGGGCGTTGCCGACGATCACCTCGGTGGCGCCGACCATGACCGGGCTGATGCCGAGGCCCAGCATGACGAACCAGAGCGCGAGCACGCCGTTGCCCGAGCCGGTGTCCAGGGTGGACATGCCGTACATGGCGACGGTGGTGAGCAGCATGCCGGCGACGATCGGGATGCGCGGGCCGAGCTTGCCGATCGCCAGGCCGGCCACGGGCGAACCGACGATCATCATGGCGGTCATCGGCAGCAGGTGGACGCCGGCCTGGACCGGCGACATGCCGTGCACGTTCTGCAGGTAGAAGGTCACGAAGAAGAGCGCGCCGAAGAACGCGAAGGCCATCAGCACCATCAGCAGCGTGCCCGCCGACAGCGGCACCGAGCGGAACAGACCGAGCGGGATCAGCGGTTCCTTCGCCCGGGTCTGCCAGAGCGCGAACAGCACCATCAGCACGGCCGCGCCGATCAGGCAGAGCAGCGTCCGCCCGTCGCCCCAGCCCCAGGTGGGAGCCTTGATGATGCCGAAGACCAGGGCGAACATCCCGGCCGAGAGCAGCGCGATGCCGGGCAGGTCGAAGGACTTGGCGGCCTTCTCGGCCCGGACGTCCAGCAGGATCCACAGGCCCAGGCCCAGCGCCAGCAGGCCGACCGGGACGTTGATGAAGAACACCGACTCCCAGTTGACGTGCTCGACCAGCAGGCCGCCGACGATCGGGCCGGCCGCGGTGGAGGCGCCGATCACCCCGCCCCAGATGCCGATCGCC
Source organism: Kitasatospora sp. NPDC094028 (assembly GCF_049543595.1). Taxonomy (NCBI): domain Bacteria; kingdom Bacillati; phylum Actinomycetota; class Actinomycetes; order Kitasatosporales; family Streptomycetaceae; genus Kitasatospora; species Kitasatospora sp. NPDC094028. The sequence continues at coordinate 12,438 of NZ_JBMVFA010000001.1, read as the reverse complement.
ATGTTCAGCCGCTCGGCCGGGAAGGATCCGCGCAGCAGGCCGAGGGCGGCGGGCTGGAGCAGCGCGCCGAACAGGCCCTGGAGCACCCGGAAGACGATCACGGTCTGGATGTTGCCCGCGAAGCCGATCGCGGCCGAGGCGGCGGCGAAGCCGACCGCGCCGACCAGGAACGTCGTCTTGTGGCCGAAGCGGTCGCCGATCTTCCCGGCGGTGATCAGGAAGACCGCGAGGGCCAGCAGGTAGCCGCTGGTGACCCACTGGATCTCGGAGGGCGCGGCGTGCAGCTTCTCCTGGATCACCGGGTTGGCGATGGCGACGATCGTGCCGTCCAGCGCGACCATCATGACGCCGACCGCGACGGTCAGCAGGGTGAGCCAGGGGTGCCCCTTGAGGCCTCCCCCGGCGGGCGGTGCGGACGGCGGCGGGGTGTCCGCCTCCGAGTTCTTGACGACGGACTGGCTCATCTGGGGCCCTCCAGGGGAGGCAGGGGCGGAACAAGGGGGTGGCGCTGCGTCGGCCCACCCGTCCCCACGAGTGCCCGGCCGACGAGCGCCACTCCCGCAGATTATGTCAGCTACTGACATTCGGCAAACACTGTCTTCTGACCTGCACTGACATTCGAGCCGAGGGTTAAGGTGGTGCACCTCACCGACCCACCACCAGCGCCCCGGAAGGCCCCCGCCATGGCCGTTCACTCCCCCCGCCCCGCCGCCCGCGAGGACGTCGGCCGGGCCCCCGGACTCCGCGAGCGCAAGAAGCAGCAGACCCGCGACGCCCTCGTCCAGGCCGCCCACCTGCTCTTCCTCGGCCAGGGCTTCGCGCAGACCACCGTCGACGAGATCGCCTCCGCCGTCGACGTCTCCCAGCGCACCTTCTTCCGCTACTTCGCCAACAAGGACGAGGTCGCGCTCGCCGTCATGGCCGACGCCGAGAACTACTTCCTGGAGTGCCTGGAACAGCGCCCCGCCGAGGAGACCCCACTGGAGGCCCTGCGCGCCTCGATCATCAAGTCCTGGCGCGATCTCGGGAACGCCGAGACCTCCGGGCCCGGCTCGATCAGCAGAGCCCTCGAACTCCTGCGGATCATCGAGGACACGCCCGCGCTGCTCGCCGCCCACCTGCGCCGGGTCACCGAACAGGAGCGGCGGGTCGTCCAGATCCTCGCCGAACGCGAAGGGCTCGACCCCGCCGAGGACCTGCGTCCGGTCGTCCTCGCCGCCGTCTTCGGCAGCCTGCTGCGCTCCGCCCACCTGTCCTGGACCGCCGGACAGCAGCCGGCCGGGTCCGAGGGCATGGTCTCCGTCATCGAGCGCTACCTCGACCACCTCGGCCCCGCCCTGGCCGGGCACTGGCGCCCGTAGCACCGGCACGCGCGGCGCCGCCGCCCGTACGGCGCCGGTAGCACCGCTAGCACCGGCACGTCATACCCGGGTATCACCCGGCACGCCGGTGGCACCCGGAAGTTCGCGCTCCAGTCCGACGACCCGCGCGGGCCCGCCTCCTAGGCTGGCCCGCGATGAAGACGCCCACCGAAGCCGACGTCCGCAGGTACGCGCTGCGCCAACTGCGCACCCTGCGGCACCACCTGACCACCCCGAGCGGCGACCACACCCCGCTGCTCGGCACCTCCCGCCGACGCTGGGTCCGGCGGCTGCCGTACGTCATCGCCCTGATCCTGCAGACCGCGCTGATCCCCTCCGGGATCGCCGCGCTGGTCCACTTCTACGACCTGGAGCTGCCGGCCGCCGCCGCGCTCACCGTCGCCCAGACCACGCCGCTGTTCCTCGCCATCACCCGGCCGCTGGCCGCCTGGTGGATCAGCGCCGCCACCCTGGTCATCACCGCCGCCATCACCGCCCGCCACCCTCACCTCCTCGGCAGCTGGCCGTGGACGGCGCCGATGATCATCGCGTACGTCGTCCTCCTGCTCGCCCTCGCGCTGCGCGAGAGCCGGGCCACCCTGGTCGCGGCCTGGGTCGCCACCGTCCTGCTCACCGCGCTCACCACCACCCTCGGCCTGCCCCGCTCCGGCGACGCCACCACCATCCTGCTGATCGCGCTCAGCGGCGCCGCGCTGCTGCTCGGCTGGGCCGTCCGGGACCGCGCCGAGGCCCGCCGGCTGCTCACCGAGCAGGAGCACATCAGCGAGGCGGAACGCGAACGCCGCACCCTGCTGGAGGAACGCGCCCGGATCGCCCGGGAGTTGCACGACGTGGTGGCCCACCACATGTCGGTCATCGCGGTGCAGGCCGCCAGCGCGCCCTACCGGATCGCGGGCGTCCCGCCCGAGGCCGCCGAGGAGTTCGGCACCATCGCCGGCACCGCGCGCGAGTCCCTGGCCGAGATGCGCCGGCTGCTCGGCGTGCTGCGCAGCGAGGACTCCGCCACCGAGAAGGCCCCGCAGCCCGGCATCCCCCAACTCGCCCAGCTGGTCGAGACGGTGCGGCGGGCCGGGGTGCCCGCCGAACTCAGCGTCGCCGAGGAGCTGGCCGCCGGGGACCTGCCCGAGCCGGTGCCGCCCACCGTCGACCTGTCCGCCTACCGGATCGTGCAGGAGGCGCTGGCCAACGTGGTGCGGCACGCGCCCGGCGCGCACACCTGGGTCTCGCTCGCCGTCGACGGCCCCTCACTGCTGGTCACCGTCGTCAACGCGCCCCCGCCGCAGCGCACCGAGTCGCTGGAGGCCGCGGTCGAGGGCACCGGGCAGGGCCTGACCGGAATGCGCGAACGCGTCCGACTGGTCGATGGCAGGCTGGACACCGGCCCGCTGCCGGACGGCGGCTTCAAGGTCGCCGCCGTCCTGCCCCTCGGCCCGCCCGACCAGCGCTGACACCCCGGGAGACACCCGCATGACCATCCGCGTGATCATCGTCGACGACCAGGCCATGGTGCGGGCCGGCTTCGCCGCCCTGCTCAGCGCCCAGAGCGACATCGACGTGGTGGGGGACGCGGCGGACGGCGCCGAGGCCCTGGAGGTGGCCGGCCGCACCCACCCCGACGTGGTGCTGATGGACGTCCGCATGCCCGTCATGGACGGCCTGGAGGCCGCCCGGCGGCTGCTCGACCCCACCGTGCCCGGCGCGCACCGGCCCAAGGTGCTGATGCTGACCACCTTCGACGTGGACGACTACGTGTACGAGGCGCTGCGCGCCGGGGCCAGCGGCTTCCTCCTCAAGGACGCCCCGCCCGCCGACCTGATCGCCGCCGTCCGGGTCGTCGCCGCCGGCGAGGCCCTGCTCGCGCCCTCGGTCACCCGCCGGCTGATCGAGGACTTCGCCCGCAACCGGCCCGCCAAGCGCCGCGACCCCAAGGTCCGGCTCAACGGCCTGACCCCGCGCGAGACCGAGGTGCTGGAGCTGATCGCCCGCGGCCTGTCCAACCAGGAGATCGCGGCGCAGCTGGTGCTCGCCGAACAGACCGTCAAGACCCACATCGGGCGCATCCTCGCCAAGCTCGACCTGCGCGACCGGGCCCAGGCGGTGGTGCTGGCCTACGAGTCCGGCCTGGTGACACCGGGCCAGTAGCACCGGCAGGCCCCGCTACCCCGGCTGATACCCCGGTATCACCCGGGAGTTGGCCCCGCGGACCGACGTCCGCGGGGCCGTCGTCTTCCTACCTTCCTCCCCGTCACCAACCGAACGGACCGGGGAGAGCGGGAAGACATGCGCAAGCTTCGAGGCAGGAGGGCGTTCGCCGCCGCACTGGCACTGGCCGCGGTGCTCGGCGCGGGCGGCTGGTCCGCCGACACCCAGACGGCCGTCACCGGCCCGCCCCCGGGCGCCGCCGAGTTCACCGCCGACGCCGCCCTCGGCCTGCACCCGCCGGACCCGGCCACCGCCCGACCCGCCGAAGTCGCCGCCTTCTTCGCCGCGTTGACCCCCGCCCAGCAGGACGCCCTGGCCGCCCGGCACCCGCTGACCGTCGGCAACCTCGACGGCGCCCCGATCCACCTGCGCTACCGGGCCAACGCCCTCGCCCTCGCCGCCGAACGCACCCGCGAACTCACCCGCGCCGCCGACCCCGCCCTCACCCCGCAGGACCACGAGGCCGCCCGCACCCGCGCCGAGCGCTACCGCACCCTGCTGGACGGCGACCGCCGGATCCTCGCCTTCGACCCGCGCGGCCGCGGCCAGGTCGCCGAGGTGTACGGCGACCTCGCCGACGCGGCGCGGATCTCCGTGATCGTCCCCGGCTCGGACATCGACCTGCTCGACTTCGACCGCGCCGCCGACCCGTACGGCACCCCCGCCGGCATGGCCCGCGCCCTCCACCGGGCCACCGGCGGCCGCACCGCCGTGATCGCCTGGGCCGGCTACACCACCCCGGTCGGCCTCGGCCCGGACGCCGCCACCGAGGACCTCGCCGCCGCCGGCGCCCCCCGCCTCACCCGCCTGCTCGACGGCCTCGCCGCGAGCACCCGCCCGCAGGCCCCGGCCACCGTGTTCTGCCACAGCTACGGCTCGGTGGTCTGCGGCCTGGCCCGCCCGACCCCGGCCGAGGCCTCCGGCGTGGTGGTGCTCGGCTCGCCCGGCATGGGCGTCGGCTCCGCCGCCGAACTCGACCCGGGCGTGCCGGTCTGGGCCACCGAGCGCAACGGCTCCGACTGGATCGGCGACGTCCCGCACGTGCGGCTGCTCGGCCTCGGCCACGGCGCCGACCCGACCGACCCCGGCTTCGGCGCCCGCCCGCTGCCCGCCACCGGCTCCCACGGCCACACCGGCTACTTCGCCCCCGGCACCGCCTCCCTCGCCGCCTACGCCGCCCTCGCCCTCGGGCGCTGAGAACCACTGAGCAGGAGTACCCACCATGGCCCTCGCCACCCTGCGCCGCGCCGCCCGGCAGGTCGACGCCCGCACCCCCGCCACCCGCGACCGCGCCCTCGACGGCCTGCGCGCCCTCGCCCTGCTCGCGGTGCCGATCGGGCACTGGCTGCTCGGCGGCTTCACCCTCTCCCCGGACGGCGCCCTGCACAACGCCAGCCCGCTCTCCTCGCTCGGCTTCTTCGCCCCGCTCAGCTGGGTGCTGCAGATGCTCGGGGTGTTCTTCCTGGTCGGCGGCCACTCCTCGGTCCGCTCGCTGGAGCGGGCCCGCGACAGGGGCCTGACGTACGGGAGTTGGCTGCGGGCGCGGGCCGTCCGGCTGCTGCGCCCGGTGCTCGGGGTGGCGGCGGTGTGGGCGGTGCCGCTGTCGCTGCTGCCCGCGCTCGGCGTGCCCGGGGACACCGTGCGCACCGGCGCCACGCTGGTGGTGCAGCCGCTCTGGTACATCGCGGTCTACCTCGGGCTGACGGCGCTCACCCCGCTGTGCGCGGCGGCCGGCCGGCGCTTCGGCGGCCGGTCGGCGGGCCTGCTGGTGGCCGTCGTCGCCGTCGTCGACCTGCTGCGGTACGGGCCGTGGGCCGCGGCGGTGCCGTCCTGGGTCGGGCTGCTGAACGTCCTGCCGGGCTGGCTGTTCGGCTATCAGCTGGGCGTGCTGTGGGCGCAGGGCCGGCTGGGCCGCCGGGCGGCCCGGGTGCTGCTGCTGGGCGGCGGCGCGCTGTTCGCGGTGCTGCTGCTGGTGTTCCACTACCCGGCGAGCATGGTCGGCGTGCCGGGGGTCGAGCGGACCAACTCGCACCCGCCGTCGCTGCTGGTGCTCGCGCTGGCGGCCGTCCAGTGCGGCGCCGCGGTGCTGCTGCGGGAGCGGCTGGGGCGGCTGCTGGCCGGCCGTCCGCTGCTGTGGCTGCCGGTGGTGGCGGTGAACCTGTCCGCGATGACGATCTTCTGCTGGCACCAGAGCGCGATGCTCGCGGTGGCGGTGCCCGGCGCGGCCGGCCCGGGCGCCGTCCCGGGGCTGACCACCGCACCGGACTCGCTCGGCTGGGTGGCCGCCCGGCTGGCGCTGCTGCCGCTGTTCGGGGCCGTGCTGGTGGCGATCGGGTGGTTCGCCCGGCGCTTCGACGGGCCCTGGACGGCCCTCTCCCGGGGCGGCAAGGCGCTGACCGGGGCCGCGGCGGCGCTCTTCGCCGCGTACGCGCTGGGCGTGGTGTGACGCGCGCCGGAGGGCAGGGACGGACCGGGGGCGCGGCCCACCGCCGGCGCGCCCCCGCCGGTCGACACCGGGCCGGGGCCTGCGCCCGGTGCCCCCGCCGCGCCTCGGCGCGCACCGGGGGCGCGTTGTCACCGCCGTGCCCTAACCTGCCGCCATGGTGACGTTCGACGAGTTCCGCGCGCTGGCGCTGGCCCTGCCGGAGGCCGCCCAGGAGCCGACCTGGGAGATCGAGACCCTGCGGGTCCGCCACAAGATCTTCGCGATGGGCGCGCCCGAGGGCGACAGCGTCACGGTCAAGGCCACTCCCGCCGACCAGGCCGAACTGCTCGCCGCCGAGCCCGAGGTGTTCTCCTCCGCCCGGTACGTCGGCCGGCACGGCTGGGTGAGCGTCCGGCTGGACCTGGTCGATCCGGAGGAGCTGCGGGACCTGGTCACCGAGGCCTGGCGGCTCACCGCACCGAAGCGCCTGGTACGGGAGTTCGACGCGGCGGCGGACGCGCGGACGAACCACTGAGAGACGCCGGGGCGACACCCCCGGTTCATGTGAGCCATCCCACAGTTTGGTCGGGTCCGTCACCCTCCTGTGACCTCTAGGCTTGCGCAGGGAAGTTCAGCAGTCCTCATAGACACCCTCCGGGCGCCGCCCGCGAAACGGTGACGGGCCCAAGGGAGTTGGTGCGGTGCGCAACCGTCGACGCTGGAAGCGGGTACTGGTCGGGGCGTTCGCGGGCTGCGCCGTGCTCGCCGACGCCGGCGCGGCAGCCGCCCAGGCCGCCGCCGCCACCGAGCAGCTGGCGATCAGCACCCCGCCGGCCGGCAGCGCCGCCTGGGTCCAGGACCACAGCTACGGCCACGGCCTGCCCGACCCGGCCACCACCAGCCCGGCCACCGCCTCGGAGTTCTTCGCCTCGCTCGCCCCGACCGAGCTGGACCGGCTGATCAAGGCCTACCCGCTGGTCGTCGGCAACTTCGACGGCGCCCCGCTCGACCTGCGCTACCGCGCCAACAGGATCGCCCTCGCCGAGGAGCGGGACCGCGCCCGGGCCCGGGCCGCCGACCCCAAGCTGGACTCGGACACCCGCGCGCTGGCCGTCTCGCGCGCCAACGACGTCGAGCACCTGCTCGCCCCCGAGCGCCAGATCCTCGCCTTCGACCCGCGCGGCCGCGGCCTCGTCACCGAGGTGTGGGGCGACCTGGCGGACGCCGAGCGGATCTCCGTGGTCGTCCCCGGCTCGGACGCCGACCTCGGCCACTTCGACCAGACCGCCGAGCCGCTGCGCTCCCCGGCCGGCATGGCCCGTGCCCTGCACGCCGAGGAGAAGCGCCAGGCCCCGGGCACCCGTACCGCGGTGATCGCCTGGACCGGCTACGTCACCCCCTCCGGCCTCGGCCCGGACGCCGCCACCTCCCGGCTCGCCGACGTCGGCGCGCCCCGGCTGCAGCGGCTGCTCGCCGGGCTGCGCGAGACCACCCGGCCGGACGCGCCGCCGGCCCTGCTGTGCCACTCGTACGGCTCCGTGGTCTGTGGCACCGCCGCACCGGAGATCCCGCGCGCGGCCGCCTCGCCGTCCGACACCTCCGGCATCACCGACATGATGGTGTTCGGCAGCCCCGGCATGGGCGTGCAGAGCACCGGCGAGCTGGGCGGCGGCGTGCACCTCTGGGCCACCCGCAACCCCAGCGACTGGATCGGCAACGTCCCGTTCCTGGAGGTCGGCGGGCTCGGCCACGGCGCCGACCCGACCGCGAGCGGCTTCGGCGCCGAGGACGTCTCCTCGGCCCGCGCGTCCGGCCACAACGGCTACTTCACCGACGGCACCGACAGCCTGCACAACTTCGCGGCGATCTCGCTCGGCCACTACCAGGACGTCATCCGCGCCCCGAAGTCCTAGGGCGCGTCTTGCGGATCTTTGCCGGGTCCGCGACGCTCCCCCAGCCTCCGGCCGGGAGGTACCCCCAGGGCACGCACCTCGCCGCGTTGTCGTCGGTCGCCAATGCTCCGCAGTGGCTCCCTCCTCCGCCTTGCGATGCACGCACCCCAACGCCGCGGCCTGATCCGACAAGATCCACAAGACGCGCCCTAAGCCCCGCATTCAGTCCTGATAGAGCCGCAAGGCCTCCGCCGCCGCCCGCGCCAGCTCCCGGCGGGCGGCCGGCGGGGCCAGCGCCTCGACGTCCCCGCCGAAGGCGAGCAGCATCCGGACGGCCGGCAGGGCCGGGAAGGCCAGCGCCAGCTCGGTCCACTCCTCGGCGGACGCCGATCTCCCCTCGGGCGGCGGCGCGGTGAGCCGGCCCCCGTGGATGCGCAGGAACATGTCCAGCCGCGCCCGGCGGACCCGCACCCGCACCGGCACGTCCTTCGGCAGCCGCTCCACCTGCTCGCGCAGCACCGCCCACACCTCGCCCAGCCCCACCCCCGGGCGGCGCCGCACCACCTCCTCGGTGGTCTCGGCGGTCAGGATCCGGTCGGCCCGGAACAGCCGCGGCTCGCCGTGCAGATCGGCCACCAGGTACCAGACGGCGGCCTTGCTCACCAGCCCGTACGGGTCCGCCGTGTACTCCACCGGCGCGGGGGTGCCGCTGTGCCGGTAGCGCAGCCGCAGGCGGCGGTCGGCGAAGACGGCGTACTGCAGCTCCCCCAGGTCCGGCCCGGTGCCAGGACCGGGACCAGGACCGGCACCGGCACCGGCACCGGCCGGGGCGTTCTGCATCCAGCGGGCCGGATCGACCAGGATCCGCTCGCTGACCCGCTCGGCGGCCGGGCGGTGCGGCGCGGGCAGCGCCGCCATCACCTTGCGCAGCGCCGAGCCGAGCGCGCCCTCCAGCCCGAGGTCGCTGTGCGCGCCCTGGGAGGAGAGGACGAACAGCGCGCGGGCCTCGTCCACGGTCATCCCGGTGACGTCCGTGCGGTAGCCGGGCAGCAGCCGGATGCCGCCGTGCCGGCCGCGTTCGCTGAACACCGGCACTCCGGCGGCGGACAGTGACTCGACGTCGCGGTAGATGGTGCGGACCGACACCTCCAGCCGTTCGGCGAGCTCGGTGGCGGGCACCCGGCCCCGGGTCTGGAGCAGCAGCAGGATCGAGAGCAGACGGTCGGCCTTCATGAACCAGAGAATTCCAGCAATCCTGACGGCAGTTGTCAGGTTTTACTGGGAGATTGCTCTCCGCACGGCCAACTGCCCCTCGACAGCACGGAGCTGACCACCCATGACCGCCGCCCAGGACTCCCGCCCGCAGTACCACGCCGCCCTCGACCAGCTGGAGCGGCTGGTCGCGACGGTCACCCCGGCCGACCTCGACCGGGCCACGCCGTGCGAGGAGTACACGCTGCGCCAGCTGCTGAACCACGTCATCGGCGCCACCCACCGCCTCGCCTACATGGGCGAGGGCGGCCACGCCGAGGACCACGTTCCGGCCATCGAGGACCCGGCCGACGACGGCTGGCCGGCCGCCCTGGGCCGCGCCCGCACCCGGGTGACCGCCGCCTGGGCGCAGGACGACAAGCTCGGCCGCCCGACCTTCGCGCCCTGGGGCGAGGTGCCCGGCGGCGCCGTGATCGGCGGCTACCTGATGGAGACGGTGACCCACACCTGGGACATCGCGAAGTCCCTCGACAAGGGCTTCGCGATGGACGAGGGCCTGTCCCAGGCCGCCCTGGGCATCGCCCGGTTCGTGCTCCCGGCCGGGCAGCGCGGCGGCGGGATCCCGTTCGCCGACGCCCGGCCGGTCGCCGAGGACGCCGACGTGCACACCCGCCTGGCCGCCTTCCTGGGCCGCGAGGCCTGACCCGGAACGTGACGGGCCCTGGGAATCCCCGGGCTCGTCACGTTTCCCCCGGCCTACTCCCGGCCGGCGGAGGTGGAGCTCATGTCGGCGTACCGGGCGCCGGTCACCTTCCCGGCGATCGGCTCCAGCAGCGCCAGCTCCTCGGCGGTCAGCTTCAGCGTCGCTGCCCCGGTGTTCTCGACGAGCCGGGTGCGCTTGCGGGTGCCGGGGATCGGCACCACGGCCAGCCCGTGCACCTCGGCCCGCTGCTGCACCCAGGCCAGCGCGACCTGGGCCAGCGTCACGCCGCGCGCCGCCGCAACGTCCCGCAGCGGGGCGAGCAGGTCGGCGTTGGCGGCCGCGTTGTCCCCGGTGTAGCGCGGCTGGCTGCGCCGGAAGTCGTCCGCCGCGAGCTGCTCGACGGCCGGGAGCGCGCCGGTCAGGAAGCCGCGCCCGAGCGGCGAGTACGGCACGAAGCCGACGCCGAGTTCGGCGGCGGCCGGCACGACCGACCGCTCGACGTCCCGGGAGAACACCGACCACTCGGACTGCACGGCGGCGATCGGGTGCACGGCGTGCGCCTCGCGCAGCTCGGCGCCGGTCACCTCGGACAGCCCGAGGTGGCGCACCTTGCCCGCCGCGACCAACTCGGCCATGGCGCCCACCGATTCGGCCAGCGGCACCTCCGGGTTGCGGCGGTGCATGTAGTAGAGGTCGATGTGGTCCACGCCGAGCCGGCGCAGCGAGGCGTCGACGGCGGAGCGGATGTACGCCGGGTCGTTGCGCACGGCCCGGTAGGTCGGGTCGTCCTCCTTGCGCTCGATGGCGAACTTGGTGGCGAGCACCACCTTGTCGCGGTTGGCCCGGACGAACGGGCCGATGAACTCCTCGTTGCGGCCGAAGCCGTACATGTCGGCGGTGTCGAACAGGGTGACGCCGGCCTCCAGCGCGGCGCCCAGGGTGGCGAGCGCCTCGTCGGTGTCGGTCGGGCCGTAGAACTCGCTCATGCCCATGCAGCCGAGGCCCTGGACGCCGACGAGCGGGCCGCCGGTGCCGAGCCGGACGGTGGGGAGCAGGGGGTTGGTCATGCGCTCGACTCTTCCTCTACGCGGATGTTCTGGCATTGGACGGGGGCGCCGGTGTGGTCGGTGACCTTCCCGGCGTAGAGATCGATCTTGTGGTCGAGGACGGCGAGGGTGGCCTGCAGGTCCACGATCCTCTGCCGGACCTCCTCGCGCTGGTCGACCAGCAGCTGGCGCCGCTCGTCGTACGTCTGCCGGCCCTGGCGGGCCAGGCCGACGTAGGTGAGCATGTCCGCCACCGACATGCCGGTCAGTCGCAGCCGGCCCAGGAAGGCCAGCCGGTGCAGGTCGCCGTCGCAGTAGCGGCGCTGGCCGCCGGCCGCCCGGTCGATCGGGTCGAGCAGGCCGATCCGCTCGTACCAGCGCAGGGTGTGCGCGGTCAGCCCGCTGGCGGCGGCGACCTCGCTGATGGTGTGCCGGGCGGTCCGGTCCGGCTCGCCCACCGGCTGGGCGAACACCTCGGCGCAGCTGCGCAGTCGGGCCCGGTCGGGCACTGATGCGGCCATGGACGTTCCCCCTGTGCGGTGCGACCTGTGCGGTGCGACGTGACGACGCTATCGAGTTGGAGTGCACTCCAAGCAAGCGTCCCGGCCGGGCACCGTCGGCCCCGGCTAGAGTCGGTGCCATGGAGAGCTTGCGGATGATCGAGAACTGGCCGGTGCCCAACGCCGCGGCGGCGGTGGTGCGGGGGTCGGACGGCGCCGTGCTGGGCGCGCACGGGCCGCAGCAGCAGCTGTTCCCGCTGGCGTCGGTGACCAAGCTGCTCAGCTCGTACGCGGCGCTGGTCGCGGTCGAGGAGGGCGTGTTCGAGCTGGACGACCCGGCCGGCCCGCCCGGATCGACCGTGCGGCACCTGCTCGCGCACACCTCCGGCCTGGCCTTCGACGAGGACCGGGTGTTCGCCGAGCCGGGCAACCGCCGGCTCTACTCCAACGCGGGCTTCGACGCGCTGGCCCTGGCACTGTCCGAGGCCGCCGGGATCGCGTTCCACCGGTACGCCACCGAGGCGGTGTTCGAGCCGCTGGGCATGAACGACACCCTGATCAACACCGCGCACAAGTCCCCGGCCGGCGCCGGCGGCCTGTCCACCGTCGCGGACCTCGCCCGGTTCGCCGCCGAGCTGCAGGCGCCCAAGCTGCTCGACCCGTCCACCGTCCGGCGGGCCACCCGCGAGGTCGCCTTCCCGGGCACCTCCGGCGTCCTGCCCGGCTACGGCCACCGCCGCCCGAACGACTGGGGCCTCGGCTTCGAGATCCGCGGCGGCAAGTCCCCGCACTGGACGGGCACCACCAACTCCCCCGCCACCTTCGGCCACTTCGGCCAGTCCGGCACCTTCCTGTGGGTCGACCCGCAGGCCGGCGCGGCCTGCATCGCGCTCACCGACCGGGACTTCGGCCCGTGGGCCGCCGAGGCCTGGCCGCCCTTCTCGGACGCCGTCCTGGCCGAGCTGCGCGGGCCGGCCTAGGTGTACTTGGTCATGACGTTGGTGACAGCCTGCTGGTCGGGGGTTGGCCGCCGAGCGCGGTGTGTCTGCGTCGAGTGTTGTAGAACTCGAGCCAGG